>NZ_NXIB02000142.1 GCF_002412335.2 Tychonema bourrellyi FEM_GT703
ATTTCTACCTTCTACCTTCTACCTTCTTCCTTCTTATTTCTACCTTCTACCTTCTTCCTTCTTCCTTCTTATTTCTACCTTCTGCCGATCGATCGCCTTTGGTACGAAACAGAGTTATGAATTAGGGGCATAAGTGGCCCAGTTTGCTCTTGTCCGTTGACTGCGAGTTCGCTGTGGCACAGGTAAAGTTGAGAACAGCGACTTAACAAATCTACCAGAATTCGCCGCAGCCGCTTTTCCCCTTCTGCTTCTTCGTCTTCAGTTTGCCACGATCGCCCCAATTGCGATCGCCAAAACAAAGGAGCACCATACAAGGTAGCCGCCCCACCCTCCAACCACAGAGACGAACCCGCATCTAGCCAAAAGTGCCATTTGTGGGCACGGCGGCTGCTGCGGTACTGAAAGATATTGGCGAGGGTGACTGTTTGACTATCGAGCCCATCTGGACGGACTGGAAATGGGTTGGCGGTGACAGTTCCTTGGCGCAACAATTGGATAAAACCGGCGATCGTCTCAGAGTCACTACCTGCCTTCGGTTCTATTTGCTGCATTCGTCCGTCTACTTCCCAATAGTGGGTAGCAGTTTCCATCAATTCTCGCAGGGCTGCTAGCCGATCGTAGGCTAGGTATCGATCGAATATTAGGAATTTCTGGATCGCTCGATCGAGCAGGGAAAGTGGACTCGGCAACAGTCGCTCCTGTTGTTGTGCGCGCTGTTCTTCGATCCACTCCACAATTTGCTCGTAAGCCACAGCAGCTCGGTGTCCGAGTCTGTCCCATCGGGAAAAGGCTGTAATGGGAAGCAATTGGGGTCGATCGAGATCTGGACAAAAACAGTGATCGGCGATTAAACCTGCTCTCACCGGGTCGATCGATTTGAGATTTGGGATTTGGGATTTTTGATTGTTAGCCTCTGGTTCCCACTCCTCTTCCCCTTGGCGGTTTCTCTGGCTACCCAAGACTACGAGCATTTCGGCGAAAGCATCTCGATCGACTAAACGGCCGAGTCCAGGATAAACTAACGCTAGCAAAGTCAACAAAGCTCGAATTGCTGGGGTACTCGACAAAGGACGCTGATCGTTAAGCGATTCCGTGGCGATGTTGTCGCGGGCGAGAATTTCGGTCAGAGTATAACGGGCGATCGCATCAATACCAGGAGCAATTACGGCTATATCCCCCGGCCCAACTGCTTTTGACTTCACCGCGTCGGCAATTATTTCGGCAGTTTCTCGCAGCAGTTGGGCCCGTGAAGTCGTTTGGATCGATCGCACAGATTCAGGCAAACTCAAACCAAAAGGATAAAAATTATCAGAATCAACAGTTAAATTTACCGCCAACTCGCCAACATCTGCGACTAAACCCGCTTGTCTGTCCAAGTTTTCCACTCGCACACAGCGTGTTTCCAGTCGAGCCATATATGCGGTATCAGCCCCCAAACCCAAGCGCACTCCTCCATCTGGATTGTAAGTAAAAGCCCCCGTCGCTCCCCGCAAGAGCAAAAACTCGAACAAATGGCTACTGATAGCTGGATAATCATCAATATCGTCGGCGATGACTGCTTGGTAGCGATCGGCTAAATGCTGTTGGTAAGTCTGATTCTGCAACAGATAGCGCCAGTAAAGTTCGCAAATAATCCCGTAAGTCAGAAACCCCCGCCTCAAACACCACTCCCGCCATCTTTCCAGCAAATTTCCCATGCTAGTCCAAAGATGGCTTGAGCCACCCTCCTGAGCAAATCCCTGTTCCAGAATACTGGGAATTTGTTCGATCGGAGTGCCACTAACCGCAGCCAGTTGTAACAAGTCTAGAGTTCGGCGTACCATGCGATTTGGGTTTACCCCTATTTGTTGCAAAATCCCTTCGTCTATCTCGCGACGCCATAATCTAGTCGCAAGTTCCAGTTCCTTTTCAGGTTGGAGTCGGATGGGAAATTGAGCCCTCAAATCCAGGGACTCCACTAGCAGTGGCCAAAAGAGCATCACCTCTTGCTCGAAAAAGCCAAAAGGTGTGGTTGAGTTAAACGTATATTTTCCTTGGGTGGCGCAGGTGAGGCGATCGGTCAATTCCAATCGATTTTCCCCGTTAGCTGCTAAAACTAAAATTGTTGGCCCAGTCTGTCCGATCCTGCCACGCCCGGAAACCAAGCGACTTGAAACTCTTGCTGGCAGAGGTTTGACAGTTTTGCTCCAAATACAAAACTGCTCAATGAGGCGAGTAGTTTTGCCACTGCGGGCGGCTCCGACAATCCAAATTGAATCCGAGGACACGATTTCTAGTCTAAGTTAGTTTGCTACTATACCATGAATAGTTTATTCACGATCACTACGAGCAGACTAACAGCTTTAGCTATGAATACTTCTCTCTGGAACAAATTTGTAAAATATCTCTACAGTGCGCGCCAATGGTATCGAGAAACCCCTGAAAGAGCGCTAGAACAGGCTTACGAAGCTGCTTTAGCAATTAAGGCGATCGAAGACGAGCATTTTGGGGGTCAACCAATTGGCGATCGCGCGGGCGATTACGGATACAGCACTTTATCCTACTTTAAATCCGATCTCCAACAATACCTCAAAGTCATCCAAACTAGAATGGTTGAGTTTCATGCTAGTCGTTATTTCTTAGAACTACCGCAGCGGGTAGCTGCTCAACCGAAAGCGGGAGTTTTGGGCGATCGTTACCAAAAAGGATTAGGCATCAATACCAAAGATCGAGCATCCCTTATATTTGAGAAGCTGGAGTTTATTGATCGAGTCCTTAGCAAGTACATTTATGGTAAATCAACAGCGATTGTGCCGATTGACCGTCGAAAAAATGTTCCAGTAAATTCTAAAAATGGTAGTCCTCAGCCTTACCAAAATAACTCTTCACCTAACTCTAACCAAAGTGATGCTGATGAAGTTGATACTTATATTGACGAAGTGAGTTTATTACCTAGATCGCTTTTGGGAACCCTGAATCGAATTACCAAAGAATTAGACCCGTTAGCGGAAGAAGAAGTAGTTAAGAATTTTCGCAACTCAAAAATAAAAACAGTCATTTCTTTAAGATTTATTTTACTTTTGATTTTAGTTCCGCTGTTGACCAATCAACTCACCAAAAATTTTATAGTTGGGCCGATAGTCGATCGGGTGAGAACTCAGAACAACGCTGCTCTTTTCATAAACATTGACTTGGAAGAAGAAGCATTTAAAGAATTGGCAAAATTTGAGCAACACCTCAAATTTCAAACATTAATTGGTAAGGCTCCATCCATTTCTTCAGAAGAAAGAAAAAAGCTAGTTGAAGAGAAAGCTATTGAACTAGCCGAAGAATACGGGCATGAAAGCTCTGGTGCTATCAAAAATATTTTTGCCGATTTAATTTCCTGCGTTACTTTTGTGCTTGTTCTTCTCAGCCACAAGAAAGAAATTGAAGTTCTCAAATCTTTTATGGACGATGTAGTTTACGGCCTCAGTGACAGTGCTAAGGCTTTTGTAATTATTTTGTTTACCGATGTGTTTGTCGGATTCCACTCACCTCACGGTTGGGAAATAGTTCTCGAAGGTGTATCAAGGCATTTCGGACTCCCGGAAAATAGGCAGTTTATCTTTCTGTTTATTGCCACCTTTCCTGTGATCTTGGATACGGTATTTAAGTATTGGATATTCCGCTACTTAAATCGAAGTTCGCCTTCTGCTGTGGCTACTTACAAAAATATGAACGAATAGGGAATGGGGAATGGGGAATGAGGCATTGTTGACTGTTGACTGTTGACTGTTGACTGTTGACTGTTGACTGTTGACTGTTGACTGTTAACCGATGCCCGATGCCCGATGCCCGATGCCCGATGCCCGATGCCCGATGCCCGATGCCCCATTCCCGATGCCCGATGCCCTATGCCCCATTCCCGATGCGCGACTCTGAAAATTCCGATACTTCCTAGTCGCTTTCGAGAATACCAGCTAACAAAGCTTGTTGAACGTGCATCCGATTTTCGGCTTGATCCCAAACGCGCGATTGACTGCCTTCAATTACCGCATCTGTAATCTCTTCGTCTCGGTGCGCTGGCAAACAATGCAATACAATTGCATTCTTATCTGCCAATTCTACCAATTCTTGATTTACCTGATAAGGCTCAAACAAAGGAATCCTGGTTTTTGCTTCCTCTTCTTGTCCCATACTCGCCCAAACATCCGTATAAATTACTTGAGCATTCTTGACAGCAGCTTTGGCATCAACACTCACAGTAACTTCTGTTTTGCCATTAGCAATTGCTTTGGCTTTTTCCACAATGTCAGGATTGGGCATAAAATCTTCAGGACAAGCAATTCTCACATTCATCCCCATCATTGCACAACCTAACATCAGCGAATTAGCCATGTTATTGCCATCGCCTAAATAAGTTAGAGTCACTTCTTTTAACTTACCAAAACTCTCTTTGACTGTCATTAAATCTGCTAGGACTTGACAGGGATGTTCGTCATCAGTCAAGGCATTTATCACAGGAATTTTTGCATAATTAGCGAAAGTGACTAAATCCTTTTGCTCGAAAGTCCGAATCGCCAAAACGTCTAGATATCTGTCTAAAACCCGCGCTGTATCTACCAAAGGTTCGCCACGGCTGACTTGAGTAACGTTGGGATTTAGGTCAACAACTTGCCCTCCCAATTTATACATTGCTACCGTAAAACTTACCCGTGTCCGTGTCGAAGCTTTGGAAAATAATAAGCCGAGAACTTTATTGCGTTTCAGCTTGACCATTCCCGATTTTAAACTGGCTGCTAAATCCAGTAAATAATTTAATTCGTCAATACTTAAATCTGCCAGACTTAATAAATCTCGCCCTTTTAATGAATCCATATTTGCCCCACACCAATTTTCAACTGTGTCTTAAATCTTAGCCCGCGCTGGCAGGTTTTGTTTTCGTTCCCGCTGGCGATCGACTTTTTGCACTCCTGGACGCAATTATCACATTTTAACGACGCTGTAGGGTGCGTCAGTCTTGAGGTTAGTACGAAAAATTCGGATTTTCTCAACTGACGCACCCTACTAATTGGGCCAGTTACCTCCGGGACTATTTTTGTTCAACTTGTGGGTAATTGCTCGATCGCGCGATCGATCGAATCGCAACCTTGTTCAACCGTTTCTACCACCGCCAACAAGCCGCGCAATTCCGCAGCACCAGGAAAGCCCTTAGCATACCAGGTTAAGTGCTTGCGCGCTTGAGACACACCGCTCTCACCCTTATATTCCCACAAAGCCCGCAAATGTTCTTTAGCACATTCGAGCAGTTCAATTGGTGTCGGAGTTATCTTTTCCACACCTGTTTTGATGAAATAATCGACTTCTCCCACCAAGAAAGGATAACCCAAAGTTCCCCGCGAACACATCACTCCATCCGCCCCTGTTTCTTCGAGACACCGCATCGCCGCCTCAACTGAAAAAATATCCCCATTAGCAATCACTGGAATTGACAAAACTTCTTTAACACGGCGAATCCACTCCCATTTTGCCGGACCGTTGTAACCTTGCGATCGAGTGCGGCCGTGGACAGTAATCATTTTTGCACCCGCATCTTCCATCCGTTTGGCAAAATCCAAAATATTAATTTCTTTGTCTGTCCAACCGATGCGAGTTTTGACAGTCACAGGAACATCTACCGCTTCTACAACTGCCCGCACAATTGCCTCGGCTGTTTCGGGCGATCGCAGTAGAGAAGAACCGCCACCATTTTTAGTGATTTTATTAACCGGACAGCCCATATTAATATCAACTGTATCCGCTCCTTCTGCCACTGCCTTTTGTGCCGCTTCTGCCAAAAATTCCGGGCGACAGTCAAATAATTGAATACTAATCGGGCGTTCGTTTGGGTCAATTTCCATAATTCTTGGTAGTTGCTTGACGTAGTGCAAACCCGTAGCATTCACCATTTCGGTATACATCATTGAATCTGGTGCGTAGCGACGTACCAGGCGGCGAAATACCAAATCTGTAACGCCGGATAAGGGTGATTGCAGCACGCGGCTTTTGACTTCAAAGTCGCCGATTTTCAGCGGAGTTGCTAATCTTTTTTGTAATTCTGGAGATAGAGTAAGCATAGTCGATCGCACTTAAATTCTAATATCTGTGTATTATACTACACTAAGTATTTATACTTGAAAAAGTAAAAAGTGAATCTAAGCCCCACAAGAAATTGATTTTTTGTGGAACAGGCCGGAAAGCCTGTTCTTCAGATTCGAGAGCGGGCAGGGTGCATCGCCCCACAAGAAAACAGACTCTTTGTGGAACAGGCCGGAAAGCCTGTTCTTAAGGAAGGTGCAATATGTAAGTTTTAAACTACAATTGGTGGATTCCCGATGACGTCGATCGCACATTTAAAAAATTGTAGAGAATTCCTATGGATGCCACAGCACTCTGGCAACGCTACCAAGACTGGCTTTACTATCACTCTGGATTGGGGCTTTACCTCGACATCAGTCGCATGGGGTTCAATGACGCTTTCGTTGCAACAATGAAACCCAAATTTGACAAAGCTTTCAAAGACATGGCAGCTTTAGAAGCAGGTGCGATCGCCAATCCAGACGAACACCGCATGGTAGGCCACTACTGGCTGCGAAACTCCGATATCGCCCCTACCTCAGAACTCAAACAAGAAATAGTCGAAGGCATAGCACAAGTCGAACTATTTGTCAATAAAGTTCAAAACCGCGATATCAAACCACCATTTGCTCCTCAATTTACCGATATTATCTCGATCGGCATCGGTGGTTCCGCCCTCGGCCCCCAATTTGTCTCCGAAGCTTTATCCCCAGACATTGGGCCCCTAGCAATACATTTTATTGACAACACAGATCCGGCGGGGATCGATCGCACCCTCAACAAAATCAAAGACAAACTCGTCAGCACCCTAGTAATTACCATCTCCAAATCCGGCGGCACCCCCGAACCCCGCAACGGCATGATCGAAGTTCAAAAAGCCTTCGCCGCCCAAAAACTCGACTTCGCCAAACAAGCAATTGCCATCACCGGAGTTGACAGCCAACTAGACAAATTAGCCAAATCCGAAGGCTGGATTGCCACCTTCCCGATGGCAGATTGGGTGGGAGGACGCACTTCGGAACTCTCAACAGTCGGACTTTTGCCAGCAGCTTTGCAAGGCATCGACATTCGGGCAATGCTCGACGGTGCTAAAGTCATGGACGAAGCTACCAGAACCACCGAAATCAAACACAATCCCGCCGCCCTGTTAGCAATGTCTTGGTATTTTGCCTGCAACGGACGCGGCGAAAAAGATATGGTAGTTTTGCCGTATAAAGATTCACTGCTATTATTCAGTCGCTATTTGCAGCAATTAGTCATGGAGTCGATCGGCAAAGAGAAAGACTTAGACGGCAACATAGTTTATCAAGGAATATCAGTCTACGGTAACAAAGGCACAACCGACCAACACGCCTACGTCCAGCAATTGCGAGAAGGCGTGTCCAATTTCTTCTTAACATTTATCGAAGTTTTGGAAGACAGACAAGGCGTTTCTCCCGAAGTCGAAACCGGCGTGACTTCAGGAGACTATTTGTCGGGTTTGTTGCAGGGAACCCGACAAGCTTTGTATGAAAAGCAGCGAGATTCGATTACTCTGACCATACCGCAAGTAAATCCTCGGACAGTAGGAGCATTAATTGCCCTCTACGAAAGAGCCGTAGGTTTTTACGGTTCCTTGGTAAATGTCAATGCTTATCATCAACCCGGTGTGGAAGCAGGCAAAAAAGCTGCTGCTGCTGTGTTGGACTTGCAAAAACAGGTACTACAAGTTATCAAAGACGCTACAACTCCTTTGTCTGTAGCAGAAATTGCCGAAAAAGCCGGAATGCCAGACCAAATCGAGATAATTTACAAAATTCTACGGCATTTGGCTGCTAACGGGCGGAATGTGCTCTTAGAAGGTAACTTTGGGCAGCCGTCTACTTTGACGACAAGCTATAAAGGAAGTTAGCCAGTAGAATTAAAAATTGAGAGTGAGATTCGTCATTTTTGATTTTTAATGTTTAACTTTTAGTTCTCCCCCATGCCCTTGACAATTCTGGTTGCTGACGATGATTTTGCGACTCGCTTGTCGATTAACGATTACCTGGAAATTTTGGGTTATTCGGTAATCGCTGCTGAGAACGGCAAAGAAGCTCTCGGCTTGGTAGAGGAATTTCAGCCTCATTTGATTGTTACTGACATCACAATGCCCGAAATGGACGGCTACGAACTCGTCAGGCGAGTTCGGACTCGTCCGGCTTTCCGGCTACTACCGGTGATTTTTCTGACGGAACGGACGAGTACGGAGGAACGGATTCGGGGCTATCAGATGGGCTGCGACAATTTTCTGGCGAAGCCTTTTGAACTCAGTGAATTGGGGGTGGTAATTCGCTCTTTGCTCGATCGATATGCTCTAATCGCCCAGGCACCATCTCGCTCCCCTGAACCAGAAATCATCCACACAGAGGGACGCAACAGAGTCAAGGGCAATGGTGAATTGGATTTTTCAACTCAAAAGTCAGAAATGCGCGATTCCCTACGGGATAGCTCCGCTTCACGGGCGTCTATGGGCCCAAGTTCTCCGATGTTGACCCAGCGAGAGCGAGAAGTGCTGAATTTACTCACAGAAGGTCTTTCTAATATTCTCATAGGCGATCGGCTCCACCTCAGTCCCCGAACTGTCGAAAAGCACGTCAGTAGTTTGTTCAGAAAAACTGACAGTAGTAACCGTGCAGAACTGGTTCGTTTTGCGATGGAACATCATTTAGTTGGGAATTGGTAATTGGCAATTGGGCATAGGGCATAGGGCATGGGGCATAGGGCATAGGGCATGGGGCATAGGGCATGGATTATTTTTATCAATAAATAACTGAATAAATAACATTATGGTCAACACTATCTTAAAAAATCAGAAGGTACTATTTTCTATAGCAATAGCAGCTTCCCTAGTTTATTGTGTGGCGATGACTTCCCTGGGAATCACCAAGTTTTACAGCGTTTTACAGGGTGGAGAAAACTATAACGATTTCCCCACCAGCGGTCTCAGTCTCATCAGACTTCTAATTAACGGTTGCTACTTGATAGCAACCGTTACATATATTATCTGGTTAATTCAAAAAAAACAGACAAGTTCCAGCTTTCTGGATATTTGCAAGTATGCAATCCCCTTTTTGGTACTTGCCCTCATAGCTTATCCCCTAAGTAGTGACATTTATATGTACTTGCATTACGGAGTGATGAGCTTAAATAAAATCAATCCTTACTTGCATAGGTCTGATAGTTTTATCTCCAGCATTTCCCCGTTTGTTGACTGGTTACAAACTTCGACATATGGCCCCGTTTCTATGTTCTTTTTTTCGGTATCAGCACTTTTCATCCCAATTAGCCCTTTACCACGATTATTCCTCCTACAGCCTTACTGATATTGAGGCGAAAGTTTGTCAGAATTATAGGACTTATGCAACTAAGCATCCCCGTAGGGACACGGCACTGCCCATTGGTGTCAACTTAACGTCAAACCCAGTCAGAGACTGCTGTTTGACTATTAAATCTAGATCCCCCCTAGCCCCCCTTAAGAAGGGGGGGACAGGAGTCCGATCAAAGTCCCCCTTCTTAAGGGGGATTTAGGGGGATCTAGACTTGGCCATGAACGAGAGATACCAACGCTTTCAGGCTTAAGTTGACACCAATGTGCACTGCCGTGTCCCTACTGAATGATATCAAATCTGTTAGGATTAGTGCCAGGTCTCAGCTATAACAAACCTGCATTTTCATACAATAACCGGATTGTATTCAAGATTTTTTGTGCGTATTGAGGGTCGGAATTCCAGCGTCCGACCAATTCATTGACTGTCAGCGCGACCCCACGTTTGACAAACTTAAAACGCACGTTTTCTTTAACTAAAGGTTGGTTGATTGGTTCTGTGCTACCGTAGGCTTTCAGATGCTGAATTTGCGCTCTAACTCCTGTGCGGGCATCGGGAAATGAGAGGCCAGCACTTGTGGTGCTAATTACTCCCATATCGGCAAAGTTAAATTGTTCGGGCTTGACAGAACCACCAAAATTCAGAAAGTTTGTTTCCAAGCACATTTGACAAAAAGCTAGGTCGTGGTTGACGCTTTCGGCCGCTGCTTCTTGTAGGTAAATTTGAGGTAAATTGGGAAATTGTGTCAGGGCTTTGCTATTGTTTTTGTTCAGGAATACTGTCATTTGTTGGGCCGTAATTTGACCGCGATTCATGATTTTTCCCACTCCTGCAAGGATATCACGGCGCGATCGCAGAGATACTGATGTTGTTGACTGATCCCAGGCTACGGCAATATCGCGATCGCGCAAATCGATCGCCCGTACAAATACTACACCCTTATAAGTAATCCGTCTGTTAACCGCAGCAGGCACGACATCAAAAATATCCAGAACTTCTGAAGGAACGAAAGCATTTCCGTTCACCAAAATACCTTTCTCCTCGTGTGCTGCACCATTGATGTTGATATTAATTAGTGCATAAGTTACAGGTGGAGGCGTTGGCGTTGGCGTTGGTATTGGTATTGGCGTTGGCGTTGGTCTTGGCGTTGGCGTTGGCGTTGGTATTGGCGTTGGCGTTGGCGCAGGTGTTAAGGGTTTCAAATCCGTATTTTTTAACCAAGCTTCCAGCCCGTCAGCAAGTCCAAGTGCGATGTCACGGCGGCGAGTTTGAAATATTCGCAAATCATCGATATTAGTCAAAAAACCCAATTCTATCAACAGCGAAGGAACAGCCACGTGCCGACAAAACCCAAGGCTACCGACACCAGCTTCAGTGTCTGCTTTTGCGCCACGATTGACCATCCCTGGGAGACGCCGCAAATAGCCATTTAAAATTAAATCAGCATCAGCCTTTCGCTTAGGGTTGCTGCCAATATAAAATGCGCTTGCACCCCGAACCAGAGGATTTGAAAAAGCGTCAGCGTGCATTTCTATGGCGACATCTCCCGCACGGCATCGGTTATTGATCCAATCGATACTTTGCACTAAACTAAGAGTATCTGGTACAGAGAAAGTTTCTATGCCTCGCTGACGCAATTCAGGTACCAATAAATCCCGAATCAGAATAAGTTCCTGGGCTTCGGTTGTGCCAAAAGCCATCGCGCCTGGATCGCGCTGATTTCCCTCAAAGCCACCATGTCCGGCTGAAACGAATATTGAACCCATTGAATAAAACCCTCCACCTTGCGGTTATTTGAGTGCCTGCTTTTCAGTCTTAGGTTTTATTTTACCTGAAATCAGTAGATTTAATTTTTCACAGCGCAAGATTGCAGTTGCGCCGAAGTCGAAGCGAGTCAACCTGCAACTGCAAACTTATTTAACCGCCTGCTGATTACATTTTTACAGCGGGGCTAGTCGAAGGCTTGGGAGCTTTAATTTCCTGGGAAACAGCATGGGCGCGGTAGACTTTAGCAACGGCCTGCTCGCACTTGGACAAATCCGATTCTATCTCTGTAAAAATGGCTGTTGATACCGGATCTGTGAACTTTGCCCGTAGGTGGTTGAGATCTACAACACCTGTTTGTAAATCGCCGAGAGTGCTCCGCAGCAAGAACATCTCATCAGTTCCTTGCATGGAAGCTTTCAGCTTAGCATATTTATCAGCAATTTGCGCGGGAATTGACGGTTTTTCGCCAAAATCATTGAGGCGAGTTTCAAGAGCGATGATGTGGTGCTGTTTATTTTGAATCATTTCTGTCAGGAGCGATCGCAAATCGCTGTCTTGCGTTTTTTCCGCATAATGTTCAAATGCTTCACAAGCATAGCGTTCACCGGCCAGAGCAGTATTCAAACCTTTCACAATGTCGCCTTGTGTGGAGCCTCCCCAAGCATTAGCTAACTTCCACCATTCTGCATTTGTGTCAGTTTCTTCTGGCAAACCGACTGCTTTTCCACCGTAACCAAGGCGAGCTAGAATTGCCGTAGTAAATATTGCTAAATCTCCTGGTTGCCTGGAAGTAATTAAGTTGCCATCAACTACTAAAGCTTCATTGATGTAGTTAGCTCCGGCATTGATCATGTCTTTTTTGATTGCCAAGAAACCAAGCGTCTGGCTAAAGTAATAAATTAGTGAATTATCTAATGGTGTGAGAGTGAGTCTTTAGAGGTATTTAAGAGTAAGCTGTTCGGCATTTAAATTCCTGGCGTAGGGTGCGTCAGTATTATCAGGTTTTCCGTTTTAGCGTAAGGGTTCTAACTGACGCACCCTACTGGTTTAAATGGAGAACAGCCTCGAAGAAGTAGCAGCAGCCCACACTTACAGCGAAACGGGGCGGGCTGTCGGCAAAATTGCGATTAGCATTGAATCAGGAACAAGTGATTAGTTGTTGGTTGTGGGCTGTTATTTGTTGGTTATAATAACTGAAGCCAATGCTTTTGGGCTCAATGCCCGATGCCCCATTCCCCATTCCCCATTCCCCATTCCTTATGACATCCCCCTCAGACTTGGAGACATCCGAACAAAATTTCGACAATAACCTCGAACCCAGCATTATGCCAATAGCAGAGGGTTTCATGGGTTCCCGGAACTTGGAAAACGAATTTCTCGACGAACTCCCCGACGAAGTTGAGATGTCGTTATTCGATCATTTAGAAGAATTGCGGCTGCGAATTTTCTATGCGTTAATTGCAGTAGTAATCGGTATAGTTGGCTGCTTTTTATATGTTAGACCGATCGTTAAACTATTAGAAGTACCAGCAGGATCAGTCAAATTTTTGCAACTAGCTCCCGGAGAGTATTTCTTTGTCTCAATCAAAGTTGCCGGATATAGCGGTTTACTCATCGCCAGTCCATTTATTTTTTATCAAATAGCATTATTTGTACTCCCAGGCTTAACACGCAAAGAACGCGGTTTGCTTGGACCTGTTTTCTTCGGTTCCAGTTTCCTATTTTTAGGCGGGTTAGTATTTTCTTACATCGCTTTGATTCCGGCTGCGCTCAATTTCTTTGTCACCTACGGAGCGGATGTCGTAGAGCAATTATGGTCAATTGACAAATACTTTGAATTTGTTTTATTATTAATGTTCAGCACTGGCTTAGCATTTCAAATCCCGATTGTCCAAGTTTTGCTTGGTGTTTTAGGCATAGTTTCTTCTAAGCAAATGTTATCTGGCTGGCGCTATGTAATCTTGGGAGCGGCTGTTTTGGGAGCTGTGTTAACGCCTTCAACTGACCCTTTGACTCAAAGTCTTTTGGGAGGTGCGGTGATGGCTCTTTACTTTGGGGGTGTTGGTTTGGTGAAGCTTTTAGGGCGGTAAGCTGTTACGCATTTAAACCACTAACATCCATGTAGGGTGCGTCAGCTAGAACACTGACTATACATGGGAAACGCCTTAAAACTGACGCACCCTACAATACCATATTAATATTAAATTCTAGTTCAAAAAATCCGCCTCGCCTCAACCATCATCCGTACCACATCCTGCATCTTATACTTAGCCTCCCATCCCAACTTAGCCTTCGCCTTCGCGGGATTCCCCTTCCCCACAGCAATTTCCGTCGGCCTGTAGAGACTCGCATCCGTCACCAAATGCTCCCGCCAATCCAAACCCGCACAAACAAAAGCCGTCTGTACAAATTCTTCCAGAGCAAAACTAGCACCCGTAGCTATTACATAATCCTCCGGTTCATCCTGCTGCAACATCAAATACATTGCTTCCACATATTCCGGTGCCCAACCCCAATCTCGATGGACTGAAATATTACCTAAATGCAGTTTTTCCGAACTCCCTGCGGCAATCCGACACACAACTGAGACAATTTTTTGTGTGACGAATCTCTCCGGCCGCAGCGGTGATTCGTGATTGAACAGAATACCAGAACAGGCAAACAAATGGTATGCTTCCCGATAATTTGCTACTTCCCAAAATGCTGCGGCTTTTGCTACCGCGTAAGGGCTTCTGGGACGAAATGGAGTATTTTCATCGGCCCGATTGCCTCCGGTATCTCCAAAACATTCGCTGGAACTGGCATTATAAAGTTTAATTTTGCCCCCTGTAAATCGAATTGCTTCTAATAGATTCAATGTTCCAGTGGCAATACTTTCGAGGGTTTCTACAGGTTGTTCAAAGGATAGACCGACGGAACTTTGACCGGCTAGATTGTATACTTCGTCTGGCCCAATTTTCGCCAGTACCTGCAAGACGCTGCGAAAATCGTTGAGAGACATGGACTCTAGTTTTACTTGGTCTCGAATTCCCAAACGGGTCAGGTTTCCGAAACTAGACATTTGGGCGTCTCTGGAAGTGCCGGAAACTGCATAACCTTTGTCTAAAAGCAGTTTGGCTAAATAAGCTCCGTCTTGACCGGATATACCACAAATTAGCGCTTTTTTCATATAATTATATTGATGATTCCGACGGTTGAAACCGCGACTATACAAACGAAGTCTGCCTCCCCAGATTCAGAGATTAAGAAGTAGGTTGGGTTGAGCGAGAGCGAAACCCAACACCTGATGTTGAGCGAGAGCGAAACCCAACACCTGATTTTCCAATTAAGAGTTGGGTTTCGTTACCTCAACCCAACCTACATATTTGGGAATTCACATCAATTCTGTTTGCACCGGAGTGAAACCCAACACCTGATTTTCCAATTAAGAGTTGGGTTTCGTTACCTCAACCCAACCTACATATTTGGGAATTCACAATAGGGCTAAGCGGAAAATTGGGGGCTGTGCCTCCGGATCTGCGTTACCAGGCTCTGCCTGGTAACGAGTAGACGGGTAGAAAGAAGTCGGGGTTCTAAGCTTCCCAACGTTGGGCGACTAATTCAGCTAAGTCAACAACTCGCTGACTGTAGCCCCATTCATTGTCGTACCAAGCCAATACCTTTACCATGTCGCCGTCCATCACCAGCGTCAGGCTAGAATCTAGGATGGAGGAAGAGTCATTTCCCCGATAGTCGGAAGAAACTAAAGGCAAATCGTTGTACTCCAAAATCCCTTTCATGGAGCCTTCGGCAGCTTCCTTGAATACTTGATTTACTTGCTCGGTAAAAGTCTTTTTCTCTACTTGAGCTACAAAATCAACTACCGAGACATTAGGAGTTGGCACGCGCATGGCAATACCATTCAATCTGCCTTTCAATTCTGGAATTACCAAAGCTACAGCTTGAGCAGCGCCGGTCGAAGTTGGTACAATATTCATTGCTGCTGCTCGTGCCCGCCGCAAGTCGCGGTGGCTAGCATCCAACAAGCGTTGGTCGCCAGTATAGCTGTGGGTAGTGGTCATCATGCCCTTGATGATGCCAAAATTTTCGTGGAGCACTTTCAGTACAGGAGCTAGACAGTTGGTTGTACAGCTAGCGTTGCTGATGACTGTGTAGTCACTGTGCTTGTAGTCGTGGTGGTTGACTCCCATCACGTATGTACCGACTTCTGGCCCTTTGCCGGGAGCGGTAATTAGGACTTTTTTGGCGCCGGCAGTGATATGCTTGGATGCACCAGCTTGGTCAATAAAGACACCAGTTGATTCAATAACCAGATCGACACCCCACTCTTTCCAAGGCAAGTTTAAGGGATTGCGATCGCTCACGCATTTAACTGTCTTGCCGTTGAGAGTAATTGAATTTTCATCCGTAGTGATGTCCACACCCTTCAACGTTCCCATCATGGAATCGTATTTGAGCAAGTGAGCATTACTTTTCGGATCGGAAGTGTCATTAATAGCTACCAACTCTAGCTGGCTGTTTTCTCGGCCCAGCAAGCAACGTGTAAAACTGCGCCCAATACGCCCAAAACCATTGATCGCGACTCGAATCACCTTAGTACCTCCTAATGATGGCAGTCCCTAACTTAGGGTAAAATTTTGGAAAAATTTAAGAATTAGCTATGAAAGAAGATCATACCGCAAGCGCTGATCCTTTCTAACTTTTTGTCCATAATGAACAACCAGTTATTGCGTCCAATTAGTAAAGCTGATGAGTCATAATATAAGTCTCGATCGCCTTTGGGACTAAATGCCCGATCGCACGGCCTTCATTATAGTAACAACGGATCAAACTCGACGAAACCTCGATCGCCGGCATCGCCAAAACCTGCCAGCGAATTTGGACACCCCTCACAGCCATCTGCGTCGCCACAACAGAACAAACAGTCTGTGTCCGAACCAGCATATCGTCGTCCCCCGCAGAATCGATCGACCTTCCCATCAGCCCCACGTCAACACCCGCAGTCTCGCGTCCTGCCACCAACCACTCACACAACCCCCCAATTTCTCTACATCTAGGCCATTTGGCCAAAGTTTGGAAAGCATCAGCACCAATAATCCAGTAAAGCTGAGCCTCTGGATACAAGTTTTGCAAATACAGCAAAGAGTCGATCGCGCCAGTAGCAGATAGATTGGTATCTAGGGGCAAAAGTCCAAAATCCGGTCGCCCAGCCGTCGCCAGAGCTACCATTTCCCGCCTTTGTTCAAAACTTGCCAAAACACTGTGCGACTTGTGAGGAGGAGTGCGATCGACCGCCCAGACCACGCGATCGATCGCAACTTGACCAACCGCTATCTGGGCCATCAACAAATGCCCATAGTGAACCGGATCGAAAGTCCCCCCCAAAATCGCTACTTTTTGCATACAAAGTGGTAGTCTTGTTGAATCTTTGTGGGTTTCACCCCACATCGGGCATAAAAACATCGCGGGGTCTTTGCTGCTGTATCCCAGCAGAGCAAGGGGATGGAAAAAAAATCATACAGGAATATGCTATCAGTCCAAAATCAGTCTGTTGCCCAGACCCCAAAGCCCATCCTCTCTAACCTGCAAATTTATAACTATGACTACTGTTCCGGAAATCTACTCCGTACTGAAGTCAAATGGGATACAAGAAAAACATCTATGCAAATCTCGATATTGAGGGACGCGCAGAGAAATTCGTACAAAAATCTATAGCGAAATGTATCCTGAAAAAACAATTCTTGATATCATATCGCGTGTTATTGGCGTGTTGTGGTGCGTGAGGAGTGAAAATGCCAAGTTCTGTTGATTTTACTGGTAAACCATTTCATTTCATCGGCATTGGTGGAATCGGAATGTCAGCCCTTGCCTATATTCTAGCGAAACGCAACTTGCCTGTGTATGGTTCGGATATCAAATCCAGCCACATAACTCAGCGCTTGCAAGCAATGGGAGCTCATATTTTTTGGGGTCAAAACGCTAGTAATTTTGAGCTATTTCAAAGGTCTGCCCTAGACCACAGTCCGGCTGGTCAATCCCCAGAAAAAGCCGTACCTTCGGCGGGTGAAAGCCGGGTAGGTGGTTCTGTGGCGATCGCCCAAGCTGTCAAACAAAATAGCAGTGACCAAGCAGCCAAATCGGTGCTCGGACTGCCCCAAGTAGTCTGTTCTACAGCTATTCATCAAGGAAATGCTGAATATCGAGCTGCCTTAGATTTAGGCTGTCCGATGTTTCATCGATCGGATGTGTTGGCAGCCTTAATTCAAGATTACCAGAGCGTTGCCGTAGCAGGTACTCACGGTAAAACTACCACTAGCAGTTTAATCGGCTTCATGCTGATGACTGCGGGTTTAGACCCGACCATAGTTGTAGGAGGCGAGGTAAATGCTTGGGAAGGCAATGCCCGTTTGGGGAAAGGCCCTTACTTAGTTGCCGAGGCTGATGAATCCGACGGTTCTCTTGTCAAACTGGTAGCCAAAATTGGCGTGGTGACAAATGTGGAACTGGATCATCCAGACCATTACAATACTCTTGACCAGGTAATAGACATATTTAAGGTGTTTGCCCAAAATTGTCAAACCTTGGTGGGCTGCATTGATGACGAAATCGTCAAAGACTGCCTCAAACCAAGTATCAGCTACAGCTTGCAGCCAGACAGCGGTGCTGACTACACGGCAGATCAAGTCCTGTACGGGGCTGACAGTACCAAGGCTCGGATTTGGGAACGAGGAGTTGTCCTGGGAGAAATGGAGTTGAAGTTGCTAGGGAAACATAATCTCAGCAATGCACTAGCTGCGATCGCAGTGGGTAGATTATTGGGAGTAGAGTTTTCGGCAATTGTCTCTGCTATGGCTAGCTTTGAAGGGGCGCGCCGCCGTTTTGAAGTACGGGGCTTTCACAATGACATCTTATTTGTGGATGACTATGCTCACCATCCTAGCGAAATTCATGTCACCTTGGCCGCCGCTCAGTTGCGTATAAAAGGTAGCGAAAAAAATTCTAAATCTGGAAGAGTGGTTGCAATTTTTCAACCTCACCGCTACAGTCGGACTCTGACATTTTTGCCGGAATTCGCTCAATCTTTTGGTGATGCTGACTTGGTTGTCGTTTGCGATATTTATAGTGCTGGGGAACCCGACTTAGGGCAAATTAGCGGGCAGAAGGTGGCTGATTTGATTGCTAAAGAAGGGCGAAAGGTGGAGTTTCAGGCTTCCCTGGAGTCGGTAAGTAAATTTTTAACCCAAAATTTGCAGCCAGGGGATTTGGCGCTGTTTCTGGGTGCTGGGAATCTCAATCAGATTATTCCAGAGGTGATGGCTGTTTATCAATCAGTCGATCGCCCGGATTAGCCGATTCCTGAGATAGCTGGACATACATTGATTATGGCGGTGCAAGAGTTGACAGCGCTTTGCGTGAAATCCCCGTGCGTTCATGCCGGGGAGCGTCAAGTGAATCGATTTTCAACTAAGTATTCAATCAAAGGTAATTTTAAGGATTGGCAAGATGGTGACTATCTCCAATAACTCCTCTGTTAAGGACTATCAGCGAGTGTATTCTCCTATTTCTTTACGGGGAATTGACTGCAAGATTAACTCTCAAGTTTCACTGGCGGGCATGACTTCCTTCCGAGTCGGTGGGCCAGCAGAATGGTACATTGCTCCCCGCAGCATAGAAGCTTTGCAAGCGAGTTTTGCCTGGGCTGATGCTGAGGGGCTGACGGTGACTCTGCTAGGTGCGGGTTCTAATTTGTTGGTGAGCGATCGGGGTTTGTCCGGTTTGGTTGTCGGCACTCGATACTTGAAACAGGTGAGTTTTAATGAAGAAACAGGTCAATTAACAGCCGGAGCGGGGGAGTCAATTCCTCGCCTCGCTTGGTTAGCAGCTAAACGCGGCTGGAAAGGCCTCGAATGGGCTGTCGGCATACCCGGTACTGTGGGAGGCTGCGTGGTAATGAATGCGGGCGCTCACAGGGGCTGTATCGCAGATATTTTAGTCAATGCTCGCGTCCTCTCCCCCCGTGGGAAGGTGGAAATTCTCACACCCCAAGAATTGGGCTACCGTTACCGGACTTCGTTGTTGCAAGGGGGCGAAAGGCTGGTGACAGAAGCGACTTTTCAGTTACAGCCGGGATTCGATCGATCGCAAGTCATGGCAGAAACTAACAATAATTTCAGCCAGCGGCGAACCAGTCAACCTTACCACCTGCCTAGCTGTGGCTCAGTCTTCCGTAACCCCACCCCGAAGGCGGCAGGCTGGTTAATTGAACAAGCTGGACTGAAAGGATACCAGATCGGCGGAGCCCAAGTAGCTCAACGCCATGCTAACTTTATTCTTAACTGCGGTTCAGCAACGGCTAATGATATTTTTCAAGTCATCCGCCACGTCCAACAGCAAGTCCAGCAGCGCTGGTCGCTGTTGTTGGAGCCAGAAGTTAGAATACTGGGAGAGTTTCCTTTCTAGGGCATTATTAACTTAATAAAGAAGCAGCAGACTAACAGCCCACACACCATCACAAATTAATCATGACAAAATCAGGACAAGGATTTGGCTTCGGCCTCGGCAAAATGAAAGAATTGACTGAAGCTTTCAAAAAAGCTCAGCAAGTTCAAGAAGGAGCTAAAAAGCTCCAAGAAGACTTAGATCAAATGGAAATTGAGGGAATTGCCGGCGGTGGCCTGGTTAAAGTTTTTCTCAGCGGCAACCAAGAACCCCGTCGCGTGGAAATCTCCCCGGATGCTTTGGGTGAAGGCGCTGAGGTAGTTTCTGAACTCGTCACGGTGGCGATGCAAGATGCTTACACTAAATCAACAACGATGATGCGGGAAAAAATGGAAGAACTGACCGGTGGACTGAATATCCCTGGTTTCAGTTAATCAGTTAATCAGTTGACCGTTGACAGTTGACTGTTGACGGTTGACAGTTGACGGTTGACGGTTGACGGTTGACAGTTGACGGTTGACGGTTGACAGTTGACTGACTAATAACAAATAACAAATAACAAATA
>NZ_NXIB02000143.1 GCF_002412335.2 Tychonema bourrellyi FEM_GT703
GCCCTATACCCCATGCCCCATGCCCCATGCCCCATGCCCAATTCCCAATTCCCAATTCCCAATTCCCCATGCCCAAAACCGCTACGTTCCTATTTTATACCAGATTGGACGCGCCAGAGCGACGCATAAACTCCGTCATGTTCGAGAAGTTGTTCGTGCTGCCCCGATTCTACCACTCGCCCCTCATCCATCACAAAAATGCAGTCGGCATTGCGGACAGTAGAAAGACGGTGCGCGATCGCAATTGTAGTCCGATTCTGAGTAATTCGTTCGAGCGATCGCCCAATAGCCGCCTCAGTCTCATTATCCACCGCTGAAGTAGCCTCATCCAGAATCAAAATCGGCGGATTCTTCAAAACAGCCCTAGCAATAGCAATCCGCTGTCTTTGTCCCCCCGACAATTTTTGACCCCGTTCCCCCACAATTGTCTCATAACCATCCGGCAATTGCGCGATAAATTCATGGGCTTCCGCAATTTTTGCAGCATCTATTATCTCAGAATTAGTTGCATCAAAACTGCCATAAGCAATATTTTCGGCTACCGTACCATGAAATAAAAACACATCTTGACTTACCAATCCGATCGCCCCACGCAAATCTTTTAAATTCAGTTTAGTTAATTCTATGCCATCCAGAGTGATTTGACCATATTGTACCTCATAAAGCCGCAAAATTAACTTCACTAACGTACTTTTTCCCGAACCAGTAGGGCCAACTATCCCAGTAGTTTTACCCGCCATCAGCGTCAAGGAAAAATTTTGTAAAATCGGTCTTCTTTGATGATAAGAAAAAGTCACATTTTTAAATTCCAGTGCCCCCTTAATCGAACTGATGGGCAATCGAATATCTCCAGTCCGAATTGCGATCGGAGTATCCAGCAAATCCATCGCCCGATTAGTAGAAGCCATCGCCCGCTGATACTGATCCAGAGTGTCTCCCAGTCGAGTCAAAGGCCACAGTAAACGCTGAGTCAAAAACACCAAAACGCTGTAAGTTCCCACAGACAAACTGCCCGCCACAACTTCCAAACCGCCCAAAAATAGCGTGGCGATAAACCCCAAGAAAATCAGAATCCGAATCAACGGAATAAAAGCAGCAGAAAGCACGATCGCCTTTCGGTTACTTTGGCGATAAGCCTCACTTTGGGTTTCTATGCGCTGAGTTTCATAATCCTCAGAAGTAAAACTTTTAATAGTAGTAATTCCGCTCAAATTATTCAACAGTTGACCATTCAAAAAGCTCACCTTTTCCCGCACATCAGCGTATAGAGGGGCGAGACGGTTCTGAAATGCGATCGACCCCCAGACAATAAACGGAATCGGCAACATAGACAGCACAGCAACAGTCGGAGATGCTGCAAAAAAAGCCGCGCCAATAATAATTACCGTGGTAATTACCTGGATTACATCATTAGCACCGCCGTCTAAAAAACGCTCCAGTTGATTGATATCATCATTCAGAATCGATATCAAACCACCAGTGCTGCGTTCTTCAAAATAAGCTAATTCTAATTCTTGCAAATGGCTATAAACTTCCAATCGCAAATCGTGCTGAATATTCTGAGCCAAATTACGCCACAGATAATCGTAAGCATATTCAAAAATAGATTCCAATGCCCAAACGATCGCGCTCAAAAGGGTGATAATTGCCAGTTGCCAAAAAACATCTTTTACGCCCCACTGAGCGATAATCGAATCTTCATGTTTCACCACCACATCAACCGCAATTCCGATTAATGCGGGCGGCGCTAAGTCGAAGAGTTTATTCAGAAAGGAAGAGATAGTTGCCAGCCAAGTTTGAAGGCGGTAGCGGCGCCCGTATTTCAGCAGCCGCTGCAAAGGATGGGTAGATTTAGGGGAATTTGGTGACAATTGAGGATGGGGGTAATTGGGCAGTTTTTAGATTTTGTACTTATTCTTACAGCTTTGAGAACGGGCAAGATGCCCGTTCCACAACTAAGAATTTGTCTTGTGGAACGGGCTTCTAGCCTGTTCCGATGCCCGTTCCACAATTAAGAATTTGTCTTGTGGAACGGGCTTCTAGCCTGTTCCTGACAACAATTCTTGAAAACAAACAAATAGCGTAGCTTACGCTTTAAAGGTTAACACAGGCTTCATTTTAGCGACTACATCAACCATTTGTGCCTCTACTTGAGCGTCAATTACTGGTTGAATAGGCTTGTAAGCTGCCGGTGCTTCTTCTATTCTGCGCTCTTCCCTTAAGGTAATGCAATCTACGCCAGTTAAACCCAAAGCAGTGTCACTTTTGTCAACACCTTCGCGACTCATATCGAAACGCGATCGAGCTCTACCAGCACCGTGAGAAGCCGATCGCAAAAATCGATCGTTTCCCTTACCAATTAGCAGATAAGACGGCGCACCCATCGAACCCGGTATGATTAAAGGCTGTTCGACATAGGCAGGACAAGCACCTTTGCGAGTCACCCAACCGGCACCTTCAGCTAAAGTGATATTGTGAGGTAAATCGTAGACTAAAGGAGCTTCGATGTCGCCGAAAACTTGGCGCAAACGCAGTCGCAAAAGTTCTGCTAACAGCAAACGATTCACGAAACCATAGTTAGCCGCTGTTGCTTCCGCTTGCAGATAACTGTGGACAAGTTCGGGATTTGCTGAGAGTGACAGCGGGAAAAGCTCTGACTCTGGGTATTTGAGGTTTTTCGGCCAAGCGTCACGGGCCCAATCGCGCCACATTCCACCGATATATTTACCCACATTCCGAGAACCGGAGTGAATCATGAAAGCGATTTGTCCCGATCGCACACCCCAATTATAAGCCCTAGCCTTGTCCAGAACTTCGTCAACCACTTGAATTTCCACAAAATGATTGCCACCTCCGATAGTACCCAAGCCACCATCCCTGACTAAGCCGTCGTTTGGGACTAATTCTGCGGGAGCCCATTTGACATCGCCATTCATGGAACCGCCGAGAAAAGTGCGATCGCATTCTGTCGCCAACTGCTCAAAATCGGAATTTACCACACTACCAGTTGCCTTGTCCAACATAGCATCCAGCCATCCGGGAATCCCGTGTTGGAACATAGCGCGAGCAGTTTTTGCCGTCATGCTGACATCGCGAGTACCGAAAAAGTAATCGCCTTTCAGTAATTCTACAAACTGATCGCGTTTTGCTAAGAATTGTGCGATCGACAAATCCGCAACGTGTAACCGCATCCCGCAGTTAATATCAGAACCGAGAGCCGCCGGAATCACCATTCCTGCTGTTTCTACAATAGAGCCGATCGCGACACCCGAATCACCCGGATGGAAATCAGGAGTAGCACAGGTGCGACAAACACAACCACCTTGAGGATGGCGAACATTAGCCAGGTTTGCTAACTGTTTCAGCGCCTTTGCTTCCACCGCAAAACCCTCTGGGAGCAAGACTTCCGCTGTTGTGGCACTGGCATCTTGCCAGTGTTCTTTTAAGGAACTATTAACCTCTTTTGTGGCACTGGCATCTTGCCAGTGTTCTTTCAAGGAACTATTGAGAGAAATAGAGTAAACTTTGTTGCTGTAACTAACATCAAGACCTTGCCGAGACAAAGCTCGCAAAAGCCTGTTCAAGTTTTTTGGCTGCTGCATAAAAAGTATGTTGCGGTTTGTTATATAACCACACAAATTGAAGAGATGTTGTAGGTAATCAAAGACTTTGGTTCAGCAGCCGCAATCTTTTTGGAGATAAGTTGAAAGGCAACTTTTCTAGTTACTAAAATTTTGACACATCATTTTTGATATGTCAACTATAGCAGTAGGAAAAAGGAACTTCGGCAACAGATTTTGTAACAGATGTCAGAAAGAATGCCCTTCAACTAGGTAATTGCCCATTCCCCATTCCCCAATTCCCCATTCCCCATTCCCAATTCCCCATTACAGAAAATACCTAACCGTCGTCACCACCCGACTTCTCTTAGCCCGCAAAGCCGCCTTCAAAAAGAAAGCAGTTTGATTATGCAACAATCCCTCCCACCAATTTCGCGTCACAAAAGCCGGAATAATCAGTGTTAAGAACACCCCCGGACGCTGCTCTTCAAACAAAGTCAAAAAGTGAGTCAAAGCCTCCCCAACAGAACGGTAAGGCGATTCCAAAATTTCCAAAGGAATATCCGAATGCAAATTTTGCCAATACGCTTGCAATTTTTCTCGATCTGTCAAACCAATATCAACGTGAACTGCCACCACTTCATCGGCAATTAAACGAGCATAATCAAGAGCCTCCAAAGTTCCTCGATGCAACTGCCCAACTAACACCACTGCTGGATGTGTTGCCACCTTAACTTTAGGTCTTGGAGGATAAAACTTTGGTTCTACTCCCTGAATGCTCAAGCGAGCCGCTACATAGCGATAGTGTCGGCTAATAGCTAAAAATAGACTGACTACGATCGGGATAGTTACAACCACAACCCAAGCTCCCAAAAGGAATTTTGTGGCAACAATTACGGTCAAAACTAGCGTGGTTGCTACTGCACCAATACCATTCATCACAGCACTGAGTTGCCAACCTTTTCCCCTCTCCTTAAACCAGTGAATTACCATTCCCGATTGAGATAGAGTAAAAGAAGTAAAAACACCAACCGCATACAGCGGAATCACCGCAGTAGTGTCGCCTCGGAAGACGATCACTAAAAATGCAGCGCAGAGACTGAGCAAAGTAATTCCATTAGAATAAACCAGGCGATCGCCCAAAAGCGACAACTGTCTCGGCAAAAACCCATCTCGCGCCAAAAAATAACAAAGTCGCGGAAAATCCGCATAACTGGTATTCGCCGCCAACAGCAAAATCAACAGAGTTGCAGCCTGCAAATAATAGTAAAATATACCGACTCCAAAAATATCTTTTCCTAACACAGAAAGCAGCGTTTCATTTTCCCTAGGAATCACTTGATAAATATGAGCCAAGTAACTAATTCCCAAAAACATCACTCCCAGAATTACCCCCAAATAGGTCAAAGTCAGCCGCGCATTTTTCCATTCAGGAGGCTTAAAAGCTAACACTCCGTCCGATATGGCTTCAACTCCAGTCAGGGCTGTACAACCCGCCGCAAATGCGCGCGCGATCAGAAATAATCCCAAAGGTTCCTTAGCTGGAATATTTTCCAATGTCGGCAAAACGTGACCTGTTGCTTGTTGGTACAAACCCGTACCAATCAAGATAAAAATGCCCACGATAAACGCATAGGTAGGAACCATAAATATATTGCCAGATTCCCGCAATCCCCTGAGATTGGCAAACATGATGAGGACAATAAAAACTAAGCACAGTTCAACTGTGTAGAATTGCAGTCCGGGAACTGCTGAAGTCAAGGCCGCCACCCCAGCCGAAATACTGACAGTTACAGTTAAAATGTAGTCAATCATCAGGGAAGCTGCTGCGATCAAACCTGGATAAATACCCAAGTTTTCTCGCGCTACAATGTAAGCGCCACCGCCGTTTGGGTAAGCTTTAATTGTCTGTCGGTAAGAAAGTGCAACTATCGCCAACAGTAAAATAATAATCCCCGAAATAGGCAGCGATAAACTCAAACTGCTACTCCCCGCTAGTAATAGCACAAGCAGAGTTTCTTGAGTAGCGTAGGCAACAGACGAAAGTGCATCGGAAGCAAGAACAGCTAGTCCAGTAGCGTTGCTCAATCGTTCGTGAATAGATGCACTGGTGGGCAAAGATTTACCCAGCAAAACTCGCTTAAGTCGAGAATAAGTATACATTGAAAGCCAATATATTGACGTTGACAATCATAATCTAGACTGCGACATTGGCAAGTAAATTTTTACGCAAGTTTTTAATTTTTAACTTTTTAGTTTTAATTGCTTAAGTCGTAACTCCTTCTCGCCTCTTGAGTCAGCTTCAGCTTTTGTTCCAAAGCTTGCCAATCTTCAGCTTCGATATCGCTGATGAATTCGTCTAGACAGTCGCGGTAAATAGAGAGCGATCGCAATAATTCCACCCGATTGTACCTCGCCACCATCACTCCCAACTCAGGGTTGCCGCCCCCCACCCGACTCGTGTCCCGAAAACCAGAACTCGCCAAATGTTGCGCTAACTTAACAATATCCCGATCGCCCTCTTGAGCACAGGCCGCCACCAGCGTCGCACTCGCCATAATTGGCAAATGAGAAATCCCAGCCACAGCCCGATCGTGTTCTTCAGGCCCACATCGGTAAACTTTAGCACCCAGCGATCGGGCAATCTCCTCCACCCTCTCCACCGCAGCCATAGGCGTTTCAGCAGTCGGAGTCACCACATAAGGCCGCCCCACAAACAAATCCCGTACCGCCGCCTCAATCCCACTTTCAGCAGTCCCCGCCATCGGGTGTCCCCCCACAAAATTCGGCCATAAAGATGACACTGGCTGAACTATGGGTGTTTTTACAGAACCCACATCGGTTAGGATAGTATCAGGGGAAAGATGAGGTACTAACTTTTGGGCGATCGACTCGATCGACCCCAAGGGCGTGCAGATAAAAACCACATCGGCTACTGCCATGTCAGACAGATTTACACTGGCGGCATCGACAACACCTAGAGCAACCGCCCTCTGGCAAGTTTGCTCCCGGCTAGAAACCCCAAAAACATCAAACCCGCGCGATCGCAAATCCAGCCCGATCGAGCCACCAATCAAACCAAGTCCTACAATACCAATATTCATAACTATCAAATGGGTATATTTATTCAGTTCAGGACACACTTTTGACTATGAAACTCGGTTTCATGTCTGTTGTCAAACTAAGGATTGTAAATATTGTGGGGATTGTGGGTATAAAATTGCGATCGAGAAACAAAGCCTGATATCTGTCTTATAGACCACGATTAATTACCAATCTATAGGTATTGTTAAATCTCAACGAAAGCCCAATGTTAAGTTAATTGTTTCACCTTTCCCTGATCGACAGCGAGGCAATCACCAATTTTTCTTTGAGGCATCTTCTGGAATCCCCTTGAAAACTGCCATACAGGCTTAACTTGTTACCAATAGCCTACAATTTCAGGCTGTAGGTTGGGTTAAGCCTAGCGCCACCCAACAAATCTACGAAAAATGTTGGGTTTCGTTCCTCAACCCAACCTACAATTTCAGGCTTAAGTTGACACCAATGCACGGTGTCGTCCGGCGCCTGTGAGGGCGGGCACTCTTGGCACCGCCCCTACGTGAGGGCAACTATAGCTTCAGCTAACAGTTCAGGTTCCAGGGGTTTGATCAGATGCTGTTGATAGCCACTGGCGATCGCACGCTGGCGATCGCCTTTTGTGGCATAGGCTGTCAAGGCGATCGCCGGCAACTGTCCCCCTTGTTCGGGTGGTAGAGCGCGGATCTGTTGGATCAGGGTATAGCCATCGACTTCGGGCATTCCAATATCGCTGACGAGCACGTCGGGTTGAAAGGATTTCAGGCTTGTCAGCACTTCTGCCACAGAGGCAACTGTCAGCACTTCTGCTCCATATTGGGTCAGCAATGCGGTTAATAGCTCGCGGGTATCAAGTTCATCATCGACTGCAAGGACTCGAATTCCTGTGAGATCGAAGATTTGTGGTGGTAAATCCCCTGTCTGGTTGTTTTCCGGCTCAATATTCAGCAAGGGTAACTGCACTGTAAACGTGGCTCCCAACTCTTTACCGGGGCTGTCTGCGACGATCGTGCCACCGTGCGCTTCCACTAATTGACGGACGATCGTTAACCCCAACCCTAGCCCGCCATACTTACGGGTGGTGGAAGCATCTTCTTGGCGAAATGACTCAAAGATATACGGTAGAAAGTCGGGGTTGATGCCTTTACCTGTGTCGCTGATTGTAATCCGTGCCTGGTTGTCGATTTGCTCCAGCCGAATGTCTACCTGTCCATGATTGGGGGTAAATTTGATCGCGTTGGACAGCAGGTTCCAAACCACTTGCTGGAGTCGAGTCGCATCGCCAGACACTAGCCCAATTTTGGGGAGCACCGGATGAATCAGGATTGATTTGGCGACGGCTGCGGCCCTCACGGTGTCGATCGCCGATTCAATGATAAATATCAGATTGACGGGTGCGGTATCTATGCTGAGTTTGCCGCGCAAAACTTTGGCAATGTCGAGTAAGTCATCAATCAGTTTGACTTGCAGTTTGGCATTACGTTCAATCGTTGCCAGTGCTTGGGCCGTTTTAGCAGGATCGAAGTTGCGAGTTTGCAGCAGTTTTGCCCAACCCAAAATTGGACTCAAGGGCGATCGCAACTCGTGGGAGAGAACGGTTAGAAACTCATCTTTGATCCGATTGGCTCGTTCGGCTTCTGCTCTTGCCACTTGCTCCTGTTCAAACAGGCGATCGCGTTCGATTTCAGCCTGCTGGCGATCGGTGATATCCCGTGAAATCACCAGCACTCGTTCCACCAGCCCAGAGGCATCCAAAATTGGGCTAACGATCACTTCCCACCATTTCGGCGTGCCTTTTGCGGTTGGGCAGTAGCCCCGAAAGAGGTAGACTTCGCCTGATGCGGCGGCGGCAAATGCTTGCTCTGCCTGTTGCCGATAGTCGCCATCCCAAAAGCAGAGCCATTCGGCATTCAGGTAAGGAGCGATGTCATCAATTTCCAGCAAACACAGCCCACCCGTATTCATATAAAGGAGCTGCCCATCCAGGTTTAGTACCTTGATGCAGTCTGGACTGCTCTCTAACATCCGATTCTTAAATTCTTCACTTTGTCGCAACGCTTCTTCGGCTTGTTTACGATCGGTGATGTCTTGGGCAATCCCGGCAAACCGATAAATTTCTCCTGCCCCGTCTCGGAGCGGAAAGCAGCGATCGTGTACCCAACGAATACTGCTATCGGCCAAGATCAGACGGTATTCTTCATCAAATTGACCTGTGGCTGCTTTTTCCTGAAACGCTCTGGCAGTCCATTCCCGATCGTCTGGATGAATATAATTGATCCAGACTTGTCGATCGTCATATAATTCCTGCGGGTTCAGCTTCCACAGGCGTTCATAGGCAGGACTGACATAGCACACTCGGTCTTCGGGCATCTCTTTGATCCAGAACACCGCATCAATATTTTCGGTCAACTGACGGAAGCGTTCTTCACTTTCTTGCAGCACTTCGGCTATCCGTTTGCGTTCAATTAATTCATGCTGTGCCTGCTGGTAAAGTTCGGCTTGCCGTAGGGCGATGCTCACTTGAGTTGCTAGTTCTTTGAGCAGGTCAATTTCTAGGGGTTGCCACGCTCGTGGTGCTGCACAGTGATGGGCAATCAGCAATCCCCAGAACTGGTTTTCATGCAGAATGGGCACGACCAGATTGGCTTTGACTTGAAACTGAGCCAAAAATTCAACGTGGCAAGGATCGATACTGCCATCCTGAATATCAGCGATCGCCGTTACCTGACCCTGACGATAGCGTTCGACATAATCTTCGGCAAAGGTGGGATCGTGGCTTATTGATTGCGATGGGCTGAATCTGAAGTAGTTCTCAGCGAGGCAGGGATCGTACATTGTAGAGGAGAGCAGCGATCGCCACTCCGATCCTACTGATTCTGCTACTACTGTTCCGTTGCCATCTGGTTGTATCTGAAAAAACAGAACGCGATCGGTGTGCAGAAATTGTTGCACCTCCGTCACCGTCGTTTCCATAATTTCCTGGAGATCCAGAGTTTGATGTATCTTCCGGGTAATCTGGGAGATTAAGCGCTCTCGTTCGTGGGACTGTTGCAGTTGGGTGTGAAGCTGCACTGTAGCGATCGCCCCATTCACTGCCAGATGCAACCCTGCGGTCGTAATGTGCTCCTTGACCAGATAATCTTGTGCCCCTGATTTCATGGCTTGCACCGCGATCGCCTCATTGCCTTGCCCCGTCACCACAATCACTGGTAAGTACGGCTGCTGCGTGAAGGATTGCAGTTTGACCAGAAATTCCAGTCCATCCAGGTCAGGTAATCGGTAATCCAGCAATATGGCATCCGGTTGATGTTGCTGCCACAGCTCTAGCCCGATGCGCCCCAGACCTGCTTCTAGAATTGTGTAGGAGTAATCTCGATCGCGCAGCATATAGCGACGATAGAGTTCCCGATCTTCAGGAGAATCATCCACAATTAAAATAGTGCGCGAGAGTTGACCCATGATTAATATTAATTTATTAATTACTTCTCTAGGCGATCGGGCAGTGTTGTTACTTCAAACCAGTAATCTACGAGCAGTTGCACATCTCGTTTTAGTTGAGCAAAGTTGATAGGTTTAATCATGTAGCTGTTGACACCAAATTGGTAGCAGTCTTCGATATCTTTTGGATTGTTGGAAGTTGTAAAGACTACAACCGGAATGGTTTTCAGGCTCTTATCTTGTTTGACCCGCCGCAATACTTCCCGTCCATCGATGCCGGGGAGATTTAGATCGAGCACAATCATACCAGGACGGGGCGCACTTTCAGGATCGACATAGCTACCAGTTCGATAAAGAAACGCCAATGCCTGCTCGCCATTCACGCACCGCTGGATGGGAACAACCCTGGGCGATTGGCGCAAAAATCGTTGTAGTGCCTCAAAGTCTTCGTTGCTGTCTTCTACAATTAACAGCAGTGGCGTTTTTTCGATCGAGAAAGTTGAACTGTGAGTCATATCAAATCCGGTAGCATCGGAATTATTAGCCGAAATCAGGAGACGGCTTTTGGAGTGTCCCTACCCAAAATCATACTGTAGGGACACGGCACTGCCGATTGGTGTCAACTTAACGTCAAACCCAGTCAGAGACTGCTGTTTGACTATTAAGCCTA
>NZ_NXIB02000144.1 GCF_002412335.2 Tychonema bourrellyi FEM_GT703
GTTTGATAGCCTCCCTTGCGATCGATTCCAAATGTTAAGAAAGATCCTTATAAGGGATAGCTTAAGAAGGGGGACTTTGAGAAGACTCTTGTCCCCCCCTTCTTAAGGGGGGCTAGGGGGGATCTAGGGTTAATAGTCAAACAGCAGTCTCTGACTGGGTTTGACGTTAAGTTGACACCAATGGGCATTACCGATTACCGATTACCGATTACCGATTACCCTGTGCCTCACCCAACTGACAACTGACAACGGACAACTGAGAACTTACTTCCTGAGTAGCTTAATTCCGCGAATCGAATAATCCAAAAGCTCGATTGGGTGCATCAAAGAAACTTCCTTACCCTGCAACTCTAAATGCTTCTTAATTTGCAACGAACAACCAGGATTAGAAGAAGCAATTAACTCCGCACCAGTATTCAGCAAATTCTCCACCTTTTGCACTCCCAATTCATCAGCAACCTCCGGCTGCAACATATTGTAGACCCCCGCACTCCCGCAGCACAAAGCCGCATCAATCGGTTCCTTCAACTTCACACCAGGAATTTTGTGTAGCAACTGACGCGGCTGCGAACTAATCTTTTGTCCATGTAACAAATGACACGCATCCTGATAAACCATCGTTAAATCTCCGTCAACCAAAGGATGAAGTTTTGCCGTGATTCCTGCACTTACCAAAAACTCTTGTACATCCTTCACATTAGCTGCAAATGCTTCAGCCTTCTCCCGATATTCCGGGTCATCTGCTAAAATGTGACCGTATTCTTTCAAAGTGTGACCGCAACCAGCAGCGTTGATAATCACAAAATCAACACCAGTATTTTCAAAGCTGTCAATCATTTGTCTAGCCAAGGTTTTTGCCTGTTCCGCTTGTCCTTGGTGTTCCGGCAAAGCAGCACAACATCCCTGACTTTTAGGAATCACGACTTCACAACCATTAGCCGTTAAAACTCGCACCGTAGCTTCATTAACTGGCGAAAACAATAGCCGCTGGACACAGCCTAAAATTACGCCGACTCGATAGCGTTTTCCCCCTTGGGCTGGAATGACTTCTGGTAAATTATCTCGGAAAGAATCGACAGTAACTTTTGGCAAAATTGATTCCATTGCGGCCAAACGGGGAAATACTTTTTTCAGCAAACCTGTTTTGCGGATCAGCTTTGGCAATCCTAATTTTTGATAAATAAACAGGGGAACAAGTAAAGGTCGCAATCGGTGAGGATAAGGAAAAAGATTAAAAATTAGAGTACGAATTACATTGTCGGAAAAAGTGCGTTGCTGATTGCGAGAAACTTGGTGGCGAGTTGCGGAAATTAACTTGTCGTATTGTACTCCCGACGGACAAGCTGTAACGCAGGCCAAACAGCCCAAACAAGTATCAAAATGCTGGGAAGTTGCTTCATTCAAAGGTGCTTCACCTTCATTAATCGCATCCATCAAGTAAATGCGGCCTCTGGGTGAATCCATTTCCTTGCCGAGTATCCGATAACTCGGACAAGTAGACAAACAAAAGCCACAGTGTACGCAAGTATCGATTAATTTGGGATTCGGCGGATTATTAGTATCAAATCCTTGTATTTCTGGAATTTGCAAATGAGGATTTTGTGCTAAAAAATTGCTTTCCTTAGCAGGTCTTAAATTGTCGCTGGGAATTTGGGATTTTTCGGAAGTTTGCATAGGGCAGAAATAAGAAATAAAGAACAAAAAATAAAGCTTTAGTTATTGAAAATAGAAATCAGAAGCAAACAAATACTTCTCTTCTCTTCTTTTCTCCTCCTTCGTGGTCTTCGCGCCTTCGCGGTTCGTCAAAAAAAAGACTGAACTTCTGACTAAAAAGTTTCAACTAAACACCGCTTAGAAAACGATTAGGACTCAAAACATTCTCCGAGTCAAACTGTTGCTTAATCCCGCGCATGACATCGATCGCACTTCCAGTATAGCCCCAAACATCCAACTCTTGCTTGAGAGCCGCAGGCGCTACCAAAACCGTGAGAAAACCACCTTTGGCTTCGCACCCTCTGCGGATTTTCCCAATCACTTCCGCAGTCGCAGTCTCATCAAAGCGCAAAATGCCCAAACCGCTACCTGCATGAATCACAGCGTCTTGGATTGGGAATTGGTCAATGAGTTTAACAGATTCGGAGGGTTTGATGCCTATTTTGCAGATAATTGTGGAGTTTTGGGGAGAATTCCAGATTGTTTCTGGCAATGTTTGCCATAACTGATTCTCATCTTTTTCGCGACAGATATTTGCTTGTAAACCCAATTTTTCCCCAACTTCTAGCAAGCGGGCTGATTGTTGTTTAACACTCTCTGCAATACTTTGAAATCTGACTATTAATCCTGTGGTTTTTCCTAAACCTAATTTGGTGACTAAATCGGGTGACAGCAAGTCAACTGCTGTGGGAGTCAAAGCTGAAGATAATAGGATTTGGGTTGCTTGAATTAAAGCATTAGTTTCCCCAGTTAATACTAAACTTCCAGAGGATTCAGGGAGCGGATAAACTCGGAAAGTTACTTGACTGATGACACCCAATGTGCCGTAAGCACCGGTAAATAGTTTCATCAAATCGTAACCGGCGACGTTTTTGACGACTCGACCGCCCGCAGTGGCAATTTTACCGTCCGATCGCACAAAAGTCATTCCCAACAGCAAATCCCGAACACCCCGATAGCGGTGTCGCAGGGAACCTGTGTCAGCAGTAGCGATCATGCCGCCCAAGGTTGCGTGTTGTGGATATGCGGGGTCGATCGGCAAAAATTGACCTGCTGTGGCTAAAACTTGCTGTAAATCCGCAAACCTCATCCCCGCCTCCGCAGTCACGGTTAAATCGCCCACAGCGTGTTCTACAAGTCGATTTAGGCGCGAAGTGCTGACAGCCATGAGTCGGACATTCGGCGAGTCTAATTTGACCAAACCGCCCCAATCGAGTTTAGTGCCACTACCACAAGGCAATACAGCGTAACCATTTTGCCCAGCCCAAGCAATCACAGCCGCGAGTTCTGCCTGGGTATTGGGATAAACGATGCTGTCTATTTGAGTGCTTGGAAAAACGGCTGTTTCGAGCCGTTGTTGCCAAAAAGCCTCTGTATCTTGCCAGCAAGAGACACCAGCAGCATCGACAATACTTTCTAGTTCTTTGATGTGTGCCAAATTCACTCTATAAACTGATTTCATGAAACTATAGCCTTTCTCAGTTAGGTGAGGTACAGGGTAATGGGGCATCGGGCATGGGGCATCGGGCATCGGGCATCGGGCATTACCAATTACTAATTACCTATTACCAATTCTCGATCGTACCTCATCTTTCTGAGAAAGGCTATAATAGTATATCTTATATAGCAATCCTAAATCGTTTGTGAACTTCTTACCCCCTCCCCTTAATAAGGGGAGGGTTGGGGTGGGGTAAAAATATTTATGACTCAATTAGGATTGCTATATTGTATTTTATTATTTGACAGGAATAGCGATATTTGGGTGGGGGCGGGTTTATGAGATTTTGGATTTCAGGCGATTATTTTTTGTAAAACCCGTCCCTACGCCACGGATAGACTTCTTCCTAAGCAAACCTGCGCCGCAGCAGGGGTTGAATGCTCAACAGCGCTACCAAATCAAAGGCTAGCAATACTAACAATGCTCCTCCAAAGGTGACTGTACCCCAAGGAGCTTGCATGACTTCACTAGCTAGCGACCAATCGCTGTGAAGATACAAATAGCGAATAGGTTCGATCGCATAACTGAGAGGATTGAGAGTCACCACAACTTGCAACCAGTGTGGCATAAAGGACAGCGGCGCGAGGGCGGTGCTGGCAAATAATAGCGGCAAATTGGTAACAAAAATTACCGCTATTAATTCTACGTGACCGGGCAAAGCAAAGGCTAAACCGAGACTCAAACCGGTGACGCCCAAAACTAACAGCAGGACGATTAGGGCGATCGCGCCTAGTCCGGCAATGCCGGGGAATCCAGCGCCCAAAAACGCTCCAGCGCTGACAATTGTGCCTGTTTGGATGAAGCTGAGGGTGACGATAAAAATAGCGGAAGCTAGGACAATTGAAAATCTGGAAGCCAGTGGCGCGACTAACAGGCGGTTGAGAAATCCGAATTCGCGATCGAACATAATCGGCAAACCAGCATTCAGCGCCCCAGCAAACGCAGTAAAAACGATTACACCAGCGCCGAGAAATTGTCCGTAATTCTGGCTTTCGCCGAACAAGCCAGCGGGAGCATTTTCAAACAGCGCGCCGAACAAAACCAACCACATCAGCGGCTGAATAATTCCTGCAACTAGCGTCGAGGGGCGGCGCTGCAATTGAATAAACAGGCGCTTGGTTAAGGCTAGTGTTTCTTGGATGAAGTCGCCCAGCAGGGAACTCGAAGTGTCAGCGGATGGGGTGGCGAGTGGCCGCTGCTGGTTGAGGTTTTTGGGGGATGTAACAGTACCGCTCATAATTGCTTTTTGATTAAATCTCACTATCTTTAGGGTAGCAAGTCTGGAGGGATTGGTGTTGGGCGGGCGATCGCATTTTGTGTTGGGTTTTGGTAAACCGAATATCAAATTATCCCATACACCAGACCTCGCCGAACAAATTAATGATTCTGCTTCACAATTTGTCCCAAATCGCCAATACTCAAGCCAGCATTAGGAAAATCACTTTTCGTGAGACGACTAATCAACCGCACACTCCTAAAATCATCATCCAGAGACGGAATACCCTGACCATTAAGTGCGATCGGGATAATCTTACCAGACACAAAATCACCTTGCGGATTCATCTTCACATCCAAAATCAGAGATTTACCAAGTTCTCCTACTGTTGACAAAGTGCGATAACCCATAAAATTCCCCAGGGAATAAGCAATCAATTTTCCCTTATAAAGTTCCATCGCCCTAGCAACGTGCGGCCCATGTCCCAAAATCAAATCCGCTCCCGCATCAATCATCGTCCGCGAAAACAAAACCATATTTCCTCGGTTTTCACCCTGAAAAAATTCAGTTTTATTTCTCACATTCAAAGCCCCCGTCCCTTCCGCTCCCGCATGAACTGATATCACTACAATATCAGCCTTTTGCTTAGCTTTTTTCACAACTTCCGCTCCAGCCTTTAGTTCCAACAAAGAATTATGAACTTCGCCGTAGTTGCTAAAACCAATAAAAGCGAAATTCACACCTTTGACATTTTTATAGACAATTTGGTCTCTTTTTCCCACGGCCTTCATGCCGTTGCTATCAATGTTTTTAATCGTATCCTTAAATCCCTGCTCGTGAAAATCATAAGAATGATTGTTGGCAATATTTAAAATATTAAAACCAGCGTCTTTCAAAATTTTGGCATAACTTGGAGGTGTCCGAAAGGCAAACAGCATACCACCGCCGCCTCCTTTGGAGCTGTAAGCATGATCTGTCATCGTGCTTTCAAAATTGCCAAACAGAATATCAGCCCCTTTCAGATGCGGTTTAACCGACTCAAATAAAAGCTCCTTTTTTTGAGGTAATTTGTTGTAGGGAAAATTAGTGCCGGGGATAATATCGCCAACTGCTTTGATGCTAACTGTTGCGGGTGGAGTAACGTTTTTTTTAGCAGCCGGTGCTGGTGTTTTTGGAGTTGGGATGGCTTGGGGTGTGGGTGATGGGGAGGAAGAAGGAATCGATCGCACATCGGGTACCACAGGCTTAGGCACTTCAGAATTAGTAGCCACTCTGCTTGAGGACTTGTAAAATTGAGCAGCTAAAACCAAGCCTGATATGGGAACTAAAATCAGACTCAAAACAGCGACGGAAAGCCAAGGTTTTGTGTTCTTAGTTTTGTGGCTGACTAGCTTTGGTTCCTGGGGTTGATTGTTGGGTTTTTCAGTTGTAATTGTCGGTATTTTTGGTGGATTCTTTTCGGTTATTTTAGTCTCAGCAACTTTGACATTTTGATGTTGTTCTACCTTTTGCAAAACCGCAGTAATTCTGGCAGCACCTGTACTCGCGGGCTGGGAAGTCAAGGTTTTTGTTAATTCGACATTCTGAGTCCAAGCTGGCAATTGCTGTCCCTTTTGTCGCCCGTAAATTGTCAGGGAGTAAAGGTGATTTGGTTGCAATCGCTGCAAGCCTTTGACTGCGACTCGGATGCAAGCATCTTGAGCGGGTAATTGTTCTCCTTCCAGCAACAGGTGTAAGGTGTCGTTTTCGCTGCTAGCTTTAGCCGTGACTCCAAAGCTTTGGAGTGCTTGACCGATCAAAAATGCGATCGCCTTGGCATCGCCTTCTTTTGCTAAATTTACAATATCTTGTTGACTCACAAATACCTCTACTCTCACACTAAAAGTTTAGGTCAATTTTATAATAAAATGACACCATGTGCTGTTCCGCATTTAAACTCCTGGCTGTCGGTGCGTCAGTATGTAAGGTTTTCCGTTCCATCCGGCATGATTGTCCCACTCAAACGAACATCAGTCAAATCAGCACCTTCCAAATTAGCGCCTTGCAAATCTGCACCACTCAAATTAGCCTTAGTCAGAATAGCACATCTTAAGTCAGCATTTCTCAACTGAGCCTCGCTCAAATCCGCACGGCTCAAATTAGCTTGATTTAACTTGACATCATTTAAAATTGCACCGACCAACTTAGCTTTCTTGAAACTAGCACTGCTCAAATCAGCGCCACTCAAATCAGCAATTATTAACCTCGCGCCATCTAAGTTAGCATTTTTCAAATCAGCACCAACCAACTTAGAATTAACCAAATTAGCCCGCTGCAAATTCACACCAGCCAAATCAGCACCAGCCAAATCTACACCCTGAAAATTCCTCCCTCCCGCTGCATATCTACCCGCCAACTCTCCCGCATCCGTAACGCTAATATTTCTCTGATGATGCTGCTTCCAAGTAAAAGTAAAACTATCGCCACTCTGCATAACTCGCCACATTTCATCATACATCGGATAAGCACCAGTCCCGCTCAATTTCAGCCAACCTTTTGACCTAGTTAAAGCTACAAATAATTGATTTCGCAAACTCAAATTACTTTCATTTTTAGCAATGTAGTCAAAACCGATAAGATAAACCATATCAGCTTCATTTCCCTTAGCGCGGTGAATCCGAGACACCGTTACTCCACCTTCGCACCAAAAGCGATCGGGTTGACAATCTGCTTGATTTACTTTCAGAAGATTGCAACTTGGGGTACTGGGAATATAAATATCAATTCCTTGTTTCATTAAAAAATTAGCCACATAAGTTTCGAGTTCCATTGCTTCAAAACCAGAACCTAAAACAATTACTAAAATTTCTCTAGACGGTCTCAAACCGTCAACTTTCAGATTGTCTAAAATATCTTCAGCTAGAGCAGTTAATTCCTCTTGACGAGAGCGGTAAGCCTCAAACTCTAAAACCGGATTTACCCACATTTGAGGTACTAAGTTCGGAGAGTTATCGGGAGGGCGAGAAATAGTGATTTTTTTAGCTAATTGATATTGATTATTTTTGACAATTGGTGCATTTATTTCTGATTTTGTATCAACCACCTCATAACCGATCGCCTTCCAATCTTCCGCACGAGTAATACCAGTCAGCATTCCCCCGCGTCGCAACAAACCCATGCCAATTCCGTGAGCAGCAGTCAAAATTGGGCCGGGAACGCGGTAACATTTGTGCATAATTTCAGTCTTTTTAATCCCATGAGTATATTCGCCACTTACCAAATGTCCTAACTCTTCACCAAATAATTTGCTGGCTGTTGGAATCTCTAGACATTCCAAACTTTGTGCTTCATCATAAGCCCAAATTAAACGGCGCAAATCTCGACCCCCCCCAACCCCCCCTTGTAAAGGGGGGGAGAATTTCTCCAAAGTTTTTAGCTCAAGAGAAACCACTTGATTATCCTGATTAGCCCCCCCTTGATCAGGGGGGGTTGGGGGGGTATTTACAAGGCGCAGAGCTTGATATGCCATCCAAAAAAAAGGCTGTTTTCCTTGAAAATTAAATTTCTCATCAACTACTAAGTCTTGGGATTCATCAATCAGAATTGCATCAAATATTTGCGGAATCTTTGCAGATTTGAGCAAGTGGCGACAGACATAGGCTAAAGCTTGACTGGGTTCTTGAAAATCCGTGTCGCCCACAGTTAAACGTCCGACTCCTGCGGCGCGACAAATTGTACTGTAAAGTCCTGGTCTGTCTTGGGCACCCCAAGCATGAAGCGATCGCAATTTTTGATTATTATGAGCATCATATCCAATTTCGCCATTGCTAAAACGGCGAAGCCATTTATCCAACAGTGCGATAATTTGTTCGTACAAACTGCGAGAAAAAAAGACTAAGGCAATATCCCACTCTGGGTATTTTAAGTGCATGAGAGCGGCTTTTTGGCAGAGCAAAACTGTTTTTCCAGATCCGGCAATTCCGCGAATCCGCTGCGGCCCTGGAGGAATCTGTTTGCCGATGCGTTCTTGCTGCAAATCCAGTTGGGAAAACTGTTGGTGCAACTGAGCTAAAACGGCTGCACGAGTTGTATAATTTGGGAGATGAGAAAGCAGAGTATTTTCTGGCTGTGTTGTTTTTGGGGAACTTAAGTAAAATCGGCGTGGTCTTGGTTTCAAAACAGGAGTTCCGCTAATTACGGCGAGCAGTAATTGCCACTGTTCCGGGTTTAACTGATTTCCTTTCAGGACAGGAGTTGTATTTTTAATTAGTTCAATTAAAGCATGAGTATGTTGGGTTTTGGGAGATGATAAAATGTCAATATTTAGTTTTTCTCTTGGTCGATCGATTTGCCCTATTTTTGTTTGTCCTAATTTTTCGTGGAGGTGGTTTTGAAAAATGATCGGCGGATTGCTCGGAAGCTTGTTAAACTCTTTTTCATGCCACTGTTGCTGAGAAATTGATGGCAAGGCAACGATCGCCCGCCCGCTGACTTTGCCTCGCAAGGCTGTTTCGCGATCGCAGTAACCCAACATGGCGTATAGTTGATGTTCTGCTTGCTGATAGGGGTTCCCGCCAGTAGTATAGAAATGTTGGAACTCCCACCTATGGCCAGATATCGCGACAATTTGGTCGATCGCGATCGCCTTAACCTCGATAATAGTTAAACCCAGTTCAAAATCAACAATTAGAATATCAGGCTCTTTCCGAAAATCGCCTGATGAAGAAAAAATAGGATATCGCCAGTAAGCAATGCAGTCGCGATCGGCAAAAGCCTCGCAAACAGCATCCCAAACCCTTTGTTCAGCCGTTTCTCCACTCTTCCCTAGCGGCTCCGTAGCAATAAACTTTCTACATTCCGCTGCTTTATCCACGAGATTTGCTGTACATTGTTGGCACTAAATCTGAGAGATTTTTCGATTGATTTGTATCGGTTGGTTGATGACAATGAAGTAAAGAACATCGGGGTCTAAATCGGCTCGATTCTCCAGTAAATTGTCTCCCAGCCGGGATTGATTTTGACTTTTGAACAGATGTTTTTTGGGTTTTGATCCTAGTTGAGCCGATACCAGTTAGGATCGAGCTAGCTCAAGGTTACACTAAAGCTCGTCATGTGGCGTTGCTTCTTAAAACCCCGGTTGAGTCTTATGGCGCAGTACCGATCGACTTTCCTTTTATTCGCCTGTATCGCCTCTCTAGGCGCAGCCTTCAGTCCAAATGCGGACGGAAGGCAACAGGTTCTCAATTTGTCCTACCGCGATTTTTCTCCAGAAATTGCTCAGGGGAACTCTCCCTCGGACGATCGCCCTAACTCCAATACTCCAAAACCATCTCCAAAAGCCGATAGAAGCAAATCTAAGCCCTCTCAAACCAAAAAAACGAATTCCAAAGACCCCAAATCAATCTCCAATTTAATCGTCATGTTGTCTCGGCAGCGGGGGTTGTTAATCTTGGGTTTTGCCGCCGTTGTCATCACGGCAGCGGCAGTATTTATTATGCTCAAATTAGTTGGCAGTGACGAATCAAATAATTCCAAGCGAAGACGGGGCAGAGTCGAACACCACAAGCCAAGAAATACTCAATTCCCAAATCCCGACACTCAAACAAACTTCAACGAAAGTAGACGAGGCGTTTCTTTTGGGACGGGAGAACCGCAACCAGCGTTGACCCATAGCTCTGATTTCTCGAAAATATACAATCTTGACAGTGGAGAATCTGAGGAAACAGGAGTTGAGAGCGATCGCCTCAATTCTGATATCTTATCTGTCGAAACTAACAGTAATGGCTTATATAGTGACACAGATTTTAATGTTTATCAAAAAAACCATCTGCCCGATTCCAAAGCCAATTTGACCAAAGATATTTTCATTCCCGAAGATGATGACAGATCTAAACTTGATATTATTGAAGCATTGATTGAAGATTTGCAGCAGCTAAATCCGGCTATGCGACGTAAAGCAATCTGGGAACTTGGCCAGCAAGGAGATTCCAGAGCAGTTGAGCCGTTGCTCGATTTGTTAGCAAATTCTGACTCTAAGCAGTACAGTTTAATCTTGGCAAGTCTCTCGGAAATTGGCATTCGCACACTCAAACCGATGAATCATGCTTGGTCAATTTCACTGCAAAATCAAAACCCGGAAGTGCGTAAAAATGCGATTCGGGATCTGACGCGGATCTATGAATTGGTGAATCAAATTACTCACTTATTACACCGTGCTACGGATGATCCCGATCCAGAAGTTCAGGAAACAGCTCGCTGGGCTATTAATCAGTTGAATTGCATTCATCCTCGTTCTACAAGGGATTAAAATTGGGAATTGGGGCATGGGGCATGGGGC
>NZ_NXIB02000145.1 GCF_002412335.2 Tychonema bourrellyi FEM_GT703
GAGATGGGGTGATGGGGTGATGGGGTGACTCCCCATCACCCCATCTCCCCATCTCTTTCTGCCATAAGTATATGTGATAGATATCACTTGCATGGGGCTGCACGATCGCACTAAAAAGTCAAAGATGTTTGTATCTTGGTAGTGTAAGAGGAATTTTGCCAAGAGTGCATTTTGATATTGGAGGCAGTGTCATGTTGGAAAAACTGTTGTTAGCCGTCGGCTTAACCTTGTCACTGCACGTATTTACCGGAGTAAGTGCGTCCCCGAAATCACCTCAAAATTATGTATTGCGATCGAGCCAAACTTTGACTCAAGTTCTAAAACTTCCCCTCGTTGCAGTACCAACGCTAGGTGAGATGGAAATCTAATCCTAATTTTACGTGCAAGTGCGATCGGGCTGATCCCAGAGTATATGGCTGAAATTTTCCTGGATCGGTTCTCTTTTCAATGTAGAGTATAGTCACTATTAAACTAGGGGAAGTTAAAATGGGACTTAGCGATATCCTATTGGATGAAAAGAACAGAGACACTTTTGTTGATGATTGTGTAAAGTTAATAGACGAACAAGTTGGTTCAGCGTCAGGATTCGGAGGTTTGGCTCTGAAAGCCGCTTACTCTACTGTCAAAGGGATACGAGCTGACTATTGCGCCCAAGTTGTAGATCAACTTTTGCCAGAAATTGCGATCGCACTCGATCCCATGTGGAATGAAGCAGTAAACAATGGGAACCCAGTCGAATATCTAACTGAAAGAAAAGCTCAAGTAGCAGATGAATTGCTCCAAATCAGCGACAAAAAAGTCGAACACAGCACAAGATCAATGGTGAAAGGAGCCTATGGCAAACTCCGCCCCTCAGCCAAAAATTACGTCGAAAACGGAATACCAGATTTAGCCAAAATCATTGATAAATATCATAGCGCAGGCTAATAAGTGTCGAACCATCAGAACACGGCAATGCCCATTGGTGTCAACTTAAGCCGAAAGCCTTGATAAATCTCGTTTTTACCTGAGTCCAGATCCCCCTAAATCCCCCTTTCCAAGCAGGGTGGATTAATTGTCAGAAAATAAATTATTATCATAGTCGATCGTCCGAGCGATCGATACTCGAACTCTTCCCGAAGCTTTAAGATTTATGGCTAATCAACTTGAAGATGTTAGCGAGTTACTTTTTGGTTCATTTAATCGTGACATACCAGTTAACTCCTGCACTCGATCGTCAGCAAATAGCCCAGCCTCACTGGTTTACTCTTTCGACAATTAATCCACCCTGCCTAGCCCCCCTTCCCAAGGGGGGGACAGGAGTCTGATCAAAATCCCCCTTCTTAAGGGGGATTTAGGGGGATCTAGGCTTAGGTAAAAGCAAGATATACCAAGGCTTTCAGGCTTAAGTTGACACCTATGGGCTTTTGGAGTGTCCTGATTGTCGGTAGCTACCGGATTTGATATAACCTACACCAAAGCAGGTACTTGCGGCCAGCGTTTCATCACTTTACCAATTACCGCCAATTCTTCCATCAACTTGTCGAACTGATCCGGTGTCAAAGATTGTGGCCCGTCAGACAAAGCTTTTTTGGGATTCGGGTGCACTTCAATCATCAGGGAATCAGTACCAGAGGCGATCGCAGCAAACGCCATCGAAGGCACAAACTGGGACCAACCAGTCCCGTGACTGGGGTCAACCATAATTGGTAAGTGAGTCAGAGTTCGCAACACAGGAACCGCCGACAAATCTAGCGTATTCCGCGTATACTGCCTGTCATAGCCACGAATGCCGCGCTCGCACAAAATCACGTTGGGATTGCCAGCAGCCATGATATACTCAGCAGCCATCAACCATTCTTCAATGGTTGCAGAAATGCCACGCTTCAACAAAACTGGTTTGTCTTGAGCTCCGACTTTCTTCAACAGCGAGAAATTCTGCATATTTCTAGCCCCGACTTGAACCACGTCGGCTACTTCCACGATCGCACTTAAGTCGGCCGCATCCATCACTTCGGTAATAATTCCCAAACCGCTAGCTTCCCGCGCCGCCGCTAACAATGCCAAAGCACTCTCGCCGTGGCCTTGGAAAGCGTAGGGAGACGTTCTCGGTTTGTACGCTCCACCACGCAGAAAATGAGCACCAGCAGCTTTAACGCGCATGGCGGTTTCGACAATCATTTCTTCGTTTTCGACCGAGCAAGGGCCTGCTACGATCGCGATCGGGTGATTCAAGCCGATCGTCACAATTCCCAGAGGAGTAGAAACTTCTACGGCGCTTGGTTCTCCTTGGCGGTACTCCAAACAAGCGCGCTTGTAGGGTTTTTCCACTCGCAACACTTCCTCAATCCAGGTGCTCATTTCGCGAAGGTGCATCGGTTCGAGATCAGCGGTGTCGCCTACCAAACCTATGACAACTTTGTAGCGTCCGACTATTTTTTCTGGTTCCAAACCCCAGTTAGTGCGGAGTTCTTGGTCTAGGCGATCGATCTCGGCTTCTGGAGTGCCGGCTTTCATTACAATAATCATATTTCTTTCCCTTCTCTCTTGGGCTAAACACGCATTATCACACGGATTGACTGATGGCTGTTAGCTGTTGGCTGTTAGCTGTTGACTGTTGACTGTTGACTGTTGACTGTTGACTGTTGACTGTTAGCTGTTGACTGTTGACTGTTAGCTGTTGACTGTTGACTGTTGACTGTTCACTGTTCACTGTTAGCTGTTGACTGTTCACTGTTGACCAATGACCAATGACCAATGACTAATAACTAATGACTAATAACTAACTTTTTGGTTTAGCCGATCGCCATCCTTCTCGCATCCGTCCAAAATTAATATTAAATTCTTCCCACCCCAAAATACTCCCAGAAATTTCTTCATCCCAGGAAGCAGACAGAACTCCGTAACTCAATCCCAGTACACCTAAACCAAAACAGCCCATACTTACCAACAATACAGCCGTGTTGGGTAGGTCAAACAACCCTTTGCTGACGATCAAATAGCTCACAAAAAATGTGGAAATTCCCAGGATTGTCGGTATACCGCAAAATACCGCTATGCGGGATATCATGCGTTTGCTGACAACTTCTGGGATGGATTGCGCCTGTTTTTCGGTTTTGCTAGCTTTGGGCTGCTTGTCGGCAGATTTTGGTGCTAATGATGGGCTTGCTATTTTTCCGATTTTATTGGCTTTGGGCTGCTTGTCGGTAGACTTAGGTTCTAATGCAACGTTTGCTGTTTCGGGTTCTGTGGGCTTTTTAGGCGTTTTTTTACGATTTTTTGCCGGTTCAAAAGGCAGGCGCTGGCGGGGTGGTTCGGAGGACATATTTTGTGTTTAATCTGAAATCTCGGACATTTATTCAGTAGACATCTCCCAAAACTCTTGTGGGGTAGGCATCTTGCCCGCCCTTGACTGACTTTTATCGAGATGGCTAATGAATATTGTCGCAAATTTTGGCTTTGGTGTTTAGCCGCGAATGCCTAAACGGGCAATCAATGCTTTGTAGCGATCGACATTTTCCTTTTGCAGGTAGGCCAGTAAGCGTTTGCGGCGACTGATCATCATCATCAAACCACGTCTGGAAGCGAAGTCTTTTTGGTTGATTTTCAGGTGGGCGCTGAGTTTGCTGATGCGATCGGTCAGCATTGCAACTTGGACATCTGGCGATCCGGTGTCGGTTTCATGGGTTTGGTAGTCGCCCATGATTTCTTGTTTGCGTTCTTGTGTAAGAGCCATGAATTGCTTTTAGGTTTTTTTGTACTATCTCACAATCCATGAGTATATCACAGGAGAACTGTCAAGGATCAATTTTGCGATCGTGAACAGGCAAGATGCCTGTTCCACAAAGAGTCAACAGGCAAGATGCCTGTTCCACAAAGAGTCAACAGGCAAGATGCCTGTTCCACAAAGAATTAGTTCTGTTGTGGGGTGGGCATCCTGCCCGCCCTTAAAAAGCTGATTGAAAATTATCGACTCAAATAGGTAATCGCCTCTTTGATCCAATCATCTGCATTACTTTTATTTGCCAAACTCCCATCTTGACTCAGGGTTTGCAGCGCTTGCAAGACTTCGGCCCCGGTGTAACCCATCGCCAGCAAAACCATCTCGACTTCTTCTTGAATAGCTGGGGGGACTCCGGCCGCGACTGAGGTGGTCAAACCTTCCTGTTGTCGCCATTCTGAGAGTTTACTTTTGAGTTCGAGGGCTAAACGTTCTGCGGTTTTGGTGCCGACACCAGGGGTTTTGGCGAGGATGCGGGTATTGCCGCCGACGATGGCTTGGACTAAATCTGCCAATCCTAGAGTATCTAAAAGGGCGATCGCCAGTTGAGCCCCAACACCGCTAACACTGGTTAACAGTCGAAATAAATCTCGTTCGGTGGCGCTACCAAAACCATACAATACGATTTGGTCTTCCTTAACTTGCTGATGAGTAAAGATTTGGGTGATTTCCCCAGATGGAGGCAATTGACCGGTCACGCGGGGCAAAATTTGGATTTCATAACCAATTTGATTGACTTCGAGAGTCAGGATGACGCGGTTGCTGCCTTTGGCGATATTGGCGACAGTGCCTTTGAGATAGCTAATCATAGGAAAATATAGCCTTTCTCAGTAACAGGAGGTACTATCGGGCATCGGGCATTGGGCATCGGGCATACCTCACTTTTTTGAGAACCGCTATAATACATCTAGCGGTTAAAGGTCGATCGAGCAATAACTGACCTTTTTCGTCGATCTTTCCTGTGACTTCCAAGGCTTTCATTGGTTGTTCCCTATTTTTTTTAAACTGACTTAATACTATTATATAACCCTGCGACTTATTATTCCGTAGTTATTCCGTAGGTTGGGTTAAGCGATAGCGAAACCCAACACTCATTAATTGGATTTTGGGTTTCGTGACTCAACCCAACCTACTAGCGAAACCCAACACTCATTGATTAGATGTTGGGTTTCGTCCCTCAACCCAACCTACTACTGCTAGTTTAATTGAGTCATTTTCAACTCAAAATGAGATTCCGTTTAATCAAAGACAAATCTGCATTCCCAAAATTCATCACAAAAGCGACATTTAAATTTTCCAAAGATTTGATAAACCACATGATTTCATCAGAAGTTTTACTTTCATAATGGTTGAACAAAATAGCAAATCGCTTTTCCAACTCCGGTTTGACTTTGCCAGAAAGCAATACCAGTTTGAGCAGCAAACCCATTGTGCGGCTAGGGCCGAGGTTGTAAACTAAGTCATAAAAAACATAGTGGCTGGGATGTTGAGCATTTTCAACCACTAAAAAATTGAACAATTGATGACAAGTTCGAGCCAACAACACATTATTTAACTTTGCCGAATCATTTTCTGGCAATGTATTTTTGATGTATTTAAACAAGCGAGTATTAAATTGTCTCCCGCCGTATTCTGGTTCCACCGCAGAGATTAAATATTCATACAAATCAAATTTAAATGATTGGTAAAATGGAGCAGGTATGGCATCACTCAGGAAAAGCCGAGCCGACTCCTTATAACTTCGATCGCCCTTGACTTTTCCAGCAAATTCCCTGACAGCTAAGTGTAGTTCCGCATCCTTCAAAAGTGTGGGATTTGCCGCAGGTTGCACAATTCCGATCTCTGTATTTCTCGGATCTACTAAATAATTTAAATATTGAGATAAATCATTTTCAAATTGCTTTTGTCTTTGAAATTGTAGGCGTTTGATGGTTTGTTGGTCTTCTTCAATACTACCTTTGCTCAGCAAAGAATAGCCGTACAAATAAGGATATCGACAAATTAATTCGCCCAAGGGACAATTAGACTCTTGTTGCTCAGGTTGAGAGCCTTGCTCTACAGCTTTCACCAAGCGCTCCAAAGTTACGAATTCTTCACTTTTGGTAAATAAATTTATTTGATGCTGCAAGCACTTAACTATGTAGAAATCCATCCCAAATCGAGGAGAAGTCTGCTTAAATAAAGCTACTAATTTGCCGATCGCAAATTTGTGTTGCGAATTCAATTGCCAACGGTTGATTGGGATGTAGCAGCAGCGGTGGAGGATATATTTGAATTCCTGTTCCGATCGCTTGAGAGAGACAATACTGTACAAAGTTGCTTCAATTTCGCGATCGGGATAGCCCATACCATCGATAAATAGCTGCCGGAAACGCTCAATTACCTTTACCGGCGATTCTGTTTGTACACAGGAGACAATGTGGTTATACAATTTCTGCTCGTCACTGCTAACTGGAATCATCTCTAACAGCCCTGGGTTAACAATAGAGCTGTCTGTAATGATTTCTGCTGGTGCAAAAACCACCTCTGCTTTTTTCGGCAAATCGCGATCGGGATTCAGGAAGCTATAATGTTCTGGACTAAGTTTTTTATTCGCCGCCCAATCTAAGGCTGCTTGCAAACTTGAACCTGTCAATAACTGCGACTTATCTTGGCATTCCGAAGCCAGCCATGCTGTCAGCGCTGCTTTGTAAGGAGCTAGATTTCCCAACTCTTGTTCAACCCAAAAAACATTGAAAACCGATTCATAAATTCGATTGGCAACTATTAATTTATTCTGCGAATTTTTGACAACTAATCCTAATTTTTGTAATTCGAGTTGTTCTGGAGATAAATCCGCAGCTACTCCGGGTGTTTCTCCGGCTTTTTCAGAATCGGGTGCTTGCAAAATTTGCTGGTATAGTCCTAGCAACTGGCTGAGATCGCAACGAGTCTGAAAAATGCCCCCGCGAATTGTAATCAAATGTTCTGGATTGTCCCAATCTTCCCAATTTTTAATGATTCTAATTTGGGTTAATTTTTCAATTTCCTGGGCTTCGCAATTTCTGCCAATGAAAGAGCCATATTCAAGTACAAAGCTGCAAAGCTTTTGAGTCAAAAATGGTTGACCTCCACTCCAATCCAATATTTCTTGGAGGACTTTTTGAGGTCGAAAAGCTTTGAGTGCTAATCCTTTTGCTAGGACCAAACTTTCTAGCAATTCTAATCGATCTAAATTAATTTTTTCTGCTATATCAAAAGGGTGACAATTTGGATGTTCGATTAATTCTAACGGTACTGCTACGCCGATTAAAGCAAAAGTAATTCGAGCATATTCTGGTCGATTGACTCGTTTGGAATAACAATCTATAATCAAAGCAAAAAAATCTTTGGCACTGAAATTTAAGTTTTTGGTGCTGTCAATATCATCTATAAAAATTACTATATTTTGTTGTATTGATTTGAGCAGAACTTTTTCGATAAACAGCTCCAATCGCTGCACTGGTGACAGCAGTTCGCGATCGTTCCACCATTTTAGAGCATCAAACCTATGGGTGATGTTAAAACTGCTTGCTATGCGGTACATGATTCCCCCATACCACTTTTGGGGGCTGATATTTGGAGTGCTGATACTTTTTAAATTAACGCCAGCAATGAATGTACCTTCTGCTTGTAGTCTCTTTGCAGTTTGCACCAGCAGGCTGGACTTTCCGGTTTGTGGCGGACTCAACACATAGCAGAATTTCCGAGCTTGGAGTTCTTCGTAGAGTTGTTCGTCTGCCCGCCGCTTAACATAGGTGGGGGCATTGACTGGGAGATATCCTCCGACTTGATATTGGTAAGTTGAGTTTACTTCGGATGCCACCTGCTGATTTATCAAGACGCTTCACCTCTATGTTCTCTGATTGAAGGGCTACAAATTGCAATTGCTGCTCACTTTGCTCACTTAATGTTGTTGAAAACTTTTGTTCCTCTTTCTCTATTTTCTACTAATTATCCTTATTTTTCTCAATCTTTACTGTATCTTTGCAATGCTCAATCCTCCGATCGCGCGATCGCACCCAGACCATTGTTGTTATTTATACTCGTTGGCATCATCAGTATGTAGATTTTTACTTTCAGGCGATCGAGAATGCCAAAATGTCTTGGTATTTAGGGATTTATGTTTATATTTTTTTTACAATAACACTTTGAGATCGATCGGACTGACGCACGTTCACGAAATTAGGTCATTTTGAGCGATCGTTAAAAATCTCTATTAGGTCTGAGACGCTTTACCATCATTCAGTATGACGGTTGACTCAGCAAGTGGTAATTCACTCGGTGTTATCATATTTTTAGGGGAACTCAAAACCTTTCAGTTTCTGCCTTCAGCACCAGCCTTTCTTCACAAAAGATTGGCTCGGTAATCGCTGGCAATAAAAAACCCCAGCTTGTTGCTGAGGACTGCTTGAGTGGGAGATATCGTTAAATCTGCGTTTTTTTTTAGTTGACTTAGATCGCATGAAATTTCATGCTTGTAGAAGATGCGCCCTGATGGATTAACTACCCGATGGATGAACACCCTGATGGCATAACTCCCTGATAGATCAAAGCCCTGATGGCCCTTGCTCCACTACCCAAAAGATTCGGGTTGATGGATGATCGTGGATACTACTAACACGTCACTTCTGGCGCTTTTGATCGCTCAGGGTTCCTGTCTCAATTGATTATGGCAGGCAGGTTTCTCAGAAGACAAGTGGGCTATTGCATCAGTCCACTTCTGACAAGTTGGATTTGCCAAAAAGTGTCAATCTACGCAAATCAGGGTCATCGAACATGAAATACAGCATCTTAGTTTTAGGCGTATTCGATCTAGGTAGCGCCAGTGTAACTGCTCTTGCTCCGCAAGCAAAATTTGCCACCACTCATGGGGCTGTCGAGAGTTGTCCTGACTTCCAGTACACTGGAACGAATGAGGATGGGGAGCAGGAAGAAGTCCAAACAGGAAAAGGGTAGGAAATACTTGGTGATGAAGTTATGGCTGTTGTCGTCCTGCGTCCGATAGGGGTGGTTAAAACTTCATCCTCCCAACAGTCTATCTAAATTACGGGTGTGAATGGGAAAATAAAAAAGTGAGGGCGAGTCTGTGGGTGGAGTTTCCCTATTTCTCAAACTCTTGAATTTCTGATTTTCTGGCCAATCAGATTTGGCTTTCATCCTATTTAATTTCATAAAAACCCAATGGAAAACACACTCGTGACTACTCGCAGACAGCGGGTATTGACAAGAACTCAGGAACGCCGTCAAGCGACACCCAAAGAAAAAGAGCTAATTCACCTGCTGGCGAATATGGCTTGCAGTTTGGTGAAGTACGACGATCAACACGCCAGCGGTAAGCAGGTTCTCGCGCCATCGGAACGGAAGCTTTTAGCCGAATGGCACTACCTGCGAGTTCAGCAAATTCGCCGGATCGAACGCAGTTTGGAGCCTGTAGCTACCCTGAAGCGCGTCTACTACAAAAGCATTCTCAGTCCGAGGGATTTGAAGTCTTTGAAGCTTCTGTGGCTTGAAGAGGACAAAAACCGGGTCAAGCGAGTCGATCCCGATCTGGATGATATCCTTAGCGAAGCTTTGGATCGAGGAGATACTTTGAAACAGCTATTTCACTCGATCGAGGTTAAGGATCGGGAATTTTCGGCAACGGCTTGTCCTGGTGTGGTGCCTCTGTGGGTGAAAGAGTGGGAACTTTCGGGATATGACATCAACTATTTTCCGCCTTCCTTCTCTGCGTGGGTTTCCCTCGTAGACGATTAGAAATTAGGACACGGCAGAAATTAGGACACGGCGTCGTGTCCTAATTTTAGCTACTAATAATTCCGATGCTACCGGATTTCATATGATATCGTTAGGTTTGGAGTCACTTTGTACAGTTTGTTAAATAGCTATGGATATTTTGTCACTCGGTTGGGTTTCGCTGCTAGTTTTGTTCTCCTTCTCAATTTCTATGGTCATTTGGGGACGCAACGGTTTCTAGATTATATCAATTCCGGTTGCACCGTCAGGATATAGAGGACATGGCACTGCCGTGTCCTGTCTGTGACTAATATGGCAATCCTACATCATTTGTGAATTTCTTACTCCCTCCCCTTAGTAAGGGGAGGGTTGGGGTGGGGTAAAAATATTTATGACTCATTTAGGATTGCTATATTAATAATTCCGATGCTACCGGATTTGATATTAGTCCTGGATGCAGAAACCGGTTTTTTTTACAGAAATACTGCATTTGAGCCTTTAACACTGGTCAAAAACCCGGTTTCTTTAGTATTTCAAGGACTACAATTTGATGATTTTAACAGTTAAAGTTAAACCAAATTCCAAAAATCAAAGTATCGAAGAACAACCAGATGGTAGCTTCACAGTACATCTTAAATCTCCGCCAGTCGATGGTAAAGCCAATCAGGAATTAATTGTAATGTTGGCTAAAAAGTTTAAAGTGCCGAAATCTTCTATAGCGATTAAATCTGGTCTTTCCTCTAAACACAAACTTGTGGAAATTCCAATATAGGACTATGCCCAATGCCCAATGCCCAATGCCCAATGCCCTATGCCCAATGCCCAATGCCCAATGCCC
>NZ_NXIB02000146.1 GCF_002412335.2 Tychonema bourrellyi FEM_GT703
CCCCCTCTCTCCCCCTCTCTCTAGGGATTTTGGTGGGGAAAAAGTCGGACATAAGCCGGGTTCTGTTCTCTCAACTGCAAGCAATTTTCGAGGGCAGTTATCTATCTGGGACGCCTGTTACCAGACGCCTCAAGCGGTACCAAAAAACGGAACTGGTAAAAAACCAACCGTAGTTCCTCCGACCTTGCTCCCAACCGGGGTTTACCTAGCCAGCACCTCTCGATGCTGCTGGTGCGCTCTTACCGCACCTTTGCACCCTTACCAAATTAGTTGTTGTTTCCCAGTCAAAAATTCTCAGTTACTCACTAATGACCAATGACTGCTGACTAATGACTAATTGGCGGTATATTTCTGTGGCACTATCCTCGCGATCGCTCGCACTGGGCGTTACCCAGCAAGTTTGGTCTTTCGGGAGCCCGGACTTTCCTCAGATTAACTTTCGCCAATCCGCAACCGCCTGCGCCTACTTTTCCCCCAAATGTATTGTACGCGATCGCTTGTTACTTTCCTCGATCGTCTTTAACAGTAGAAAAGTTTTCAAACCAGCCGCGCCGCCAAAAGAAGTAAACTAAACCAGATGCGATCGCACCCATCAACCCCAAACAAAGCGGATAGCCCAAATACCAATTCAACTCTGGCATATTAAAAGGAGATTTCTCTGTATTAAAATTCATACCATAGATTCCCGCCACAAAAGTCAGAGGGATAAAAATGCTAGACATTACGGTCAGCAATTTCATAATTTCATTCATTTTATTTCCCATTGAGGACAAATAAACATCCATCAAACCCGAAGACAATTCCCGATAAGTTTCCACCATATCCATCACCTGCACCGTGTGGTCGTAACAGTCGCGCAGGTAAATTCGTACTTCTGGACTAATCAAATCGCTGCCATCTCGAATTAGAGAATTAATTGCATCTCGCTGTGGCCAAATGGCACGGCGCAGCGTCAGCAAGTCTCTGCGGATTTTATAGATTTTTTCGAGGGTTTTGCGAGTCGGTTTCGCTACCACTTCGTCCTCTAATTCTTCAATCTGCTCTCCATAAATTTCTAATACTGGGAAGAATCCATCGATAATTGAATCTAACAGAGTATATGCCAGATAATCAGCTTTATTTTTGCGGATAGCTCCTTGTCCTTTGCGAATGCGATCGCGCACTGGGTCAAAGCAATCATAGTCAGCTTCTTCTTGAACAGTTAGCAAGTAATGTTTACCCAAAATAAAACTCACTTGTTCTTTATGGAAATTAGATGAATTCGGCTTAATCATCACCATCCAAGCAATAATTAAAAGATGGTCTTCATAGTCTACAACTTTCGGCCTCTGGGGGACATTAACTACATCTTCTTGAGCGATCAAATGCAAATTAAACACTTCACCCATTTGTCGCCAAGTTTCTTTATTTCCCAATCCCAACATATCAATCCAAGACACAGATTCTGTATCTAAATAGGTCGCAGCTTCTTGAGGATTTGCCAATTCTGAGCGAGTAGCTTTTGCCTCGCAATAGTCAATTAATACAATTTCTGGAGGCAGCGCATCTGCTTCTAAGTCGAGATTTCCCGGTAGCGCCCCCGGATCATCATAAAAATAATCAACGTAGGAATCATCATCATGATCATTTTTAATTTTTTGTCCAACGGGACTAGACATATTTAGATTTTTGTGTATCATGTTGATATTCCTGAATTTCACCATCTCTAATTAAATTATCATTTTTTTGTACAACAACCAATAACTAATGACTAATGACTAATGACTAATTACCTTTGCCGAATTGGAATTTCGATCGCAAATTCAGTACCTCTTCCTGGTGTGGAAACACATCGCAGAGTACCACCGTGTCTTTCTACCACAATCTGATAACTGATCGAAAGTCCCAAACCAGTACCTTTTCCTACTGGTTTAGTAGTGAAAAACGGATCAAATATCCGAGATTTAACAGATTCCTCCATGCCGGGGCCATTATCTGAAATTGCGATCGCAATCCGATTATTTTCCAAAACCTCCGTGCGAATCAGAATCCAATGTGATGCGTTGCAACTTACAGATAAACCAGAAGAATCTTCCCGTTCCGTTTCCGAAGTACCCGGTTCCGGCTTCCTATTTCTGACAGTTCCCAAAGCATCAATTGCATTACTTAAGATATTCATAAATACTTGATTTAACTGTCCGACATAGCACTGTACTGGTGGTAGTTCACCATATTCTTTAACTATTTCAATATTGCGAATTCTGCCATTTTCTTTGATTCGGTGTTCCAAAATTAACAGCGCACTATCAATTCCTTCGTGAATATCAACACGCTTAATATCCGATTCTTCGAGACGAGAAAAGTTTCTCAAAGATAAGACAATTTGGCGAATGCGTTCGGCTCCTATTTTAATTGAATTTAGTAGGTGTGGAAAATCTTCTTTCATAAATTCTATTTCTATTTCTTCCGCTAAATCAGCGATAACAGAAACAGGTTCTGGATAATGCTCTTGGTACACACAGCACAACTTCAACAAATTTTCGGCATATTCACTAGCGTAAGCAACATTGCCATAAATAAAACTTATTGGATTATTAATTTCGTGAGCAATTCCGGCAACTAGCTGTCCCAAACCAGACATTTTTTCGGATTGAATTAGTTGAGATTGAGTCCTTCCTAGCTGTTTCAAGGCTTGTTTTAGCTCATAATTTTTTTCTTTTAATTTAGATTCTGCTTGTTTTCGTAGGGTAATATTGCGAGATATAATGATAATCTGACTGGCATTAAAAGGCAATAATCTTGCTTCATATGTTTCTTTTTTGTTCGATATTTCTATGGAATATTCTAAGGTGACAGAAGTGTTTTTTTCTAAGGCTTGAAAGATCGCTTTTTCAAATTTGCTGGCAATATTTGCTGGAAAAATATCTAACATTCGTTTGCCTAAAAAGTCTTCGGTAGCCATGTAAATATCCGATGAATCTCCTGACAGATAATCTAAGATAACGCCATCAGCATTGAGTCGGAAGTACAAATCTGGTAGAGTTCTAAAAACAGCTTCTAACTCAGAAGTTTTTTGTTGTAGTGCTTCTTGAGCATGGTAGCGATCGCTAATATCAAAAATTACCCCATCCAAACAGTCAACCTTACCATCTTCGTCGAATACAGGAGAACCTTTATCCCACACCCATTTAATTGTCCCGTCTGCTGCCACCAGGCGGTATTCCAAGCTGTAGGACTGTTTATTTTCGATTCCTTGCCGAATCGTTGCTTCAACTTGCGCCAAATCTTCCGAGTAAATAACACTCGCAAAACTTCGCCCTCCTCTGTTGGAAAGCAATCTAAAATCAGCAGCCGGATAACCAGTAAGCGAGTAAACTGCATCGCTAATAAAAGTTGGCGAAAAATCGCACTGCCAGCGATAAACTACTCCTGGAATGTTAGCTACCAAAGATCGAAATCTTGCTTCACTTCTACGCAAAGCAGCTTCATATTTATGGCGTTCAGTAATATCGTGAGCGAAGGACAGCACTGCAAATATATGACCTTCCGTGTCACGGAGAGGGACTTTTTGAGTATCAAATATATGTATTGAACCATCAGCAAATACTGCTGAATCGCAGGGATTATGAATAATTCCGCCTGCTAATACAGCCAAGTCATCTGTGCGTAATTTTAGGATGTTTTCGGTGGCATTTTCAACTATGATGTCTTCGTAAATCATCAGCTCTAAATCAGATTTTCCGATAATTTCTTCTACTCTTTTACCAAGAGCTTGAGCAAAGCTATTATTCGCTAAAATACAACGAAAATCTTGATCTTTGGCAAAAATCCAGTCACTGCTTTTGTCAATGACAGTTCGCAACAGTTGTTCGGAACGTTCCGTTTGTTCTAAGGCTAGTTTGAGGTCTAATTCCAGGCATTTGCGATCGGTAATGTTTTCAAAAGCTACGCCGATGCAGTTGTTGGGTAATGGAAAAGCTTTAATAGATAAAGTGCGGGTTATTCTGCCACTTTCGTCGCAATCAATGTCTTCAAGTTCTACGGCTTTTTGGTTGCGAATTACTGAGGAAAATACTTGGGGAATATTTTTCGATCGCGACTTGGGAAAAATCTCGTCGATGGTCATTCCTAGAACATCTGCCATTTCTAATCCGGTAAACTTGGTAGCAGCGGGATTGGAGGCGATCGCCCTTAAGGTGCTGTCGTCGTCCATATTTTCTAAATGGTAGACGTACAAACCTATTTGCATATTTTCGACAATTTGGTCGTAGAGACGGACGCTTTCGTCTACCTGTCGGCGTTCCGTGATATCTTCGGTAATGCCCAAAACGTACTGAGGATTGCCTTTTGAGTCGAGAATTGGCACTTTCCTGGTGTGCAGTATTCTCATACCTTTGTGGCGAGTTTGAAAGGGTTCTTCGAGGATTTCGGTGAGGCGGGACTGGTTTTGATAGCGGGTCAAAAATTCTCGATCTTGAGCTGTGGAAACATCTGCTTGTTCTTTGGAGTAAATATCGTAGTCATTTTTGCCGATCGCCTCTTGGGAAGTCACACCTGCGATCGTCTCTCCCGCTTTATTCCACAGCACAAATTTCAGGGAGGAAGCATCCTTGGCAAAAACGCCTACTGGCAGATTTTCTACTACTGAAGTGAGGAATGCTCTAGCTGATTTTAATTCAGCTTCTGCACGCTTGCGCTCAATCCCTAAAGCAATGACATCAGCAACCGATGATATAGTTTCCTGAAAAGCTTCTGTCATCGGTTGAGTGCTAACAATTCCCATTACTCCCACTAAGCGTTCTTCGACAATCAATGGGTAGCCGGAAAAACTGACAATTGGTTTTTGAACACTGCAATTTACTCCTATATTTGGATTTTCACTAACTGCCAATTCCCACGAATTGCCGACTATATTTTCACCTAAATTTTGGGTGAAAATATTAACATTATTTAGTTGAAATATGCAATCAGTTTGTGGCTTTTGGCTTTGGGCAATCTCATTTATTTTGGTTTGAACAAAATGTGCTATATTGTCTTGGCGGCTAGACCTTTCGGCTACTGCTTGCATTTCCAGAGCCTTTTCTTGAGAGTTGAAAGTCCAAATTTCAGCAGAGACGACATCCAGATTTTTGACTATTGCCTCGCAGCAGGGCATCAGGATATCTTGAGGGTATTTAGTCAGAGCAATGCCAACATCGGCTACCATTGCCGTTAGTCTAGTCCCTTGGGCTTTTGCTGCTTCTAAGATTTTGCGATCGGTGATATCTTCCACCAAAGAAAGTACGGTAAAAGTGTCTCCGCTACGAATAATCGAGTTGAACCAGCGGCACCAAATTACTGTTCCGCTTTTAGTATAATTGCGGTTAATTGAAGTATTGCCTTTGCCGGTTGCCAGTTCAAGCTCGATCGCACTTACAGCCTCTCTATCTTCCGGGCAAACCAAAGCCAAATCATCGAACCGCTTGCCCATCATATCATCAGATGTCCAGCCAAAGATTTCTTCAGCGCGTTTTGACCACTGAATGATCCGAAAATTTTCATCCCAGCCTAGCATCGCCAACGGAGTGTTAGCCGCATTTAACCAAAGTAAATGATTCGATCGGCGCAACTGCTGAGTTTTCTGCTGTTGCCAGCGGTAGTGCCGAGTAATATCTCTACCAACACCAAAAACCCGCATCTGATTGCTAGAAACATCCACCACTGGCGTGTAAGCCGTTTCATAAATTTTAATCCCGCCGTCTACCTCAATTACCTCGTGAATTGCCAGCCGCCTTTCTCCTGTGAGCAATACTTGTTGAAGGCAGGAATCTATCTGGGAGATGATGTTTTTGAGAGCAGGATTATTAGGATATAATTTCAATAAGTCTTGATTGGTTCTGTGGACTATTTCAGAAGGCTCCAATCCCATCCACTCCGCAGCAATAGAATTAACATATAGGTATTTTTGCTGTCGATCGCACTCTAGAAAAGCATCAACAGAATTAGATAAAAAAGACTGATACCAGTTGACAACTTCCTGCATGGGTATTTTTTAGTCACTTGCAAGTTAAGCTTTATATTCTTCTTAAAAGTAGTTTAACTCAGTAAAATATTTTTGAACACTGTAGCATCGGAATGATATAGAGGACACGGCAGTGCCGTGTCCCTACCCAGATTAATTGTAGGGACACGGCACTGCCGTGTCCTAATTTCTACCCAGATTAATTGTAGGGACACGGCACTGCCGTGTCCTAATTTCTACATCATGCCCATGCCGCCCATGCCGCCCATGCCGCCCATGCCGCCCATGCCGCCCATGCCGCCCATGTCGCCCATGTCGCCGCCAGCTTTTTTCGGTTCTGGTTTTTCGACAATCACAGCTTCAGTGGTCAAAACCATACCAGCAATAGAACCAGCATTCTGTAGGGCCGATCGCACCACCTTAGCTGGATCAATAATCCCAGCGGCAATCATATCTTCGTACACATCAGTCAGAGCATTGTAGCCAATGTTAAACTCGCTAACGCGCACACGCTCGATCACGATCGAACCTTCAACGCCTGCATTATCCGCGATTTGACGCAAAGGTGCTTCCAAAGCCTTCGCAACCAAGTCAGCGCCAAGCTGTTCTTCAGCATCCAAAGTATTTCTGATCGCGTCTATCTTGGTGATCAAGTGAATTAGCGTCGTACCACCTCCGGCAACGATACCTTCTTCCACAGCAGCTTTAGTGGCGTTCAGAGCATCTTCAATACGCAGTTTACGGTCTTTGAGCTCAGTTTCAGTGGCTGCGCCGACTTTAATCACAGCGATGCCGCCTGCGAGTTTGGCGATGCGTTCGGTTAGCTTTTCCTTGTCGTAATCGGAATCCGTCGCCTCTAGCTGTTGGCGGATTTGCACAATCCGTTTTTGGACATCAGCTTTGTGTTCATCGCCAGTAACGATGATCGTGTTTTCTTTGTCGATCGTAATTTTGCGCGCGGTACCGAGCATTTCTAGGGTGGCGGTATCAATGCTGAGTCCGACTTCTTCGGAAATCAGTTGGCCACCTGTCAAAACTGCGATATCTTGAAGCATCGCTTTGCGACGTTCGCCAAATCCGGGAGATTTAGTAGCTGCGATGTTCAATACGCCACGGGCTTTGTTGACTACCAGAGTTGCCAAAGCTTCGCCTTCAATATCTTCGGCGATAATTACCAGGGGTTGACCGGCGCGGGCGATTTTTTCGAGAATGGGGACAAGTTCTTGAATGGAACTAATTTTTTTGTCGGTAATCAGGATGCGAGCGTTTTCGTACTCGACTTCCATGCGATCGGTGTTGGTGACAAAATAGGGAGAAAGATAACCGCGATCGTACTGCATCCCTTCGACAACTTCCAATTCTGTCAACAGAGATTTCGACTCTTCAACAGTAATTACGCCATCCTTGGTGACTTTTTCCATTGCTTGGAAAATCATTTCGCCAACTTCTTCGTCGTTACCGGCCGAAACAGTGGCGACTTGAGCAATCGCAGCACCTTCGACAGGTTTGGCTAATTTGGCGATTTCTAGTACCAAATGTGCGATCGTTTTTTCAATTCCCCGGCGCAGGGCGACTGGATTTGCGCCGGCGGCGACATTCTTCAAGCCTTCACGAATCAGCGATTGAGCCAGAACGGTAGCGGTTGTAGTACCATCGCCTGCGATATCTTTAGTTTTGGAAGCTACTTCTTGAATTAAGCGAGCGCCAGCATTTTCTAAGGGGTCTTCCAGTTCGATCTCTCTGGCAACCGTGATACCATCGTTAACGATTTGGGGAGCTCCGAACTTCTTTTCTAATAAGACGTTCCGGCCTTTGGGCCCCAAGGTGATGCGGACAGCATCAGCCAGTTGATTGACACCGCGTTCTAGTGCCCGCCGAGATTTGTCGCTAAAGGCAATTATTTTGGTCATGCTTTGTTTCCATTCGCTTACATAGCAAATTTAGCACTCTCTGAGGCTGAGTGCTAAATTGATGGATTTTTGCTCGATCGCCCAGTCCGGTTAAACTCACCGCAGTGTACCATTCTCCATGAACAGGCAAGATGCCTGTTCCACAAAGACTGAATTGTTCTTGTGGGGTGGGCATCCTGCCCGCCCTAAACTGAATTATCTGTATACCCACGAACATATGGATATAATGTGATTTGTCACATTTATTAATCAAATTTTCCCTCTTCCTGATTCCTTTTTCCGACTTTCATCCGTTACATCCGTTACAAAATCCGTTGCCGAACTTCTTCCTATGGCTCGTTATTCTCGACTGCAAAAACTGGGTGCTTATATGCGCCCCCACTGGAAACAGGCATCTTGGGGCGTTTTATCGCTGTTAATTGTCAATGCTGTGGGCGTTTATATTCCCCTGCTGATTCGGAATGCAGTTGACACTCTGCAAGTTGCGCTCAAATTTGACCAAGTTTTCAGCTACGTGATGCTGATTCTGGTACTCGCCTCAATCATGTGGGTGATTCGGATGGTATCGCGGATTTTGCTGTTTGGCGTGGGGCGACTTGTCGAATTTGACCTCAAACAGCAAATATTTAATCATTTATTAACTTTAGAACCGTCTTATTTTGCTGCGAATACAGTAGGGGATTTGATTAACCGCGCTACTTCCGACTTGGACAATATTCGTCGCTTGTTAGGATTTGCGGTGCTGAGTTTGGCGAATACAGCCTTTGCTTATGCTTTGAGTTTGCCGGTGATGCTGGGGATTAATGTGCGACTGACATTATTGGCGATCGCAGTTTATCCTTTAATGCTAGTTTTAGTGCAGTTATTTAGCGACAAACTTCGCATCCAGCAGTTAACAGTCCAAGAAGAACTCTCAGCAATGAGCGATTTGATTCAAGAGGATATGAGCGGCATATCAGTAATTAAAATATACGCTCAAGAAGAAAACGAACGCCGAGCTTTTGCTGATTGCAACAAAAAATTGCTGAATGCCAATTTAACATTAGCAAAAACCCGCAACTTTATTTTTCCACTGTTGGGCGGTTTGGCAAGCCTGAGTTTGTTAGTGCTGCTGGCTGCTGGTGGTGGCTCAATTGCGAAGGGCGAAATTAGCGTGGGCGATTTTGTGGCTTTGCTGATTTATGTCGAACGTTTAGTGTTTCCGACGGCGCTTTTGGGTTTTACCATTACTGCTTATCAACGCGGAGAAGTCAGTGTCGATCGCATCGAGGCAATTCTGACTGTTGAACCCAAAATTTATGATAAGGGTGATGCACTGGAAATACCAACTCCAGTCAGAGGTGAGATTGTAGCCCGCAACTTGAACTATAACTATCCGGGCGCAAAAACACCAGCCCTTCACAACGTGAATTTTACCATTAAGCCAGGGGAAACGGTAGCTATCGTTGGTGCGATCGGCTCAGGAAAATCGACTTTAGCTAATGCGCTACCGCGACTTCTGGACATTGATGCAGGTGAATTATTTGTAGACGGATTAGATATTACTCAGGTAAAATTGACAGACTTGCGTGGTGCGATCGCCTACGTGCCCCAAGAAAGCTTTCTCTTCGGTACCACCATCAAGAATAACATCCGCTACGGCAATCCATTAGCCGAACAACCAGAGATAGAAGCAGCCGGAAAACAAGCACAAATCCACGCAGAAATCCTCAACTTTCCCGATCAATACAAAACAGTAGTCGGTGAGCGCGGAATTACTCTATCCGGCGGACAAAGACAACGAACAGCCCTAGCACGCGCTTTGTTAGTTGACGCTCCCGTGCTAATTTTAGATGACGCTCTTTCCAGCGTGGACAATCAGACTGCTAGCGACATTTTGAAAAACTTAGCAACAGGGACCGATCGCAAAACAGTCATTTTCATCTCCCATCAAATGTCAGCCGCTGCTGGTGCCGATCGCATTTTTGTCATGGAAAAGGGAGAAATTGTGCAAACGGGAACTCACAGAGAATTAGTAGGGCAAACAGGACTCTATCAATATTTGTGGAACCAGCAACAATTAGAGGAATTATTGCATTAATTGGGAATTGGGAATTGGGCATGGGGCATGGGGCATCGGGAATAGGGCATCGGGAATGGGGAATGGGGAATTGGGCATAGGGCATAGGACATGGGGCAATGCTAGCCCTCTCTACCAGGGCTGTTTCATTCTCAGGGAAACGATGCTTTTGTAGGGGTAGTGCCCCCCGTGCCTACCCTCTTCGTCCACGATTTTGTATGTATTTCAGAGACTGGGGCGGGCACGGGGGCACCGCCCCTACAAGAGAATGAAACAGCCCTTATAATTAAGATATCTAGTGCGATTCGTTTGACTTAAATGGGTAGAAATACTCAGGGACGGTCAGCCTAAC
>NZ_NXIB02000147.1 GCF_002412335.2 Tychonema bourrellyi FEM_GT703
GGAGAGGATTTTTGATTGCGGCTCGAAATATACAATTTAAATGCACAACAGCTTACCTCTAAAGGAATATTTAACAACACTTTTTTGAGATTTTATTAAGATTTATTATAGTTGTAATTTACCGAGCGTCAACTCTTCAATCTAAAATCTAAAACCTAAAATCTAAAATCCAATGACAGCCGACAAAACCGGATTCAGTATTAGTGCGATCGCGATTCGCCGCCACATCGGCACCCTGATGCTGACACTGGCGATCGTAGTTGTGGGCATTTTCTACATCACTCAACTCCCCGTTGACTTGCTACCCTCCATCACCTATCCCCGGATCAGCGTGCGCCTAGACGCCCCCGGAGTCTCCCCAGAAGTCGCAGTTGACGAAATTACCCGCCCCCTCGAACAAGGACTTTCAGCCACAGAAGGAGTCACGCAAGTCTTCTCCCGCACCCGCGAAGGACAAGTCAGCGTCGATTTATTCTTCAGGCCCGGCGGAGACATCGACCAGGCCCTCAACGACGCCACAGCCTCCGTTAACCGCATTCGCAACCGACTTCCCGACACAGTTGAATCGCCAAATCTGTTTAAATTCGACCCGTCTCAACAGCCAGTTTACGAATTTGCGCTGACTTCCGACTCGCGCCAAGGCGTAGATTTGCGGGTATTTGCCGATGACGAATTAGCCAGGGAAATTAACGTGATTCCCGGAGTCGCCGCGGTTGACGTTTCCGGCGGCGTTCAAGAAGAAATTCAAGTTAATATTGACCTGAATCGATTGCAAAGTTTAGGAGTTAATCTCAACGATGTTTTTAATGCTTTGCGATCGCGAAATTTAGACATTTCCGGCGGCAGATTGCGCCAAGAATCCAAGGAACCACTGACGCGCACAATCGGCCGCTTTAAAACAGCCACCGAAATCAACAACATTTCCTTTCAAATATCCGGTTCCAACCCGCCAAAACGAGTTTACCTGCGCGACTTTGCCAAAGTCAATGACGGCACTGAAGAACAGCGAGTCAAAGTTTTTCTCAATCAAAAACCAGCCGTTAAAATTAGCATCTTGAAACAGCCGGATGCCAACACTATTACGGTTGTGGACGGAGTAAAAAATCGCCTCAAAGAAATGCAGGATTCCGGCTTAATTTCAGCCGATATGAAAGTAGTTACGACCTTAGACGAATCCCGATTCATCCGCAATTCCTTAGCCGATGTTGCGAATGCGGGAGTTTCCGGGGCAGTGTTGGCTGCGATCGCAGTTTTGTTCTTTTTAGGTTCCCTCAGACAAACCCTGATTATCTCCCTGACTATTCCCCTATGTACTCTAGCAGCGATTATTTTAATGCGACTGTTCGGCTTGTCGCTGAACTTGTTTAGTTTAGGCGGTTTAGCCTTGGGAATCGGTCAGGCAATTGATACCAGCGTCGTGATTTTAGAAAATATTGTAGTCGGTCTAGACAGCAACCCTCATCTCAAAAAAGGTAGAATCAAAGATCGAAAAGAACGCACCATCGAAGAGTCAGTAATGCGGAGTCAAGAAGTAGAATCAGCAATGGTTGCCTCCACAGCGGCAAACTTAGTATCAGTGCTACCATTTTTGCTAATTGGTGGCTTCTTTTCGCTGCTATTTAGCGAATTGATTTTGACAATTAGCTTTGCAGTAGCAGCATCTCTGGTAGTAGCATTAACTATAGTGCCGATGCTCACTTCTCGGTTGATGGGAATGTCTTATTCCAGCGGTATTAGTCAGTTCGGTCCGATAAAACATTTCAACCGCAGCTTTGAAAATGCTACGCGCGCCTACGGTTCGATGCTGTCAAAAGTGCTGGGTTTGCGGTTAATTATCATTGTAGTCGCTTTCGTGATTTTAGGTGGTGGGACTTGGGTAATGGCTGGTCAAATTCCCCAAGAAATTTTGCCGAAAGTTAATACAAGTCAAGCTCGATTATTTGCTTTGTTTCCTGCGGGAACTAACTTGGAAACCAATCAAAAAGTAGTTGCAGCCGCCGATAAACTGCTGCTCGCACAGCCAGAAACAGAGTACACTTTAACTACAGCGGGAGGGCTGCTGTTCGGCAACAATACGATCGAGAATTTGCTGAGGGGAAGCAGCACGATTACCCTAAAAAAAGGTACGAATACGATCGCCTTTACTGAAAGAATGACTGAGGAATTAAAGAAAATAGATGTTCCCAAGGGAACTCGCCTGCGCTTGGTTCCAGAAGGGATTAGAGGTTTAGTTTTAACCAATTCTCCAGTCAGAGGTGGCGAAATTGATGTCATAATTCAAGGCCCAAGTGAACAAGTATTGCAATCAGCAGGCCGTCAGATATTAAAAGAGTTAGATGAGAAGGTAAAATTAGCGCGGTTTCGGCCGGATGGAGACGCGCCGCAGTCTGAAGTGCAAATTCGTCCAGATTGGGAAAGGGCTGCTTTGTACGGGCTGAGTGCCCAAGACATTGGGGAGACAGTTCAAACGGCAATTGAAGGTACTGTTCCGACTCAAGTGCAGCGGGGAAACCGCTTGGTGGACGTGCGCGTACAGTTCGATCGCACTTCTGTCAAAAATATCGCCCAACTCGGACAAATTCCGTTATCTGGCAATAATAGCATCGTCCGTTTAAGCGATGTGGCAAAAATTGCGATCGGCAAAGCGCCGGGAGAAATTCAACGTCTCAATCAGAGGCAAGTTTTCTTAGTTGTGGGAAACCTAAATCGAGGTGCAAGTTTGGGCGATGCTGTCAAACAAGTCGATGCAGTTTTATCAGAAATGAAGTTGCCACCAGGAGTCAGAATTGTGCCGAGTTCGGCTGCGGAAACTAACAATCAATTGCAAACTGCGCTCAAACTTTTGGGCGGGTTGGCGACTTTTTTAGTGTTTGTAACGATGGCGGTGCAGTACAATTCTTTGGTTGACCCGCTGGTGATTTTGCTGACAGTGCCGCTGGCGTTGGCTGCGGGTATTTTCGGGCTGTATGTGACCAAAACTGCGATCGGGGCAACGGTGATGATCGGTGCAATTTTGCTCGTGGGAATTGTCGTAAATAATGGTATTATTATGGTGGAGTTGGCGAACCAAATTCGGGAAGATGAAAAGGTCGATCGCACCACAGCAATTCTCAGGGCTGCACCTCAACGTTTGCGTCCGATTTTGATGACAACTATTACCACAGTTTTGGGTTTATTCCCCCTCGCTTTGGGTATTGGAGAGGGTTCGGAGTTTCTGCAACCTTTGGGGGTTGTGGTGTTTTCGGGTTTGTCGCTGGCGACTTTGCTGACGCTGTTTATCATTCCCTGTTTCTATATTTTGCTGCACGATTTCTTTGATATGTTTGCCGCGAAGCAGAAGCCGCAGGCGGTGGCTATTCCTGTGCAGAAGGCGGGGAGAAAGAATGCGAATTTGTAAGATTTAGCGTCATACAATACCAGAGAACAGCATTCTTACACATACTGTAGGGGCGGGCGATGCCCAGAGTTTTAAAGAATACCAAAAGACTCAAAAACCCGCCCCCACCCCGCGCGAAACTCCTGAAGATTGATATTAGGCCATATTTACTTTGCTGATTTCTACAAGACCTCCCTCAAACACTTGCACAATTAGCTGATAGTTTTCCATCAATGACATCCCCACAAGAGGTTCTGAATCAGCCTCATCAACCGGGATAGTCAGATAAACTCCGTCCCAAACTACAACTGCTTCGTAAATATTAAAAACACATTCACTACCATCTCCAAGAATAGCGCGTCCTCGCCTTTTCCATCTCAGATTTAACTGGGCAATCAGATCGGGAGACAGTGAAAGCCAACCATTGAAGCCTGTGTCTACGATCGCATCTTGCGTGTAAACATTTCCATCAGAATCACAGATTAAAATTGGAATAATTGGCTCAAATTCCGCATTAACGATTCCAGTTATCATACAGATATCTTCGTGCGTCCACCGAATCGACGTACATAGCGGGAACCTATGCGGACAATCCAGATTTGAGCGTCTGGGTGATGCGCTTCGAGGCGATCGCAGGCTGCTATTTCACTCGCATCAACTTCAAAAGCTCCTGTTTCGATATCAATGGCTACGATTTTGCCACGATTGCCTGTTTCAACCAAGGGTCTGATTTGAGTTTCGTAGATCGAATCGCCCCGTTGGGCAAATTCTTCTTTGCTATATATGGGTTGCCGGACTGCCATTCGTTTGACTTCTGTTTAAGATTGGTGCTTGCTATAATTATAACGGCGATGTCAGCATTTGATAGTAAAATGGTGCAAGGTTTTAGTTAAAATAGAGTCTATCAACCCAGTAAATTTAAATATTTTTATGCTGATTTTACCAAAATACGAAAGACAAATAGACTGGTCATTCTCATACATAAATCAACCCATTAATTCCGAGTGGGCGACGATCGTCAGTGGCGATCGCAAAAAAGTCACTTTAGTCGATCGCAACTTCTCCCCAAAATACGAATACCAGCTTCCCGACGAAATTAGCTGTTTAGCCATTAATCCCAAAGGCGATTTGCTGGCAGCAATTATGGCAAATGGCAATCATTTAGCAATTTTGACAGCAGAAAACCAGCTAGTTTTTGAAGAACAGCTACCTAACCCTCCTGTCAAGTATTTTAACAAGAATGGATTTGAGGACTGCTGGTTTGATGCAGACGGTGTGCGTTTTTGGTGTATCAAATTAATTGAAGGCGAGGAAGTCGAGATTCAAATTCGCGATACTAATTCATGGCATATCCAGCGAAAAATTAGGCTCAAAGACCCTTTTTATGGCCGTGGATTCTTGTTTCAACGACACCCAGAAAATCAAATTTTAGCTGTTTGGACTACCGAGGGTCAGGGCGAATCGCAAATCTATTGGCTTTATGATGATGGTATGACAATTCATGCCGTAGAAGTTCTCTGTGCCGATGATTACATGGGGCCTCCAGAATTTCACCCTGCTGGTGGCGAATTTTTAATAGTACATGATTGCGGCCGAAAAATCAGCCGATTCAGTTTTCCTGACCGCAATCTACTGGGAATATGCGAATGGCCTTGGCCTGGGCTGAGTGACGGTTTTGGTAGCTATATGTGCTACCTTTCAGACGATCGCATTCTAGTTAATACTGATGAAGGGCTCATGTATCTAATCGATATTAACAAAATGGAAATATCAGAGGAACTAATTTTAATCGGTCACGAACCGCGTTCGTATAAAGAACTTTTTCCTAATCTCAAAGATCTTAAAGAACAGCTTTGCGGCGACCTAAAATATTTCTATCGTTTTGATTCAGATAGCATTCTGTCCGTTCATTCACAAGTGCTGAGTCAACAACCTGACTCTAAACAGAAGACATTAGTTATCTTTGGGGGAAAAGAGCTGTTTGGTTCCCTGGCGACGGTACAACAATCCGCACCCTACAGTAAATTATTCATTCAATCTTTAGGCATTTCTTAAGGATTTCCAATACAAAACGCTCCTAGAATTAGTCGGTAAGGTGCGTCAGTCAATACTCTCTGAATCCCAAAAGAAATTCCCGACTGACGCACCCTACGAGAATTCGTCAGTTAGGTGAATTTGACATTAAAAATTAATTGTGCTACAATGATACTACAAAAATACCCTGTAAAACAAACTTAAACAAAAATGCCCTACGAAAAATTAGAAATATCAACCCCAAAACCCGTCCTATCTTGGGCAAATCACGCCCTGGGCCCCAAAGAAACCAATATGGCAAAAAATGTAGCATCTTTGCCCTTTGTATTCAAACACGTCGCCCTAATGCCCGACGTACATTTAGGCAATCGAAGCAGCAATTCCTGTGGGATTTGCAGAAAACAAAGAAGTCGAAAGAACTGTCACCCCTCACTTCAGAAGGCAATTCATGAATTGCCCTCTACCCAACTACGATCGAACATTTTGAAAACCTATCGAGTGATTTATGCAAGCCAACTCCAATAATTATTGTGGAACAGGCAATTCTTGCGATGACTAATATGTCAACTAGATTGCGAAATCAAACCCGAATTCTTTTTTTCCTTTGACCGATCGACTGTAAAGTCTTCATAGTATGATCGCTCAGTATTCACATCCCACAAATCGTGCTTTTCACCCAAAATATTTCTCGCCGCCAATATCCCCGTGAGCATAGAATGATCTTGATTGTTGTATCGGTGCATACCATTTCGCCCGATCGTCTGCAAATTCTCAATTCCCTTCAAAAAACCTTCAAGTACCCGCAAGTGTCCGCGATACTCCCCATCATAAACCGGATAAGCTTTGAGTTGCCGTATCACAACTCCATCCTCAACATCCGCAGTTTTTGCTAAACCCAAACCAACCAACTCGCGAGTTGCTAATTCCACAAGTTCCACATCCGACTTTTCCCAAATCTCGTCGCCTACACTACAGAAATATTCCATTCCCAAACAACTTTTGCTCACGTCGGGAACTAAAGCAGCACTCCAATTCTTAAAGTTTTGAATTCGTCCCACCTTAACTTCGGGAGAGTGAATATAAATCCAGTTGTCGGGAAACAAATCTTTGCGATCGACAATCAGCGATACAATCAAAAAATCTCGATATTTGAGCGATCGCGCCGCGTGCAAAACCTCCTCTGGCGGCTGCGGATATAGTCTTGCTACCAGCGCCGATATCGGCATACTGGTAATAAAATTATCCGCCGAAAACTGCACTAATTCTCCGTTGTGTTCCGCAGTAATGCTGGTAATTTTATTACCTTCACGCTGAAAGCTAATTACTTTAGTATCGAGATAAACTTTGCCATCTTTACTCTCCACAGCTTCCGCGAACTTTTCCCACATCATCCCCGGCCCCAAAGCCGGATAATCAAACTCTTTAATTAAAGTTTTAGTATCGTTGCTACCAAACAAAGCATTAATTATTGCTGTTGTCAGCGACAGCCCTTTAATCCGCTGTGCCGCCCAATCTGCTTGAATTTCCGAACAGGGAATTCCCCAGACTTTTTCTGTGTAAGTTTTGAAAAATGTTTTGTAAAGGCGATCGCCAAAACGATTAATCACCCACTGCTCAAAAGTTGTTTCTTCAGGAAGTGGCCAAATTCTCACTTTCAGATAACTCAATAAAATTAGTAGACTTTCAAATATGCCCAAATTAAATAAAGTATTGAAGGCACTTATCGGATAATTAAAAAATCGACCTCGATAATAAATTCTGGACAACCTTGGCACTTTAATAAAATCATTTCCTAGTACCTCTTGCCACAACTGCTGTACCGCAGCAACTTTAGTATAAAAGCGATGCCCGCCAATGTCGAAACGATAGCCTTTGTAAGTTTCGGTACGAGCTATTCCCCCAACTTTATCACCTTTTTCTAATACAACAGGGATGATACCTTGCTTGACTAGCTCATAAGCCGCAGTCAAACCCGCAGGCCCAGCACCGACGATCGCAACAGGATAATGTTTCACGCTTGCACACCTCTGGTTTTTTATGTAACTATAATAATGCTGTTATAACTTCTGAACTTAATAGATGCACCCGTGGATACCTGAGAAATTCTCGATCGATTGAAACATTTTCCCTATTCAGTTGGTCTTGAGCGATTGAGCAGATGCTGGCAAGCTAATCTTGAGAGTCAAGGACTTTTTTTGGGACAATAGATGGCGAGCCGTGCCGATCGCAAAACCTAGTCCGCTGTAAAAGTAGTAAAGCCAGTGCCAAGGAATTGTTTTGATGGCAAAAATCATACCATGTTTACTCCCAAAAAAACGATAAAGCGGAGCATTAATTACTACTAGCGGTATCGCCAGCAAGCTAGCCAATACCAGACAGCCCAGCGACCACCAAGTCCCCAAAATCGAGAGTAGCATTGCATAAGTTAAAACTATGCTGACGCGGCTCGAAACTTGCAAGTTAAGGTCATTGTTTAATTTGCGATCGCGCCAAATCAATTCTGTCCAAGGCAATGCTCGGTAGAAAAAATCAGCTCTCAGCAACGAAATCGCTTCCCACCGCTTTAAATGCTTCACCTGTAATGTTTTACACAGCCTAATTTTGTAACCGGCTTGCTTCAAACGGTAGCCGAGCTCAATATCCTCGATCGATGGGCGGCGATAACTTTCATTAAAACCACCCATCTTCAAAAAAATTTCCCGGCGAATCAATCCACAAGCACCCCAAAAAGTCGAAGCTTCTTCATTACCTGTTTGGTGCACGTAGTGGTGCATCAGATTTCTATACTGCGACAGAAAACCTGGATCTCCAGGAGCATCGTCATAGGAACCAATCGCCGCAGCTAAGTACGGATTATTTTTGAACACCGAAATCGCGTAGCCTACAGCTTCTGGACAAACCGCAACATCAGCATCCACGAAAAACAGAATATCTCCCTTCGCAGCCTGGGCACCCAAATTCCTGGCTCGTGCTGGGCCCCCGGATTCAGGAATTCTGATTAATTTAGCCCCAAATTCCTTAGCCAAACGCCAGGAACCGTCGCTGTCGCCATCTGCTACTACAATAATCTCGATCGGTCTCGGTACAGCTTGAGCCAGTTTTGACAAACAGGTGCGGAAGTAAGCACCCCCATTGTGGACGGGGATAATCACGGATACAGTTGGATCAGCAGTATAGATCATCACCTAAAATATTTAATTTCCTCGGAAAAACCTTGGTTGAATTTTACAGATGCTACTTTACAAAGGGTAAAGCCATCTCTACTTTTTTGTCGATCATCAGCTCTCTTTTTATATTCAACGGCATTTTTTCGGGCGTTTTTGGCTGCATTTCCCATTTTCTACCCATATTTTACGCCTAATTTTGCTAACACGGGTAGTATAAAAGCAACAACTTTACAAAATCTTTAAAAATGCCATTGTTTTTGTAAACCTCGTCATAACGCCTATCCACCATTTTCTTTAGCAGATCAGATTTTGGGTATCTCCGTAGATTGTTAGTATAAAAAAGCACATACAAATTTGAGAAATTTTGATACTGCGCGATCGGGCATTAGTCATTTGCTAACATAGCATTAGCGCAGCCTTTTAGAGCCAAAATTTTATCAGCACAAGTATACCTCAAATATGAATATCTCGAAAAAAAACTTAGATTTGCCTTTAATTTCAGTCATCATACCTGCTTACAACGCCGAAATGTTTATTGCAAAAACACTCTTATCTGTATTATCTCAAACCTATCAAAACATCGAAATCTTAGTCGTTAACGATGGTTCTACAGACACCACCGCTGAAATAGTCACATCTTTCACTCAAAAAGATAGCCGAGTCATCCTATTACAGCAGTCCAATACAGGCGTCGCCGCCGCCCGCAACCTCGCAATTGCAAAAGCCAGAGGCGAATATATTGCTCCCATCGATGCCGACGATATTTGGTATCCGCAAAACCTAGAAAAACAACTCGAATGCTTGATTAAATCAGAACAATCTGTAGGAGTTGTCTATTCTTGGTCACTTGATATCAACGAAAAAGACTTACTCACAGGTGGATTTTACAACTCCACCATCGAAGGAGAAGTTTACAAAGCTTTAGTTTATAAATATTTTATAGGTAATGCGAGTTCATCTCTGATCCGCCGCCTTTGTTTCGAGAAAGTCGGCGGTTACAATTGCCAATTGAAAGCCCAAAGCGCTCAAGGCTGCGAAGACTGGGAACTTCACCTCCGCATCGCTGAACATTATCAATTTAAAGTAGTACCAGAATTTCTAGTTGGCTATCGACAGATTACTAGCAGTATGTCATGCAACTTTGCAGCAATGGCAAAATGTCATGCTTTAATCATGGCAGATGTCAGGCATTCTCATCCTGAGATTCCAGCCAGTATTTATCATTGGTCTAGCAGCAATTTTTATATTTATTTAGCTGTCAAAAGTAACCGTAGTAGCAATTACCGGAGTACATTGTTTTGGCTATATCGAGCTTTTAAAGAAGATTTATTCATGACTATTTTGCGTCATAACTCATACATTTTGTCAATAGAAAGTATATTAAAAATTCTAGTTGCACCAATTACTCAATCTGCGTTAGAGTCCAAACAAAAATCAGAATCAAGTCAAAGGACAACCATTGCCACCATCAACCGCCGAACCAGCATTCATAAAATGCTCCCGTCCCAGGTTTATGAAAGAATGCGATTCAATCGTTTCGCAAATCGAGAACGCAAATAAACCAACTAACATAAGGCGGGCATAGGGTATAGGGTATAGGGTATAGGGCATAGGGCATAGGGCATAGGGCATAGGGCATAGGGCATAGGGCATAGGG
>NZ_NXIB02000148.1 GCF_002412335.2 Tychonema bourrellyi FEM_GT703
GCATGGGGCATGGGGCATGGGGAATTGGGCATCGGGAATTCGTGATTATTACCAACAACAGTCAACAGTCAACAGTCAACAGTCAACAGTCAACAGACTATCTTGCGTGCCTCCACACTTTCCAGCTAGCATATCCCAGCAAACTTGTCGCTCCCATTGCATAAATTATGCCACTAGGAACCGAAAAAGCTAGGGCTAAACTTCCCACCCACAATGTCAGTGAGTAAATAAACAAAACTGCAAATCGATGGGATAACCCTGCATTGAGCAGTCGGTGGTGGAGGTGACGTTTGTCAGCAATAAACGGGGACTTGCCGTTGCGAAGTCGATCGAGAATTACTGCGGACATATCTAAAATTGGTACAGCTAAAATTAAATATGGCAGCAACACAGAAGTTATAGCCGTAGTTTTAACTAACCCAATCACTCCCACTCCGGCGAGAGTAAAGCCGATAAAATATGCGCCCCCATCTCCCATGAAAATTTGAGCCGGATTAAAGTTGTAGCGTAGAAAACCCAATGTTCCGCCAGCTAAGGCTGCTGCAATTAGAGCCGCCGCTGGTTGGTTCATCGACAGACTGACAATCAGCATCACAACTGCTGCAATCCCTGAAACTCCCGCAGCTAAACCATCCAAACCGTCAATCCAGTTAATGGCGTTGGCCATACCGACGAGCCAAATCACCGTAATTGGTAAACTCAGCCAGCCCAGGTCTGTTAGTCCCAGGGAGGGAACTGTGAGAAACTCAATTTGTACGCCCGCGTACCAAGCAATGCTGGATACGCCAGTTTGCATGAGCAAGCGTTTTAATGCCGAGAGCGAAAACAAGTCGTCTGCTAAACCGATGAGGAAGAATCCGATGCCGCCGAGGGTGACTCCCCAAATTTCGTATTCGTCTTTGGGATTGAGAACTTGTCCGCTAGCATCGATGAAGCCTCCTGAGAACCAGACAATTAAGAGAGCAATGATAGTGCCGAGAAAGATGGACACTCCTCCCAAGCGTACCATCGGGCGTTGATGAACTTTACGATCGCCTGGTCGATCGACTCGTCCGCTTTTGAGACCAATGGTTTTGACTATTGGCGTACTCAAGAGAACGACGATCGCAGAAACCAGAAAGGCTAGTAGGTGGTAGAACAGATGGTGGGGCATCTGAAAATAAGTATAAGTAAGTCGGGTAATTTAGGCTTTCAGGCAGAGTCTACTACATTTCAGATGGCTTTTGACCAGGTAAAATTTTAGCAATAGCGACTGGGGGGTTAGGAGACGGAGAGTTGTGAGTTGTAAGTTGCAAGTTAAAGAGTGTTTAATTCACCGCTTAAAACTCATAACTCTCAATTTTCTCCTAATGTTTTATCGCTTTACCTGTATAGTCACAACTACAAATTCCCCCCTCGTCAATCAGGAAAATCAAGCCAAGGCTGGTACTTTCAAAAACAGATGCGGATACAAGGGGAAGCGTGAGCACAGTGCTGCTACTCGGTGCTTGCACTCAGTGGCGACGCTTTCATCTTCAGGATTTAACAGTCGATCGGCAATAATATTACCAATCTCGGTAAATTCTGTAGTTCCCATGCCCCTGGTTGTCATCGCTGCTGAACCAAGTCTCAAACCACTGGTAACAAAGGGCGATGCTGGATCAAAAGGCACGGTATTTTTATTAGCTGTAATATTCACACCGCTGACTAATTGATCGGCTAGTTTACCTGTCATGTTGACCGATCGCAAATCAACTAACATTAAATGATTGTCCGTGCCGTCAGAAACCAGTTTCAAACCCCGCTGTTGCAACTGTGCAGCTAAAGCGCGCGCATTCTGAATTACTTGACCAGAATAAGTTTTGAATTCCGGCTTTAATGCTTCGCCAAAAGCTACTGCTTTACCCGCAATAACGTGTTCCAAAGGCCCACCCTGAGAGCCAGGAAATACAGCTTTGTCGAACTTTTTGCCTAGTTCGAGGTCATTTGTCAAAATCAAGCCGCCTCTGGGCCCACGGAGGGTTTTGTGAGTGGTAGTGGTGACTGCATGACAATAAGGAAGAGGGTTTGGGTGGTGGCCCGTGGCGACTAACCCGGCGATGTGGGCGATGTCGGCTAGCAGATAGGCTCCGATTTCGTCGGCGATGGCTCTAAATTTCTCAAAGTTGATAATTCGCGAATAAGCTGAGTAGCCGCAAATTAGCAATTTTGGTCTATTTTCTTTGGCCTGTTTCAAAATATCGTCGTAGTCTAGCTGTTCAGTTTCTTTGCTGACACCGTAGTGAGAAGCTTTGAACCATTTGCCGGATACGTTGACTGGTGAGCCGTGAGTTAGGTGTCCGCCGTGGGACAAATCCATGCCCATAATGCCGTCCCCAGGCTGTAGTAAGCTCAAAAACACGGCAAAGTTGGCTTGAGCGCCGGAGTGGGGCTGGACGTTGGCGTGGGCTGCTCCAAATAGCTGTTTGGCGCGATCGATCGCGATTTGCTCGATGCCATCAATAAATTCGCAGCCGCCGTAATAGCGTTTTCCTGGCAATCCTTCGGCGTACTTATTTGTCAGCACAGAGCCTTGAGCTGCCATTACCGCCGCCGAGGTAAAGTTTTCGCTGGCGATGAGTTCTAGGTGATCTCGCTGGCGCTGGAGTTCTTGCCCGATCAAATCGGAAATTAGCGGATCAGTTTTGGCAAGAAATTCTAAGTTAGAGTCCGTCACAATAATCAACCTCTTCAGAAATTGGGGATTGGGAATTTGCGATCTTTTAAGATACTACTGATTTCGCCCCATTGACATAAATATTACATTGTGTTCAGGTTAAGCTGTTTGTTCCAAAGTCCTGACATACAATGAAATTACTGGTGTGGAAACTGCCGGAGGTATCAAATGTTAGTCATTTTAATGGAAAATCAGATGCTTGCCCCTCAGTGTGTTTGCCAAGGTTGTTTGTTGGCCGATCGCACTGGCCAACCGCGCTGGAGTGGTGGAGAGCTCCGCTGTGGCCATCCGGTTAGCAAACCTACGGAAAATTTGCCCGATCGGTACGAGTGTCAAATGGGCTTCACGATCGCTAATATTAAATAATCATCGGGAATTGGGCATTGGGAATTGGGCATTGGGCATTGGGCATGGGGCATCGGGAATTGGGCATGGTGACTATTTAACCCGACTTGATATAAGTACCCCCTGAATCTACTCCGCTCTGAGTGGGCAAATTCCGTCGGGCGAGTCGGAATTGAGCCTGCTGCGTTATCCTGAGTTTAATAGACATCGCAAGAATTGCAAGCTGTGAACAGGCAGGATGCCTGTTCCACAATAATTATGGTCGATGTCTTATGGGAATTGATAGTTAGTCGATCGACTCAGGAGAGTTCATTATGACTTGGCGCGGCTCTACAACTGTTTCAGACCGGATTTTTGCTTGTTTGCCTTATTTGCTCCCGCTAGTTGACGGGCTGGCGTTTGGTCAGTTTCTATTTAGACAGTTTCCTGTCCTCCAACTGTTGTTTATACCCCTAGCTCCCTTGATACAAATTTATAGTTTGCCCTTCGCTAGCTTGGTGATTTTCTTTGCTCTGTATTTAGGGGTGGTTAGAAACGAAAACATTAGTCACTTCATTCGCTTTAATGCGATGCAGGCAATTCTTTTAGACATTGTTTTGATGTTGTGCGGTCTGGTGTTGCCGATTTTACGCAATGCCTTTCAAATCGCATTTATTGCAGAAACTCTGTATAATATGGTGTTTTTGGGAGTTTTGGCTGCATTTTTCTATGCGATCGTTCAATCAGCATTGGGACGTTATGCAGAGATTCCGCCGATTTCGGACGCGGTTTATATGCAGGTTCGTTAGTCATTAGTTATTGGTTATTGGTTATTTGTTATTGGGAATGGGGCATCGGGAATGGGGCATCGGGAATGGGGCATTGGTTACTGGTTATTGCTAATTATTGGTAGCACATCAAATAACCAATAACCAATTACCAATAACTAATAACTAATAACCAATTACCAATAACCAATTACCAATAACTAATAACCAATAACTACTGTATTTTCAAGACTGCCAATGCCTTCTATTTCAATGCGGACTCGATCGCCTATTTGCAGTGGCCCTACTCCTTCCGGCGTTCCAGTCAGGATCACATCACCGGGAATTAGAGTCATGATTTGACTGATGTAGGAGACGATAAAATCTGGGGAAAATACCATGCGATCGATGCGATCGGATTGTACCGGGCGATCGCTATCATTGACAAAAGTCTGCAATTGTGCAGCGGGACTCAATTCCCGGACAATCCAAGGCCCAAGGGGACAAAATGTATCGAAACCTTTCGCCCTCGCCCACTGATTGTCCCGCTTTTGCAAATCTCTAGCTGTGACATCATTGGCGATCGTATAACCCCAAATTTTGCCCTGCGCTTCTTCTGGAGAGCACTGAGTACAATGTTCGCCAATTACCAGGGCCAATTCTCCCTCGTAGTCCACTCTTTCCGACTGCTGCGGATAGCGAATCGCCCCACCTGTGGGAATAACAGCCGTGGGTGGCTTGAAAAACAGTAGCGGTTCTTCTGGTACGGAACCTCCCATTTCGGCGGCGTGGTCGCTATAATTTTTGCCCACGGCTATGATTTTGCTGGGAGAGCACGGGGCGAGAATTTGGTAACTATCTGGTGGGAGTTCCAAATCAGTGGGTTGTCCTTTCAACCACGGAGGTGCATCAAGTACCTGAACGCTGCGGCTTAGTTGGAGTAAACCGTAATGGATTTGTCCTTGTGCTGTTTTAACTCGAACGTAGCGTGAAGCCATAGGATTTTAGATTTTAGATTTTAGATTTTATTAAATTTTAGATTACCGCTTTCTGTGCAAATTCCGTGCAGCGGTTGATCCCATGAGTCAACAGGGAGTTGAGCTAGCAAGCTAAATTCAAAGATAATGCCGATCGCAACTTTTGATTTCCACTCAGCTTTACTCAACATTCTGTCATAATAGCCGCCGCCGTAGCCCAAACGATAGCCGCGCAAATCGCAACCGACGGCTGGTACAAGGATTAAATCTACCTCTGAATGGTCTATTTTTGGAGCATCAGGCAGTGGTTCGAGAATGCCATAAGCTCCTGTCTGTAAAGCGTCTCCCGGCTGCCAGATGTGCCAGGATAGCTCTTTCCCGACACAGCGGGGAAATCCCCATTTTTTAGGGATGGTAAAAAGGGGACTTAAGTCTGGTTCTTGGCGAAAACTGAAGTAGGCGAGGATGGTTTTTGCTTGGGTGAATGGGGGCGAGGTTTGTAAGTGGCTGCAAATGCGATCGCTCTTTTCTCTCCATGCTTCTGGCGATCGAGATTTGCGCGTTTGCAGGAGCGATTTTCTTAATTCTGTTTTAGTTAATAAAGGTTTAGGAGTATTCATATTTGCGATCGAATCTCTCGTTTTCCTTAAATATTGCAGCCCGTTGAATAACTCCGAAGGCGATAAATCAGCATCTTTTAGCAAGTGCTATATTGAAACTGGATTCACTTACCGACTGAGCTGGGAGATTAGCTTTTTCTCTAATTCTGATAAACGATTTATCTGCGGGTGCAATGTTGCTGCCAACTCTTCGGCCAAGAATAGCATATCATATTTTAAAAATTCTGCAACCCTACTCCAATTGCTAACTTCCCGGCCGCAAATAATCCCAAATTCGATCGCCCGAATCAGCCCGAATCAACGCAACAACAACATCCGGTAAACTTCCCAAACTCGGATAAACCAAATAACGCGGTTCCCATCGCGGTCCAAACTTATCTTTAAAACTGTGCAATCCCTGAAAATTGTAAAATTTGTTCAAGTGTTCCGATAGATAAATCAACACCTTTTCCAACCGCCCGGATTTCTCAGCTTCTCCAACTCCCGCCAAAGCCGATAAACCCAAATCAAATTCTGCATATCCCAAGGCTTGACAGTGCTGCAACATCGAAGCAAATAAACACTCCATCGTGCCATTTTCCACCTCAGTGCGACGCCGCATTAAATCAACCCCAATTACCCGATCGCCCGGAGATATCATATTAGCAAAAGCACTAATTTTGCCGTCGGGAGTGTGGATGGCTATGACGGGAGTTTCCCGTAAATATGTCTCGTTAAACCAGCCTACAGAAAACTTTTTTTCTGCACCCTGAACCATTTGCAGCCACTCGTCGCTCACAGCTTTCATTTGCCGCATCAATTCAGAACTTAAAGGCGGTTCATAAAATTTGACTTGATGTTCTGCTTTTGTCAAGCGGTTGATAGCGGTTCTTAAATTTTGATTGGCTTTGCCTTTGAGAGTAAAATCTTTGAGATTGACAATAGCTGCTTCGCCAATTTGTACTACTCGAAAACCGAGAGCATAATATATTTCTAAATCATCCGGCAAAGTTTGATAAAATGTCGGATACCAATCATTGCGATCGCAAAATTCTTGAAACCCTACAATTGCCTCTTTGCGGTCTTCTGGCGGCCCGATGGGGTCTCCCAAGGCGATCGCACCTCTGCCTTTTGGCACATAGGCGATCGTACTCTTACCCGACGGACTAAAATAATAAGATTTATCCTCAAGTAACGCCAATCTCGCTATCGTCGTCCGCCCGTATTTTCCCACAATTTCTTGAGCTTCATTCCGTTCCGAAAAACTTGCCGAATTTCGCAGCAGCACCGGCCGCAGCAGCATCAAAAGTGCATAACCAAGCGTTACCGAATCTACACCATAAATCGAATCCGCAAAAAACATTGCAAACCGAGTTTTTGGAACCAATCCCGCATCATCCGCCGTAAAAAACATTGCCAGAGTTTGGAATAGCGCTCGATCCCAATCAAAATTAACCGCTCGTTCGTTAACTTCAAAACGCCCGTCCAGAATGTAAAAACCCATCGTTCCGTAAGCGAGGGTAAACAACAAAGCGCCTACCAAAACTCGAATTCCTTGAGCAATTGAAGGGCGATCTGACTTAGCTGTAAAACTCTTTCGCATCACCAATAAGTGAAACAAAAGCACCCCAGAAAGCAAACTCTCTTCAACATCCAATCCCTTGACTAAATGAACGACAATAGAAAGCATTAACAATGCGACTGTCACCAACCAAGCAATCCGTTTTCGCCTCAACAAATTAGTTGCCAAAGTTAGCAGCATAAATCCGATAACTGCTGCAAAGAAATGCCCGCCAGCCCGCACGGTAAAAGGAAAAAAAGGCTCTAACCAATTTCGGCGATCGGGTAAACTAGGAGTTACAGCAGACAGCAGGTTAATAACTCCTACCAATCCGGTTAAAAACGATGCCGTCCAAAGTCCAATTCTAGTTTTTTCGGTTAACACAGTTCACCTTTCTATTTTTGCTGTGTGGCCAGTGATATGTTAAACTGTTTTCCAACATAACTCAAAGAATCCGCTAAATGCTTATGCCAATAATTCCAACCGACATCCGGGCCGACAATCCCGTGTCCCCCCGGAAATTTTTTAAACTCATTAGCAATACCCAAACTGTTTAATTGCTCGTGAAATTGCTGAGTTGAAGTGAGAAAATTCTCGTCTCCTTCCCCAGCATCCAAATAAGCGCGGAGTCTTTGTCTGTCTTTCACAGAAAGTTGATCGACTAAATATTTGGGACTGTTAGCCTTGCCGCTTTGATCGGTAAAATAACCGCTGTGGCTGAACAGAATATTAAAATTATTCAAGTAGCGCAAACCGATATTAAAAGCACCCCAACCCCCCGACGATTGTCCTCCCATTGCCCATAATTTCGGGTCTTCCAGGGTTCGATAGCGCGATTTTATCTCAGAAACCAATTCAGAGCCGATCGCACTTCCCACCCGACCATTCGGCCCATCAAAATACTGCGGGTCCCAGAAAGGACTCGTACCCCGCTGGTCGTTTCCGTCTGGAGTAATTACAATTGAGGGCGGCAATCGTTTGCTTTTATACAAGTCGTGAAGCACAGAAGTAACAGCAGCTTTGTCTTGATAAGCCCGTGCATCTCCGTGTCCCCCGTGTAACAAAAAAATGACTGGATAGCGCTGTTTGGGATTTTTGGCGTACCCTGGAGGTAAAATTAAGCCGTAAGTGCGCTGTGAATTCATAGCCACACTTTTATATGTTTTTAGTTCAAAATTCAAGTTGACATCGGTGACTATTGTCGGAGGGTCTAACTGAGGAGCTCCCGCAATAAAAACATACCAATATCCAGTTGCGCCTAATAGGAGGACAGTAACTGTACCGACACCCAAAACTTTTCCGATCCATTTAGGCATAATGTTAGTTGATTGTTGACGGTTCACTGTTGACTGTTATTTGTTACATATAAAATCATTAATGCCCAATTCCCAATTCCCAATTCCCAATGCCCATGCCCAACAAAATGACTTATCAAAATCCTACCCCTACAGTTGATATTATCATCGAATTAGTCGATCGCCCCCACCGCCCGATCGTACTCATCGAACGTCGCCATCCTCCCTACGGCTGGGCAATTCCCGGCGGCTTCATGGATTGTGGGGAATCCGCAGAAACCGCAGCCAAGCGCGAAGCCTTAGAAGAAACCAGCTTGAAAGTAGAATTAATCGAGCAATTCTACGTTTATTCTGACCCAAATCGCGACCCCCGCCAACACACAATCAGCATTGTATTCTTAGCTTCTACCACCGGAATTCCCCAAGCCGCTGACGATGCTAAAAATTTAGAAATATTTGAATCTTGGCGTATCCCCGCTAAACTTTGTTTCGATCACGATCGCATTTTACGTGATTATTGGCGTTACCGTCATTACGGATTGCGCCCAAGTTTGTAGGAGAAGAGTTTTTGTTTCTTTGTTCATCTCACATCTTGCACTAATGTCAGGAACAGGCAAGATGCCTGTTCCACAAAAACTCAATATTTTTGTGGAATGGGCTTCTAGCCCCAGGAACAGGCAAGATGCCTGTTCCACAAAAACTCAATATTTTTGTGGAATGGGCTTCTAGCCCCAGGAACAGGCAAGATGCCTGTTCCACAAAAACTCAATATTTTTGTGGAATGGGCTTCTAGCCCCAGGAACAGGCAAGATGCCTGTTCCACAAAAACTCAATATTCTTGTGGAATGGGCTTCTAGCCCGTTCTTCAGAATGGTGTAACATCTGAGTTCATCCAACTAAATTTTATGGCAATTTTGACAATAATAGGCGGAGGTGCTTGGGGATCAGCCTTGGCAAATCTCGCAACTAAAAAAGGCAATCAAGTTCATTTGTGGTCGCGCCGCAGTTCTTTTGAGCTAGAGTCTGTTATAACAAGTACGGATATTGTTGTTTCGGCAGTTTCGATGAAAGGGGTGGCCGCCACAGTCGATCGACTTCTTGCCACAAATTTAAGCCCTAATACCATTATAGTCACCGTCACCAAAGGTTTAGATCCCGCGACTACCAACACTCCTTCACAAATTTGGCAAACAGCTTTTCCTCATAATCCTATTGTCGTACTTTCTGGACCAAATCTTTCCGAGGAAATTCGGCAGGGATTGCCCGCTGCAACGGTAGCTGCTAGTTTTGATTTGTCGGCGGCTAAGCAGGTGCAGAATATTTACAGTTCTGAAATTTTTCGGGTTTATGTCAATCAAGATCCGTTGGGAACTGAGTTAGGTGGAACCCTGAAAAATGTCTTTGCGATTGCCGCTGGTGTTTGCGACGGTTTACAATTAGGAACAAATGCTAAATCTGCTTTGCTAACTCGCGCTTTGCCAGAAATGATTCGGGTTGGTGTTCGTTTGGGAGCTCAGGCAGAAACTTTTTATGGTTTGTCAGGTTTGGGAGATTTACTCGCTACTTGCAATAGCTCTTTGTCGCGCAATTATCGGGTTGGTTTTCGATTGTCTCAAGGTAAATCTTTAGAGGAAATTTTGCAAGAATTACAAAGCACTGCTGAGGGGGTAAATACTACCAATGTTTTGATTGATTTAGCTAATCAGCGTGGCATTGAAGTACCTGTTTCCCGTCAAGTTTACCGTTTGCTAAATGGTGAAATAACTCCCGAACAAGCTGTTTTAGCTCTGATGGAACGAGCCTTGAAACCTGAAATATAAAAGAAGGAAGAAGGAAGAAGGAAGAATGCCCTTCGACTACGCTCAGGGTACGAAGAAACTATGCCCCATGCCCGATGCCCGATGCCCGATGCCCCATGCCCCATGCCCAATTCCCAATTCCCCATGCCCAATTCCCAATTCCCCATGCCCAAT
>NZ_NXIB02000149.1 GCF_002412335.2 Tychonema bourrellyi FEM_GT703
TCCTTCTTCCCTCTTCCTTCTTCCTTCATTTCACTCTTCCTTCTTCCTTCATTTCACTCGTCCAATAGAGCAGATGAACGGCGACGGCGACGGCGATTGGTCGCGGGTTCTTCCGGTTCTTCTGATTGAATTGATTCATCGGATTGAATTGATTCATCGGGTTGAATTGATTCATCGGATTGAATTAATTCGATCGCCTCTTCGCTCATTTCTGACATTTCCGAAATTGGGTCAAAGTCATCGATGTCGTCGATCGGACTTTCATCGTAAATTTCCGTTTCAGCATCCTCAGAAAATATAGGAGAAAATACAGGTTCAACTACAGACATCTCTGCATAATAATCCTGTTCCGACCCATCCTCATCCTCCGGTGACGCCACCGGTTCAAATTCAAGTTCTAGCTGCTCAAAAGGCGGCTTAGTTGGGGTCTCTCCCGGCATTGTGACTGAAACGATCGCATTTTTCGGATTTTTGAGACTACGATTTATCAGCACCAAAGGAGAAACGCCCATTACAGCATAAACATCCTGCTCCTCAGCCGTCATTTCCACCGAAATGACTTCTGGAGGCTCCACCATTGGCTTCATCAACTCGGACTTGGTGGGACGCACCCGCTCGAAATCTTCGCGCCTCCCAACAGTCGCCATATTGACCAATCCGAAGCCCTCAGAAGCAGCCCGGATGCCGGGGGGTGGGAGATATTCGGCTCTCGGTTCTGCAACAGGGGCGATCGAAGTATTCGGTAGCCGTAACTTGCTGCGTACTGGTTCTTCTTCCACCGATACCCCAAAGGCCTCTTCCCCAATTCGGCGACGACGACGGCGACGAGTACCATTCCCCAAATCTTGATAACTAGGATGGTTGAGCAAGTCCAAAGGGGAAGCATTACCACCAGTCTCAAAATCCAAGCTTTCGTTCTGAGGTTCCCAAGGAGCGCGCTGGGGTTCAGGGGAGCGTTCTTCCCGCGCTGGTGAAGAAGTTGCAGTTGCTACAGGGGCTAAAGTGCGACGCTCTAATCCTTCTGGCAAATTCAACAAAACGCGGTTTGAGGTGGCGGAGGTGCGATCGCCCGATTCCCGGACTGCTGGGGCAATTTCCTCTTCACCAGGGAGTTGCACCAAATGACCCAACCCGTTGCAAGTAGGGCAAGTGTGGCCGAACAATTCGTAAATATTTTGACCTTGGCGCTTGCGAGTCAGTTCTACCAGTCCGAGCTCTGACAGTTGGGCGATTTGTGGTCGAGCTTTGTCAGATCTGAGAGCTTTATTGAAGTGTTCCAGCACCTGCAACTGATCGCGGCGGGACTCCATGTCAATAAAGTCAACAATAATTACTCCGGCAATATTTCGCAATCGCAGTTGTCTAGCGATTTCTGTTGCAGCTTCGCAATTTGTCCAGAGTACGGTTTCTCGTGCCGTGGCCGATCGAGTAAACGAACCAGAGTTGACATCAATCACCGTCAGTGCTTCCGTCGGCTCAATAATCACATAACCGCCAGAAGGCAAATCTACTCTCGGTCTGAGGGCTTCTCTAATTGCAGCATTGACACGGAAAAATTCTAAAATCGGAGCGCGCTCTTGATGATGGTCAATCAAAACTCCCGCAGGCAACTTGCCACCGTTCCAGCTCATCAACTGCTGCTTGACTCGCTTAATCCCATTTTGCGAATCCACCACAATCCGATTCACATCACCGCTGAACATATCCCGCAGCACCCGCTGGATGAAATCGTCATCCCGGTTGAGGAGTGCCGGAGCCCGCGTCGTGCCGCCTTCGATTTGAACCGATTCCCACTGTTTTTGCAGCACTTCCAAATCTTCCATGATGGCTTCTTCAGTCTGGCTTTCAGCTTCGGTGCGTACCAGCAGTCCCATCCCGGCTGGTTTGACCAAAATCGCCAGAGCTCTGAGGCGGTTGCGTTCGGCTTCCGATTTGATCCGGCGCGACAGATTGACTCCCCGTCCGTAGGGCATCAGCACCAAATAGCGACCGGGCAGGGTAATGTTGCCTGTCAGTCGTGGGCCTTTACTGCCCGTGGGTTCTTTCATCACCTGTACGAGAACTTTTTGCTGTGGGGTCAAAAGTTCTGTAATTGCTCCTGCCGATCGCTTCAGTCGCAGTGGGCCGAGGTCTGTGACGTGCATGAACCCGTTGCGTTCTGGATCTCCGATATTAACGAAGGCGGCATCTATCCCAGGTAATACATTTTCGACTATTCCCAAGTAAATATCACTAACTTGGTGGCTACCTGTCGCTACCACCAGTTCTTGGATTTGATCTTCTGAAAAGACAGCAGCAATCCGATGTTGCTCTGCTATAACTATCTGCTTAGTCATTCAATTTCCTCGAAAAAATTGTCGGCAAGTTCCAGACACCTACGCTGAATAGTGCCTTTCACTTTGATTTTAATTAGTAGTAGCTTCAAGAGTTATTAGCTGTGACTTATTGCAGGATGGAAAGACTGTTAACTGTTGGCTAACTGTTGACTGTTAACTGTTGGCTGTTAACTGTTGGCTGTTGACTGTGACAGATAAAGTGCTTAAATCCACCCGTACAGAGTTATGAGTTATGCTTCGCAGACTGAGCTGGAAGATAGAAATAAGGACGCTTTTAGCGAGTTACAAATATTGATTTTTGATTTGTGAATTACGAATTCTTTCACTCAAAATTCAACTCTTGTAACTCTTAATTTGAACTCAGCGAATCAATTCAGTGACACCGTACCAATTTCCTAACACACAACTCTACACAAAAAACTGATAACTCTGGGAAATTGTTGAATAGTCTGTGAACCAATTGTCAAATACGGACAATTTTGATTCAGCGGGCGATCGACTTTGCTGTCGATCGATAGGACTCAATCGCTAAATTTAGCTGTGAGCAAGCTCCTGGGAGTTTGGCACTAAATTTAGCCTGTGAATTTACAAAAAGGCTTGAAGTCTTGAACAGAAGCAGTTTGCACCCAGCCCGCGTTGCTGGTTGACTCAACTACGAGCGACTAATCGCGATCGAGCCGTCCTGACTTCCACTACAACCAATTATAGCTTGATAATGCTTGAGCGTCTAATTCTTGCATCATTGTCAATAAGCCTTTCACGGGCGGGCAAGATGCCCACCCCACAAGAAAGTTGATGTCTTGTGGAACAGGCATCTTGCCTGTTCTTGAGAATGGTCTATGAAACTTACTCAAACTTCGACTTCCCTATTCTAACCATAGCTCAGGATTAGCTGACTGCGTTGGATATGCAGAAGCTGAATTTCCTGCTGGCTGACTTGTTCGAGCATAAACACCAGATGTTCTGGCTTCAGCACATTACCGTCACTGCGACAACTACCCCGATAGCGCAAGACGGCTGAACCTTGGGAGTTATGACTGGCGGCAGATTTATAATCTACAAGTTCTAGTTCCTGTAGCCGATCGCGCAAATTGACTTGCTGAGTTTTACCCGACTTGGTAGTATGCTCCCGCCAAAAATCCTCAGCTTGGACGATCGCCCGTACCCAGCCTTCCCACTCTACCCTAGAATCGACAAAAACAGGAGTAAAATTCTCGCCTTCTAATTCGAGATTTTCTGCCAAAGCACCCCCTACAGCCACAGTAATCAGGTACTCCGCTGCTTCTAACAACTGATTGGCAGAAGGAGATTTGACATCGATCGCCTCAACCCGATAAACAGGAATATTGTCTGGGAGAGTTGCGACCAATTTTGCTTGAAAATCGGCAACATCCATCAACTCAGTGAGCTCAAAATCCGCAATTTCCCCAGTGCTGGTAACGCCCAGAGGCAGGGCATTTGCGATCGAAATGCGGGGGTTAGGGTGAAAGCCGCCAGTAAAAGAAATCGGTAAATCTGCTCTACGGACAACGCGATCGAACAATCGGATCAAATCCAAATGACCAACCAAAGCCATTTCACCAATTTTACCAAACCAAACCCGAAACCGCTGTTTGCGCTCTAGAATCGGCACAAACTCCCCAGCAAATGCGGGAATTGGCAGCGGTTGTACAACGATATTGTGTCCGAAGTCAGTGCCACAAACCCCACAGTGGGAACAGCCTTCAAAGGAACAGTCGGGAACAATTGCCGCAGCCAAAGCCTTTTGCAAATCAAGTTTTAGCCAATTCTTGTCAATTCCCGTATCCAAATGATCCCACGGGAGGGGTTGATCCAGTAGGGGGGGAGTGGGGGAGAGTTGGGAAAATCTTCCTTCTTCGGTCCATCCGTTACATCCGTTACAGAATCCGTTGCCGAACTTCCTTCTTCCTTCTCCTCAAACAAATTCCATTCACCGTTTTCGACTTGGCGATATTTCCAGGTAAGATCGGATTCTGCGATCGCCACAGTCCAAGCCTGATGCGCCTGATCCAAACTTTCCCACCACGCATCCATACCAGCCCCAAGTTCCCACGCACGGCGGACTACAGCGCTCAAACGTCGATCGCCCCGGCCGACAAAATCCTCCATTGCCGAAATCCGCACATCGGTGTAATTGACCTTAACACCGTTCATTCCCCGAAATTCCTGCTTCAGCAGTTTTTGCTTGCGAGAAAACTCCGTAGTAGAAACAGAATGCCATTGAAATGGAGTATGGGGCTTAGGCGTAAAGTTAGAAATTGTCAAGTTGAAATGCAGTCTGCGTCGGCCATCAATCCGGCATTCCCGACTTAACCAGCGGACTGTTTCGGCGATACCCACAACATCAACATCTGTTTCCCCTGGCAAACCGATCATAAAATACAGCTTGATTTTATCCCAACCGCGATCGACCGCAGTTTTCACACCCCTGAGCAATTCCTCGTTAGTCAAACCTTTGTTAACAATGTCTCGCATCCGCTGCGTACCAGCTTCCGGCGCAAAAGTCAACCCACTTTGGCGCGTGCCACCGAGAATATCAGCAATGTTGTCATCAAATCTGTCAACCCGCTGGCTGGGTAGAGACAGGGAAATATTTTTATCTTGCAGGCGATTTTTGATTTCCATGCCGACTGCTGGGAGTGCGAGATAGTCGGAACAACTCAGGGAAAGCAGGGAAAATTCGCTGTGCCCGGTGGCTTTCATGCCTTGTTCGATCGCCTCTACGACTTGTTGAGGTTCCACATCTCGCGCGGGGCGAGTCAACATTCCCGGTTGACAAAAGCGGCAACCGCGAGTACAACCACGGCGGATTTCGACTGTCAGTCGATCGTGTACTGTCTGAACATAGGAAACTAGCCCGATCGAATAAGCTGGAATCGGAGTCGCCACCCGGCGTAAAATTCGTGGTGGAACATCGGGGCGATTGGGATGGACGGAACCATCTGCCGCCATATCATAAAATTGCGGCACATAAACGCCGGGAATTTGCGCCAAATCCAGCAACAAAGCTGGTTTACTCAAACCATTAGTTTTGCCTTCTGCCAAAATCAAGCCAATTTCTGGCAACAATTCTTCGCCATCACCCAAAGCGATGAAGTCAAAAAAGTCAGCATAGGGTTCGGGATTGGAAGTAGCAGTTTGGCCACCAGCAAAAATTAGTGGGAGTTCGGGATTAGTTGCTCTTTCTTGCCAAGTTAGGGGAATGCCAGCTAAATCCAGCATTTCCAGGATATTTGTGGCTCCGAGTTCATAGCTGAGGCTAAATCCTAGAATATCAAATTCAGTGAGCGATCGCCTGGATTCCACTGCAAACAGGGGAGTTTTGGTCGATCGCAATTTAGCCGCCAAATCCGGTGCCGGTAAATAAGCGCGATCGCACAATTGCCTCGGCCCAGCATTTAAAATGTTGTAAAGAATGATGTGCCCCAAATTGGAAGCACCAACTTCATAAACTTCTGGATAAGTCAGCACCCAACGGACAGAAGCTGAATCCCAAGGTTTGCGTACAGCCCCCAACTCGTTGCCTAGATAACGAGCCGGCTGATTGATTTCTGATGTAAGTAATTCTTCTACTGTGATTGCCATATTACTAAATTAGCACTTTTATCAATCATGCCGTAGGTTGGGTTGAGCCACGAAACCCAACGTTTTTCGTAGATTTGTTGGGTAGCGCTACGCTTGACCCAACCTACATAAGAACTAAATTAGGCCGTAGGTTGGGTTGAGCCACGAAACCCAACGTTTTTCGTAGATTTGTTGGGTAGCGCTACGCTTGACCCAACCTACATAAGAACTAAATTAGGCCGTAGGTTGGGTTGAGCCACGAAACCCAACGTTTTTCGTAGATTTGTTGGGTAGCGCTACGCTCAGGCCGTAGGTTGGGTTGAGCCACGAAACCCAACGTTTTTGGTAGATTTGTTGGGTAGCGCTACGCTTGACCCAACCTACATAAGAACTAAAGTCCTGACTACAAACATTAATTCATTCATGAATTGTGCCATCTGGCATAATTGCACCTGCGAGTTTTGCCTTGTCCAGATTTGCCACCCCACTTAGGTTTGCTCCCTTTAAGTTGGCTTTTTCTAGGTTTGTACCATTCAAATCTGCACCGCGCAAGTCTGCCGAGCTAAGTGTTGCCCCATTCAAATTTGCGGACACTAAACTTGAGCCACAGAGATTAACCTCAGTCAAGTTAGCCCGACTTAAATTTACTGAATTAAGCACTACTCCCACCAGATTTACGCCAGTCAGATTAGCATCGCTGAAGTTGGCACCGCCTAATTTTGTATCTTTCAAATTAGCGTGGCTCAGGTCTGCCGCAACTAGGTTAGCGTACTCTAAATTTGCCTGTTTCAGGTTTGCTCCACTCAAGTTTGCCACAGCTAGTTTCGCACTTCCAAGGTTTGCTGTACTCAAGTTAGCTTCACTTAGGTTTGCTGTAGTTAGGTCAGCACCATTCAGATTTGCTTCACTCAAATTTGCTGCACTCAGATTCGCCTGAAGCAGTTTTGCTGCCGCCAAATTTGCTTTGGTTAAGTTTGCACCGCTCAAGTTAGCTTCACTCAGGTTGAAACAATTTAAGTCAACACCAGCTAGGTTTACGTTGGGAAGTGAAGCATCAGCAACGATTAAGTAAGCACCTGCTTTAATAGGGTCAAATCCTATGGGCAAGATAGTCTGTGCGTTGCACAGCGCTTGTTCAAGTTTTGCTCCTTCAAGGTTTGCCCCTTCAAGGTTTGCCTTGAATAGGTTAGCATTACTTAGGTTTGCATTGCTCAAATCAGCATTCATCAATTGTGATTGCCTCAAATTCAACCCAGTTAAGTTTGCATTGCTGAGGTTTGCCCTACTGAGATTCATCCCCTGCGACAAATTAACATCGCTGAGATTTAGTCCACTTAAATTAGCTTCACTTAGGTTTGCATACAATAGATTTACTTCACTTAAATTTGCATTGAGTAATTGTGCTTTATCTAAGTTTGATGATTCTAGATTGGCTTTGTGAAGGTTTGCATGAGATAAATTTGCCTCACTCAGGTTAGCGCCCAATAAGTATGCTTTAGAGAGTTCTGCACCGCAGAGATTAGCGCTACTCAGGTTAACACCACCCAGGGATTTTCCGCTGAGATTTACTCCTGCTAAATTAACTCCCATAAAATCTCGTTCTCCCTGATTATACCGTTGCAAAAATTCCTCAGCACTAATAGCTGGTTCCAGACTTTCTAGTCCAGAATCATCTATTTTTGCCTCTTCCTCAGATTGTACAATATCCGCATTCACAGGAGTAGCGATCGGCTGTTCTACCGCTTCGCTAGATACAGATTCTTCGCGCAATAACCGATCCACCCGATCGCTAAAAAGCCTCAAAACCTCAGCATCATCAACCTTCCCACCAGCATTCGCGCCCTGAGTAACCGCATTCTCAACATAATACTTGTCTACAAAACTTTGCAACCCAGCATTATATCCCTGTCCCACCGCCTGAAACCTCCAATCGCCATTTTTCCTATACAAACGTCCAAACTCTAAAGCCGTTTCTTGGGAAAATATCTGATTCAAATTGTACCGAACCAACTCGCCAAGAGTCTCTGAATTGTAAAGCCGGATAAACGCATTTGTAACTTGACTAAAACTTTGATTCTTTTCCTGTCCCTCGTGCAAAGTAACAACAAACACAATTTCCTGAATCGCCGAATTGATTTTACTCAAATCCACATAAACCGTCTCATCATCTCCCTCAACTTGTCCACTCCTGCTGTCTCCAGAATGTCGCACCGAACCGTCCGGCGATGTCAGATTGTTGTAAAATACAAAATACTTTTCATCGGGAATCCGACCGTCCGCCGCTAACATAAAAACAGATGCGTCAATGTCGCAGTTTTGTGCTGTCTGACTTATTTGCCAACCCAGGGCGATCGCCAATTTATTGAAATTAGGAACTTCCTGAGAAAGATTGAACCTTTCACCCTTCGTTAATTCGATGCTCATATGCGATAATTTCCTTACCTCAGAAATAGACTTGTAGGGTGCGTCAGACGAAGTTCTTGAGAGACGATCGAGGATTTTGGTTCTGACGCACCTTACGAATAATGCCGATCGCGTAAGTCGTAATAATATTAATTATCTCATCTATGTTAACCCGATCGCAAATTGGATTTTATCTCGAAGACATCGAAACCCCCATTGGCAGAACCGTCAATTTAACTCTTACCGGACTCATTCTCCTGTCTTCCGCCAGTTTCATCGCCGAAACTTACCCGCTTGCGGAACCTGTGAGAATTAATTTGCAAACTCTCGATACCGTCCTTTTAATCGTTTTTGCCTTTGAGTATTTATTGCGGCTGTGGTGTGCCGAAAATAAAGTTAAATTTATTTTTAGTTTTTTTTCAGTTATTGACTTGGTGGCAATATTACCATTTTTTCTGGGATTTGTCAATGTCAGTTTTATTCGCATTTTTCGCTGGTTTAGAATTCTTAGACTCATCCGCTTTCTGGAATTGAAAATTTCTATTTTTCGCATCAGCACCGAAGATGGCGTGATTTTTGCTCGGATATTGTTTACTTTATTGGCAATAATCTTTGTTTATTCTGGTCTGATTTATCAAGTCGAACATCCGGCAAATCCTGAAGGTTTTGGCACTTTTTTGGATGCCGTTTATTTCTCCGTTGTCACGATGACTACAGTGGGATTTGGGGATGTTACTCCGATTTCGGAAACGGGCCGCTTTTTGACTATTTTGATGATTTTGACCGGAATTGCCCTGATTCCTTGGCAGTTGGGGGATTTGATTAAACAATTAGTTAAAACTGCTAATCAAGTAGAAACTGTTTGTACAGGTTGCGGTTGGTCTGTACATGATACTAATGCTAGATTTTGTAAAATGTGCGGCACTCACTTAGATAATGGTAAGGGGTAATTGGGCATTGGGCATTGGGCATTGGGCATTGGGAATTGGGCATTGGGCATTGGGCATTGGGTATTGGTAGTTACTCACAAATAACAAAGGGCATTGGGAATTGGGAATTGGGCATTGGGCATTGGGCATTGGGCATTGGGTATTGGTAGTTACTCACAAATAACAAATAACAAATAACAACTGACTTCTTTAAGCTAAAGGCAACAAAATTTCAAATTCGGTGTTGGGGGCTGGTTGCGATCGCAAATTCAGTTTGCCACCGTGCTTTTCTGTGACGATTTGATTGCAGATCGCCAGCCCCATCCCTGTTCCTTTGCCTACTGGTTTGGTAGTAAAAAAAGTCTCAAATATTTGCTGCTGAATTTCTGGGGGAATCCCTGGCCCATTATCGGTAATGCTAATTGCTGCCCATTTCCTGTCCTCGATTTCTATGATTTTGGTAGTAATTTCTATTCGGGGATGCCAATGCTGCTGGTACTGTCCGTTCGTTTCTTGATCCGCAGTGTACTCTGCCAGCGCATCTAGAGCATTGACTAACAAATTCAAAAACACCTGACTTAACTGACCAGAGTAGCATATAACTAGCGGCAATTCACCGTATTTTTTTACTACTTCTATACCCTGTTTTAATCGGTTTTTTAGAATTAACAGTGTATTTTCCAAGCATTCGTGGATGTCTGTATTCAATGGCTTGCTTTCGTCCATGTGTGAGAAGTTGTGCAAACCGTTGACTATTTTTAGCAATTGTTCTGCTCCAAATTTCATCCCTTCTAAAGTTGCAGGTAAATCCTCTCGTAAAAAATCAAATTCTATTTTTTCTTTTATCTCATCAATTATGGAAGATGGTTCGGGAAATTCTTCTTCGTAAGCCGACATTAGTACAAGTAAATCTTCAAAATAAGACAGCAGAAAATTTAAATTTCCCCAAATACAATTGAGGGGATTCCTAATTTCGTGAGCTACCCCTGCGATGATATTTCCCAAGCTAGCCATTTTTTCTGTTTGAATCAACTTGGCTTCTGTTTGCTTTTGGAGCAACTTATTGGTCAATTGCTGAATTTTGGACTGAGCTACCATTAACTGGTGTACGTCTAACAGCCAGTAAGTCTCAGGAACGACTTCGACGACTATTGGGTCGTAAACTAATTCTGCCGATCTGTAAAGTGATTCTTCGGCTGCTTCTAGTATTAATTTACTGCCTGACAAGATGAGCATTTCTTTCCTTGAAAACCGATATAAAACCTCTATTGGTCGTTTGAAAAACATTTCTAACCCGTAGCGCCTGCTGATTCTTTCAAAAAATAGCCTCCGGGAAATTATGCCGACAAAATTCCCCCGATCCGTCAAAATGACACCTGGAAGCAAGGGTTTTTTTTCAAAGGTGTGAGCCACTTCTATTGCCTGTTGAGTTAATTCAATTTGGCAGTTGTAGAGGGGCAAGTCGAGGAGGGTTGATTCTAAAGAGAGGTTCCAAGTACAAATCTCAGGTATATACAACTCTGATAACTCCGAGCTAAACTCATGCAAAGCAAACATAGATGAAACCTCTGTTAAATATTGTATTGATAGATAACTAAAGTTGCTGGCAATTCATCATAAGTAATAGTTGATTGACAATGGGTAATTGGTAAACAAGCGAGTAGTTTTGAGTTTTCAGTGTCGAGTGAGTAAATTTGCCACTCTTTAACTTAAAGTTGCTCACTGTGTAAGCCTTGGAAAGCGAACGGCAGTGGCAAGCTCAAAAATTTTTTGTTACCCATCCTCCATTCCCCCTGAACCATTCCTCATCAAGTAAATTACAACAGCACCAGATCTGGAAAGCCCGATCGGGTCAGCATTGTCTGCTAAAAATATTGTTTCTAAATCAATGATAAAAGCTGTTGTGGAACTTATAGATGTTTAATATAAACTTTTTACCATACAATACCCTGCGATCGCCTGTTTTCCTGAAATCTTAAAAATTTACAAACGGCTTGTTGTTATTTATTATACAATTTTTACAGTCCTGGTAGAGCATTGGAGAAAAGTTCACCCTGCTATAAATCAATATACTTGCCAGGGATTGAGAGGTCGATCGCCCGGATCTGAAATTGATTTAAGGTAGCCAGCGGGGGTGATAACCCGCAAAAGGCAGTTCTTCAGGCTGCACTTTTGGTTGAGAACGGTCTGCGGCTGTTTCTACTAAGGGTAGCAGCCAAAGGCGACTGGTGGCGATCGACTGTCCGCTGTCATTACGGGGACTGACTGCTGTTGAGGGTGTTGCTGCTGTGACTGATTGGTCGAAAATTAATGCCAGTCCATCGGGGGATAAACTGATTTGGGTATCTAATTGGTTGGGCAAAATTAGCAGCGGTTTGATGGTTCCTACTAAACGAGTGCCCTCTTTTTTGAGGTCGATGGTGGCGATAAAAGGCTGTTCTTTGTATTTTTCTGTTTTGAGGCGTTCGGCTAAGAGGCAGTAAAGACGGCCCAATTGGTTGTCCTTGTCTTTGCGGGGATCGAAATAGACGGCGATAATGCTGCCGGGAATTCGCAATATTTCTTGTTCTACGCCTTGGTTATCTAAGATGAAAAGCGATCGAGTAAAATCGCCGTTATATTTAACATAAGCTGCGGCGGAGTTGTCGCGGGCCATGCCTAATACTTGTTCATATTTTGGCAATAATTCTACTGGATCAGCATCTGGTTGTAGGGGGACGATCGCTAATCCTTGCTTTTGAGATATTACCATCGATTTGTTGTCTGGTCGAATCATAAAATCCCCACCTTGTTGATTTTCCAATCGTCGGGGCGGCTTTTTTTCGTCAATAATCCAAGGACTAAAATCTCCGGGATTGCGACGGTTGACGCGCTGAACCACGATGGTTTTGCCGTCGGCTGAGAGGTCAAATTTGAGGTTTTGATAATCTTTGGAGTCTAATAGTTTGTCGATTCTACCTGCTGGTGGTGGCTGTGCTGCCGATGCTGATTGGGGATTGATGCCGGTGGTGACTGTAAATAGTTCTTGGCTTAGGGTAGCGCCTGCTTGGACTTGCGATCGGTCTGTTGCTGAGAATAAGATGCGATCGCTGTTAGGATAGGGTTTAAAATCACTAACGACTAAATCTTTGGGAGTTAGCGGTATCGGTTTCGGGTCGCTACTGGATAGATTAACTAACATTAATCTGCTTGCTGTTTCGCCTTTGACACCAATGTAAGCAAAAGCCCGATCGCGACTGCGAAAGGAAGCGCTAAATGGTTGAATAGGGGTTCCTTTATTTTGGTTTGTTTCTCCTCCATATCTGTCCGTTGCACCTGCGAGTTTTAGTGTATAGGTAACGCCGTAGGGTGCTGGATTTTTGAGTGTGTAAGCCATGCGCCGTCCGGCCCAACTAAATTTGCCGGGGAGATCGGGTTCTATTTTTAAGTTTTCTTCGACGGTGGATTGATTCATCGGGCGAAAGAATGTGAGGATAAATCCCGTATCTTCCGCGCCGATTTGTTGGTTTTGCCAGGTAAATTCTCGGACTCGCGGTGCCGTGCGATCGCCCGACAGCAGCAACAGTCCGATTAATAGGCTCAGTCCTAGTATCAGGCTGATTGCTATGCGGTCGATCGGCTGTTTAAACTGCCCTATATTCAAGGATGAAAGATTAATTTTTTGATTAAAAATACTCACAAATCTATCTCCTAATGCTTGCCACAAATTACGGTAAAATTTCAAATATTTAATTTACTTTTATTAGCAGAACTATCAACTGCTGACAGTGTATATGGCGATTCTGGTTCTGGGTAGAGTTGAGAATATTTATTATCATAGTGTCTGACTTCAAAATAATTCAAGTTTGATGGGTGAGGCTTATATATTGAGAAACATTCCAACAAACAAAAAGTTGCTGCACTTTCTAAAGGGCCTACATTTGCTACTTGATTTTTCCAACTGCGACCTGATTTTATCCATTGTTTCATTTGCTTTCTCGACAAGCAGTAAAAGGCTGCATGAGGGTTAGTAAATTCAGCAAATTTTACATTTTCTATCTCTACACCAGATAGCTTGTTCCATGCCAGATCTGTATCTATTGTCAAATCAATATATCTTTTTGTTCCTTCATACATTTCATAACGGTTTGGGTAAAGTATCGCACTCTCATATCCGCTTTGTCGATTGAATTTTTCTAGCTTTTCTATAGTAAAAGAATCGTACAAAATAATGTCATCTTCTATGAATAAAAACCAGTCAAATTCATCTACTTTATTGACAAATTCTTCCTGAAGTCTAAACTCCACAAACATCGGATCGCATTCAGGGCCTTCTTGTACCTGAATACAATTTATTTGATACTCAGGCAAATATGCTGTAATGTGACGGTTGGGCAAAGTCTGCACGACAATAGTGAGGTCGCAATGAGCAAAGCTGGTTAACAGTCCGTCTATTGTGTGCTTAAGTCTCTCTATTTTTTTCGTCGCCACATCTTTATTTTGAGCTTCTTCAATTGATGTAATGTGTGCCAAGCCAACCAATATTTTAGGGCGTTCTTTTTCTAGATTTTCACCGTCTTTCAACAATTGTATAACATTATTTCTTTGATAAAAAAGCATCATTTTAGTATACCTACTGGCAGCGCGCCATAATTGTTGCAACAAAGCAATTTGTAAAAAAACAAAGTGAATTACTGTTCTTCTCGTACTTTCCAATGACATATCTATTAGCTCCTTTTTGTTTACTGAAATAATCGATCGATCGGTAGACCACCACCAAAATGATATCTACATACAAGTATAGTTGCTAGCACCGATAAAAACAATGCTGTCAACTTCATATCCTGCCAAAAACAGAATAAGCCTTCTTTCCAAAGACCATAGCTAATTACTAAATAAGTAGGAATGTCGCCGACCGCTACAGCAATCACAGCACCTAAATTGCCCATAAAATGATATCCGATTGGTATGCCAATACTGATACTCAAGAAAGTAGCAAAATTGCCCAGAGCTCCGTACTGAGATTTTCCTACAGCTAACAAACAAGAATTCATCAGATTGTGGAGGGTAGTGTGCCAAATTCCTAAAGCCAGAATTGGTAGCATCCAAGATGCTGCAACATACTCTTTTCTGTATAATATTAAAATTAGCTGATCTCCAAAACTGACAAAAATTGCTAAACCTATTGCTAAGGGTATTAAAATCAGATTACGATTATTCAGAATCTTGGCGCGCAATTCCTCGCGAGGTAAGTCTGCTAGCATGGAAATCGAGGGAAAAATGACTTTTCCACCAATGGCGATGATGACTTGGCGCGGCATATCACTGAGGGTGAAAGCGATGCCATAAATACCCAACATTGTCAGATCAAATATTTTTGCGAGAACTAGCCGATCGGCTTGAGAACACAGAAAAAATAAAAGTGTAGACAAAAATATCCATTTTCCATAAGAAAATATTTCTTTAACTGCTGATTTATCCCAAGCGAAGCGGTTTGATTTGCCAGTAATCAAAAAATGGCCCCATATTAACTCGACTAAAGAACCACTAAGACCGCCGGCCAGAATAGCCCAGATGCTGGGATTCAACAAAGCCCAGACAATCATTACTGTAGTAGAAATTATCTGAGTACCAAACTCAAAAATTACTACTTGCTTGACTGACATTTTGCGGTTGAGGCTAAATATGGCAGTGGAGTTGAATCCTCCTATCAGGGTGTTGATACTTATCGCTGGAATCAACCATAGCAGACGGGGTTCTTGATAGAAATTAGCCACAGGCCAAGTGATTAACATTAAACAAAACCAAATAAACAAGCTGCGAATAACTTGCATTGTCCAAGCGGTGTTGACAAATTCTGGATCTTCTCCACGCTTGTTCTGGATGATACTTGGGCCTAGACCTATATCTGAGAATAGGTGGACACCTACGATGAAAACATAGGCGAGACCGACAAGGCCAAATAGTTCTGGTAAAAGCAGGCGTGTCAGGATTAGGTTACTGCCAAATCGGATAATTTGACTGCCTCCATAGCTGACAATCGTCCAGGCTGCACCTTTGATAGCTAGTTTTTTTTCGGATGACATAAACTTAGGACTTCTTTTATAATTACGAGTCTAGTTGGTGGATCTGTCGTTGGCAACTGCTACAGAATTTTCCTGCCACTTTTGTAGCTAGGTGTAGTCTATCTTAATAATCATAAGGGTTTTTTGGTTCGGGAATTGATTTGAGGGAAACAGCCTGAATTGTTAATTTGCGTTTGCCTTGCAGTTCTTGGGCGATCGCCTCTCCTTCTATTTCTAACCAACTGTCGGGAGGAAATGTGACTCGGCTTTGACCGATCGGTAATTTGACCGGCAAACCGACTGGATAGGCATCTGCGGCACAGCAGGTAATGATAAACCGCCCGATCCACAGATATTGTTCTGCTATGTTCGGCGGGTGAATTACAAATCCTTGAACCTTGACTTTTTGACCGATATATGTATCTGGCTCTGGATTGAAATTTAACAGGCGAACCCACTCAACGAGCGATCGCATTTCCGGTTTTGTCATATTCCGAAATTCTTGGGGTTGTAGCCTGGTGATTGGTAGGGATTCAGTCAGGCCTCGTTCTAATGCTGTTTGGCTGGTAAATGTGCGTGGTGTTGTTAGTAAACCAATTAGTGCCACGCTCAACATTAAGCTACTACCGAAACTGGGAGGGAATAAAGTAATGTGTTCAACTTCTGCTATTCTCGGAGAGTCTATTGCTGGTGATGTCCGGGATTTCTGTTTGGCGCGATCGAGCTTTATGAGTTCCCAAGTTTTAAAACCACCAATAAATACTAAACCGATTCCTCCGGCGACAGTCAAGCCAAAGTAATTGGGGTGAATCAGAATGCTTAATTTGTCGCTGATCCAATATTTAAGGAGTAGTATTCCCCAGCCTAAGATCGCTAGGGCATCCAGCCAAGGGCTGAGTTTTTTAACAGTCACCATGTTAGATTTTAGATTTTAGATTTTGGATTTTAGATTGAGGAATTGAAGATTGAATGATGTAGTAGAAATTTAGTAATTGGGAATTGGGAATTGGGAATTTATTGACCAATCTCCTAACCTAGATATAAGTTGACGGCGAGAGTCATTAAAAAAGTTAACTGAGCAGCCAGAACCATTAAGTAAATTATCGCTCTACCCCGAAAAATTGATAGCATTAAACCGATGCCTTTGAGGTCAAACATCGGACCGAACACCAGAAATGCTAACAGCGAACCGCTGGTAAATGTGGCCGCAAAAGATAGGGCAAAAAAGGCATCTACCGTAGAACAAATAGACACGAGTGCGGCTAATAGCAGCATGGCGAGAATTGAAGAAACTGGCCCTTGACCGAGGTTGAGAATGAGTTCGCGGGGGGTGCCAACTTGAATGATTGCCGCGATCGCACTACCAATGACTAACACACCTCCCAATTCGCGTAACTCTTGCACCATAGTATCTAAAAGCAGGCGCAGACGCTCTTTAGATACGCGGTGAAACATGGAGGAAGGTTTCGAGGATTTTGCGGTTTGGCCTGTTTGTAAGGGCTTCCAGTTATCTTGTAGTAGAGATTCGATCGGCACCGTGCCTCCCGGCATACCGAGCATAAATGTCCCTGACTGCAACAGCGACGGAGTTTCAGCTTTTAGTAGCTCTTTTTCCGATAACTCTGGTTTAGGTAGGGGAATGGCGCGGGCTACAGAGGGTTGTAGCAGAGGTCGCAAGTCTTTCTGGGCGCTGAATACCCAGCCGATGATTGTTGCTGTCACTAGAGAAAATACGACTCGTAAAACTACGATTTCTGGCTGATCCCGAAATGCCGTCCAAGTCGCCCAAATCACGACGGGATTGATTGTCGGTGCCGCGAGTAAAAAGCCGATCGCGACAGGTGCCGGCACTCCCTGCATCAGCAACCTGCGGGCCACAGGCACATTCCCGCACTCGCACACGGGAAACAGAAAACCGATCAAACTGCCAGCTAAAGCCCCCAGCAGTGGGTTTCGGGGGATGCGGGCGATCAGTTTGCGATCGTCTATAAACCCCAGCAGCAAGCCGGAAAATAAAACTCCCAGCAGCAAAAAAGGTATTGCCTCTACTAACAAACTGAGAAACAGGGTAAAAGCATTGTTTAACTGATTTGTCAGGGCGGGTTGCATCCATCACCTACTTGTAAATTGCCGTCTTGGGCAGACCATTGTAACAAATCATAGCTCATGACAGCGGTAAGTTAAGATTAAGTTAAAAAATTAGTTGCTGTCCAGTTATTGCTTGAACTAAATAATTGTACAAACTATGCTAGGATAAATGCAAGTTTGAATTAGTATTAACAACAGGTTAAAAACTTTAAAACTAGGTTAATTGGTCGCAAATTTATGAAACTAATCGTTAATACCCCAAAAGTCAATATAGAATAAAGTCAGGCATAATTGCCAGCGCGCATCTATTTTGCTTCTATATTGTTTATAGTCCGATCGGTAAAATCTCATCTATTGAGATCTTCCACCATTCTCAATTAAATATAACCTCAATCTTCATGCTGATTAATTTATGTTGAATACGTCCTGCATAGAAATCCCAGTCCCGATCGTGTCAGAGGCTTCTAGATCCGAGTTCCGTTTGGACTCTACTCTCCAAGAATTGTCACTCTACGATTTTCATGTAGAAGCTACAGATGTGGGAAGTAAAATAGCTCAGATGTTGGAGGCTTATCCGCTACTTCCAGGAGTTATTTTGACCGATATGGGTCAATTTGCCGGGATGATTTCCCGCCGGAGATTTTTGGAATTTATCAGTCGTCCCTTTGGGCGAGAATTATTTCTAAAACGACCTGTCAGGGCTTTGTACCGTTTTGCTCAAACAGAAATTTTAATTTTTCCTAGCGATACTTTAATCGTGGATGCAGCCAAAAAATCGCTGGTGCGATCGAGAGAACTGCTTTACGAACCCATTGTAGTTCAATTGTCAACCGAAACTTATTGTTTGCTAGACGCGCACGAACTGCTAGTAGCCCAATCAACTATTCACGAACTAGCGACAAAATTGTTGCGCCAGCAAACACAATCCCAACTCATTCAAACCGAAAAACTGGCCAGTTTGGGACAAATGGTAGCTGGAGTCGCCCACGAAATCCGAAATCCTGTCACCTGCATCACCGGAAATCTCAACTTTTTGTCGAATTACTCCAAAGACTTGATGGAGTTGTTGTCGGCTTACGAAAAAATTGTCGGTGAAAACGCAGAAATTGATCGGCTAAAAGAACGTATAGAATTTGATTTTTTACAAGAAGATTGGGCGGAAATTCTCAAAAGTATGAAAGTTTCAGCCGAGAGATTGACCGAACTCGTTACCAGCCTCCACACCTTCTCTCACATGGACGAAACCCATCGGAAAGAAGCGAACATTCACGAATGTATCGACAGTACACTGCTGATTATGAAAAATCGTCTAAAGTACAACATCAAAGTAACTAAAAGTTATGGCGATTTACCTTTGGTCAAGTGTTACTCTGGTCAGTTGAGCCAAGTATTTATGAATATCATCAGCAATGCGGCCGATGCTTTGGAAGAAATTAAAGGAAAAACAGGTTTTGTGGCTGCTATTACGATTGAGACTGAAGTAATAGATGTGGCTGACGGAGATTGCGTGAGTTCAGAATTGATGCAAAACTATGTGAGAGGGGATTTAGAGAATTCAAAACAGCTATCTTTAGTCAACCAAAAGGCTCAACTAAACTCGGAAGTAGCGGAAAAAAGTCAAAGTCATGGTTGGATAGCGATTAGAATTGCCGATAATGGGCCTGGTATTCCGCCAGAAATTCAGCGGCGGATTTTCGAGACATTTTTTACCACGAAACCGGCGGGGAAAGGTACGGGATTGGGATTGGCAATTACTCATCAAATTGTGACGGAAAAGCATAAAGGCAAGTTAAATTTGCATTCTACACCTGGCACTGGTACGGAATTTGAGATTTTGTTGCCAATGATTTGAAGAAGGAAGTTCGGCAGCGGATTCTGTAACGGATGTAACGGATTTCAGGAAGTTCGGCAGCGGATTCTGTAACGGATGTAACGGATTTCAGGAAGTTCGGC
>NZ_NXIB02000014.1 GCF_002412335.2 Tychonema bourrellyi FEM_GT703
GGGCATGGGGCATGGGGCATTGGGCATTGGGTATAGTTAACTAATAACAACAGTCAACCGTCAACAGTCAACCGTCAACCGTCAACAGTCAACCGTCAACAGTCAACCGTCAACCGTCAACAGTCAACCGTCAACAATCAACAGTCAACAGTCAACAAATTATCAAATGAACGTAAATTCTACTTTTTTAATGTATGCCCAATGGGCGGGAATTCTAACAGCAATTTTGGCTGTTGTGACAGTGCTAGCTTTTATTTTGCAATGGGGCTTTCGCTTCCGTTTGGTAGGAGTTACTAGCTTTATGGCCGTGATTGCTGCCAGTATATTTGGTCTCGGTTTGGGACTGTTTAGTCGCACACAAATTGCGGGTGCGGTTCGCTATTCTTTAGTTTATGATACTGGTGGCGCTCAAACTGTAGTTACCGTGCCGCCTTCGATCACCGAATCGGAGTTAGAGGCGACAATGCAGCAAGCAGCGGCAGATTTGTACTCTCCAGGGCGCAGCGGCAGTGGCAGAGACTACATGACAATTCGGGTACGGACGATCGTACATCCAGAGCCTGGGGTGTCGCAGCCGTTGTTTTTGGGCGAGGTGAGGCGATCGCTGGCTACTCGTTATGATGACAAAATGGCGATCGAAATCTTCCCCGACAAAGTTGCTATTCTAAAAAAATATCAAGCCTGATAAATGCTGTAGGGGCGGGTTTTACAAACAATAATTGCCGAAAACCGACAATCTCGAAAACCCGCCCCCAACCAGCTTAGATGATGCGGCGATTGAAAGACACTGTTGGCGAATGTCTGAGGGGTCTCACTCCTCACTTCTGAATCCAGCGCTCTTGGTATTTCTCGCATAGATTTTGTAGGTTGGGTAGAGCGTCAGCGAAACCCAACACATTATTTTAAAAGACATCTCCCATAATTATTGTGGAACAGGCATCCTGCCTGTTCTTGGCTATCTTCTTAGGAAAAGTATCACAAAAATATCAAATTATGACTCAAGAATCTGAAAAAAGGCAAGCTTGTTGGGAAAGATGGAACCGAGAAGATGATCTAGCTTTGACTCCCCAAGAACGGAAACGGGAATTGGTGAGAATTCAAGTTTTAATTGATGAGTATTCGCCAACACCAGAACAAAAAGCTGATTTGTTTTTAGAACAAGGTTTATTGTATAGCTTTGGTGAAGAATACGCAAAAGCGATCGCCTCCTATGACAAAGCCTTAGAAATCAAACCAGACGATCGCAAAGCCTGGTACAAGCGGGGTAATGCACTGGGTAATTTAGGAAGGCTTGAAGCAGCGATCGCCTCCTACGACAAAGCCTTAGAAATTAAACCAGATTTACACGCAGCCTGGTACAATCGGGGCATTGCACAGCGTAATTTAGGCTTGTTTGAATCAGCGATCGCCTCCTACGACAAAGCCTTAGAAATCAAACCAGACGATCGCAAAGCCTGGTACAATCGGGGCATTGCACAGCGTAATTTAGGCTTGTTTGAAGCAGCGATCGCCGACTTCGACAAAGCCTTAGAAATACAACCGGATTTACACGCAGCCTGGAACATTCGGGGCGGTACACTGTATAATTTAGGCTTGTTAAAAGAGGCGCTCCTGTCCTTCGACAAAGCCTTAGAAATCAAACCAGATTTACACAAATCTTGGTACTGTCGGGGCTATGCACTGTATAAATTAGGCTTGTTAAAAGAGGCGCTAGCCTCCTTCGAGAAAGCGTTAGAAATCAAACCAGATTTACACAAAGCCTGGAACAATCGGGGCATTGCACTAGGTAATTTAGGCTCATTGGAAGCAGCGATCGCCTCCTACGACAAAGCCTTAGAATTCAAGCCAGATTATCACGAAGCATGGAGCAATCGGGGCTATGCACTGCGTAATTTAGGCTTGTTAAAAGAGGCGCTCGTCTCCTACGACAAAGCCTTAGAAATTAAACCAGATTTACACAAAGCCTGGTACTGTCGCGGCTCTGCACTGCTTAATTTAGGAAGGTTTGAAACAGCGCTCGTCTCCTACGAAAAAGCCTTAGAATTCAAACCAGATTTACACAAAGCCTGGTACTATCGCGGCATTGCACTGTATAAATTAGGATTGTTTGAAGCAGCGATCGCATCCTACAACAAATCCTTAGAATTAAAACCAGATGATCGGGAAGCATTTTATAATAAAGCTGGCTGTCATGGGTTGCGTAGTCAGATTGACCAAGCAATTCAGAATTTGCAGCAAGCCATCAATCTGAATCCTGACAAATGCCGAGAAAGGGCAAAAACTGACTCGGATTTTGATAGTATGCGATCGGATATTCGGTTTCAAGCCTTGATTCAAGGATAGGGATTTGTAGTTGGGTGGGGGCGGGTTTTTGAGATTGTTAGTTATTGGCAAAAATTGTTGGCGAACCCGCCCCTACAGCATTACAAAAAGTATTCGACCGAAGCTAGTGGACACGCTATGATAGAAGAATTAGTAGGGAGGTAAAAGATGACTCAACTAAATGTAACTGTAACTAATGACAGATTTCCCGAACTCATCGCCCGCGTCGAGGATACTGGAGAACGAATTGTCATAGAACAGGAAGGAAGGGCGATCGCTGCTATTATTACTTACGCCAATCTGAAGCGACTAGAAGCATTAGAAACTGACCTAATTAACAAAGCAAAACTCGAAGAATATGAATGGCTAAAAGCTGCGATATGCAATCGGGCCTTTGATTCTCTGAGAGACTCAGCGGAAGACATCTACACTTTAGCTGATGGCTTGCCATTCCAGGACTCAGAATGGATTAAAACAGTAGCGATCGGTCCTAACTTTGGTTCGATTCTCGACCCAGAAAACGAATTACAGACTCAGACAAAAGAAACCGGGTTTTCACCAAATCTGTGAGTTGTCACAAAGTATTGTCGTAAAAAACCGGTTTCTGGCCACCATTCGTAAATCTTGTTAGATACTTTTCGGAGACAACTATTATGCAAGTCACAACCGCAGAAATCATTTATCCTTCCAGCGATGGTCAACCAATGGCAGAAAGCACAATTCAATACGAATTAATTGTCAAAATCAAAGAAGGTTGCGAATCGCTGTTTAAGCATGACCCAAACGTTTTTGTAGCCGCCGATTTACTCTGGTATCCCGTTGAGGGGAGAATCGATATTTCTCAAGCACCTGATACGATGGTGATATTTGGGAGACCAAAAGGCGATCGACGTTCTTACATACAATACCGAGAGGATAATATTGGCCCTCAAGTCGTCTTTGAGATTCGGTCTCATAATGATACCCAAACTAAAATGAATAGAAAAGTTTCATTTTACCAGCGTTATGGAGTTGATGAGTATTATGTTTACGATCCAGAAAGAAATGAGTTGGAAGGTTGGCAAAGAATTGAAGGAATCTTAGAAGTAATTGAGCCGATGGAGGGATGGATTAGTCCGAGATTGGGAGTGCGATTTGAATTGGGAGAAGATGGGTTGGAAATTTATCGACCTGATGGAGAAAAGTTTATTTCCTATGCGGAATTAGAAGAAGAGAGGTTATTGGATCGTCAGCGTCTACAACAAGAGTCTCAAAGGGCTGAACAAGAGTCCCAAAGGGCTGAACAAGAGTCTCAAAGGGCTGAACAAGAGTCTCAAAGGGCTCAACGTTTAGCTGCTAAATTGCGCGAATTGAACATCGATCCAGATAGCATTTAAGCCGGAATAAATGCTAAGCTAAAAAACCCGGTTTTTTTGATAAATCGGGTTTCTGCCGATCGCGGTTATTGATTCTTTTAACTTAATTGTGTCATTCTCAGTGACAGGCTAAATTACCAGAATACTCAGGTTTTGCTCGTGGGAAGGGCGCAAAGCGTCTTATCATAAAAGTTAATATAAAAAAACGGCAAGTTTACAAAAAATGAGGTGAAATTCCTTGCAAACACTAGCTAGTATGGAAAAGCCGATCGACCGTGGGGGAACATCCATAGAACTAAATCCCCAAGACCCTCAAACTTGGTACGATCGCGGTAACGCCCTAGAAGAGATGGGAATGTTGCAACCTGCGATCGAATCCTGGGATAAAGCAATCAGACTAGAACCACGATTTTACGAAGCTTGGTATAACAAGGGTGTAGCCCTCAGAAAATTGGGACAGCTAGAAGAGGCGATCGCAGCCTATGACCAATCTCTAAAAATTAAACCAGACCACCCAGAAGCATTGTATAATCTCGGCAACGTTCTGGGGAAGTGCAACAGGCTCTCAGAGGCGATCGCATCCTACGAAAAGGCGATCGAATTTAAACCACATTACCATGAAGCCTGGTCAAACCGTGGCAACGCCCTCGTCAAATTGGAACGCTTCGACGAAGCCATCGCCTCCTACGACAAAGCCTTAACCATTCAACCAGACTACTGGGAAGCTTGGTACAACAAAGCATTTTCCCTCAAAAAATCAGGACAAAACGACAAGGCGATCGCAGCTTACGACAAGGCGATCGAACTTCAACCAGATTTGCACCAAGCGTGGTATAATCGCGCAGTCGCTTTAGCCGATGCCAAACGCTACCTAGAGGCGATCGCCGACTACGACAAAACTCTTCAACTACGACCAAAATCCCCCGCAGCCTGGAACAAACGCGGCACTGCGATCGCCCAAATAGGAAAATTTGCAGAAGCCATAGACTCCTGGGACAAAAGCCTCGCACTCAAACCAGACAACAGCGAAGCTTGGTACAATCGGGGTTTAGCCCTGGCCAACTTGCAACAATACTCCGAAGCCATCGCCTCCTGGGACAAAACACTAGAAAGAGTGCCCGACAATATCGATGCCTGGTACAACCGCGCCGTCGCCCTCAAAAAAATCGAACGATTTGCCGAAGCCATCGCTTCCTACGATAAAATCATCGCACTCAAACCAGACGATCCAAACCTTTATTATCAAAAAGCTGGCATTTACGCCCTCGAAAAAGCAGCAAGCGAGTCAAAAAATCAGCCCGAAGCAGCTTTAGCAAGTATGACTGACAAAGCGATCGCAAATCTCCGTAAGGCGATCGAGCTTAATCCGAAGAAATACCTAAAAATATGCCAAAATGACTCAAAATTTAATACAATACTTGAAGAAGTGCGGTCTTTGGCTTTAACTCAGGGTAAGCAATGATTGATGAATATGAACGCCGCACTATAATCCTTGTCGGCTAAACCGTACCGCTAACCCCAATCATGCAAACCCTAGACAAAACTCAGACAAAATTCGGTCAACTCACAGTCCGTCTTAGCGAAATCATCGACATCGAGTCAGCCTCTTCCCTATTACACTGGGATCAAGCCACCTATATGCCCGTCAGAGGTGCAAGCGCCAGAAGTCGCCAGTTGGCTACCCTCAAACAAATATCCCACGAAAAATTTACCGATCCCAAAATTGGCGAACTCCTAGAAGACTTGCGGGGCTACGAACAAAGCCTCCCCTACGACTCCAACACCGCCAGCCTGATCCGCGTCGCCCGCAGAGATTACGATCGCGCAGCCAGAGTCCCCGCAGCCTTCATGGCCAAACTCTGTCGCCACCAAGCCGACTCCTACGAAGCCTGGGCTAGCGCTAAAGCCACCAACAACTTTGCAGCCGTCGAGCCATATCTCGAAAAAACCCTAGAATTAAGTAGGCAATATGCAAACTTTTTTCCCGAATACGAGCACATTGCCGATCCTTTGATCGATCGTAGCGACTACGGCATGAAAGTATCGATTTTGCGCCCGCTGTTCGCCCAATTGCGTCAAGAATTAGTGCCCATAGTCGAAGCCATCGCCTCCCAAACCCCAGCCGACGACTCCTGCTTGCACCAAAACTTCGCAGAAGCCCAGCAACTAGAATTCACGCGCACAGTGGTAGAACGTATGGGCTACGACTTCCAACGGGGACGACAAGACATCACCTTGCACCCGTTTATGACCAACTTCTCCATAGACGACGTGCGGATCACCACCCGCGTCTACAAAGACCACTTGGATCAAGCACTTTTTAGCAGTATCCACGAAGCCGGACACGCTCTTTACGAACTCGGAAATTCTGCCGAATTTGAAGGCACACTGCTTGCTGGTGGCATTTCCTCTGGTGTTCACGAAAGCCAGTCCCGGCTTTGGGAAAATTTGGTCGGCCGCAGTCGCGGTTTCTGGGAATGTTTTTACCCGCAATTGCAAGGCGTGTTTTTGCGGCAGTTGGGACACGTTACCACTGACCAATTTTACAAAGCAATTAACAAAGTTGGGCGATCGCTCGTCCGCACCGATGCCGATGAAGTAACCTACAACCTCCACGTAGCGATCCGCTTTGACCTAGAATTGGCAATGGTAGAGGGAAAGCTCTCGGTTCACGACCTCCCGGAAGCTTGGAACGATCGCTACAAAACCGACCTGGGCATTGTCCCTGCGACTGATAGCGAGGGTGCAATGCAGGATGTTCACTGGTATGTTGGGACGATCGGCGGAATGTTCCAAGGCTACACTCTGGGTAACTTAATGAGCGCCCAATTCTACGAAACAGCCGTCAAAATCAACCCCGAAATTCCGGTTGAAATAGAGCGGGGAAACTTTACCGTACTCCACGATTGGCTAAAACAAAATATCTATCAGCACGGCCGGAAGTACACTGCTGTCGAATTGGTCGATCGAGTTACTGGTTCTGCTTTAAGTATCGAGCCATTTGTGCGGTACATTCGCCACAAGTATGGGGAGTTTTATGTCGTCTAAACTTAGACCACCGCAGATATTTCTCACAAAACAATCCTGGTAATACAATGAGATTGGGCAATATTAGGATAGGCATCTCCAATAATTGTGGAACAGGCATCTTGCCTGTTCAAAACGGGCTTTTCTGGAGATTACTAATAGACAAACCTTATCAACAAATGAAACTTATGCGTATAACTACTGCTACGATTCTCGGTTTAGTGGCTTTGGTAACTCCTGGATTGACCAGGAATGCCACCGCGGCTTTTGAGTCCAAAAGTTTTGTTCAAGAACAGAGCAGCCAAGACCTTGTGACTCCTGCTGACTCTGGTGCTTCGGCATCCCCAGAGGCAAATTCTGATCGGAAGATGTTTAATAAGCCTTTTTATGCTGGGGAGCAAAAGCCAGTTAGAAAGGAGAAAACTATATCAGCGGGAGCAGATGGCCCGGAGGTTGCAGCTATACAGCAGCGGTTGCAAATTCATGGTTTTGCGATCGGCAAGATCGACGGTTCCTATGGTTCTCGCACCACATCGGCTGTAAACGACTTTCAGCAGTCTAAGGGCTTGAATTCAGATGGGATTGTGGACAAAAGCACTTGGACAGCTTTAGCAGCAGATCCAGTGCCAGCTTCTAAAGTTTCTCAGAACAATGCTCCGATCGAAAACGAGGCTGCGGTTCCGAGCAAAACTGTAACTATTCTGACTAAAGGCTCCTTTGGTGCGAAGGTGAAGACGTTGCAGGCGCGCTTGGAAGTGGCGGGCTATGCTCCGGGTCCGATCGACGGTATTTTTGGTGCCCGCACCATTTCTGCTGTCAAGGGCTTTCAGGAGTCTCAAGGTTTGAAGGCAAACGGCGTGGTGGACGAAATCACTTGGAAGGCGATCGGCAAAAACTAAGTGACAAGTCAATCGATTTTCGATTTTCGATTTTAGATTGATTCCACGGATAAATCCGGGGGCTTGTACCACCTTTGAAATTCTTGGTCAGAAATTGGGAAAATTGCTGTGGCCATAACTCAGAAGCAGACCCGGTTTTTTGTGTGAAACCGGGTTTCTCGATTTTGATTGACAAATAAAAGAGTGGTGTGGTATGGTAATTTAATGCGATCGAGCGGATATGGCGAAATTGGCAGACGCGCCAGATTTAGGTTCTGGTTCCGAAAGGAGTGAAGGTTCAAGTCCTTTTATCCGCATATAAAATCTCATTGTAAAAAACACAGTCTTACCAATTGGTAAGGCGGTGTTTTTTCGATTGTGATGCGTAGGCAGTGGAGGACACAGTAGGTTAAAATTAAGGTTAAAATTGTGCTAGAGGTTTTTTATGGCTCAATTCACGATCGAAGTTCCTGATACACTTTTACCACAACTAGAGCAACTCCAAGACCGACTACCAACACTACTAATGCAATGGCTATCAATTGCCAATCTGTCCAAGCAAAATATTACAGATAGATCGATCGCCTATGAAGAAGTGCTGGATTTTTTGATAACTCAACCAACACCCTTAGAGATTTGGAATTTCAAGGTTTCAGAAACAGCTCAAAAGCGATTGGGAGAATTGCTCGATCGGAATCGAGAAGGTGGCTTGAATGAAAGCGAAACGGATGAACTCGACAGTTATGAGGAGTTAGATAGGTTGATGCAAATGCTGAAAATTCGTGCACATTCTACTCTTCTACCTGTAGCTTCCTAACAATGACCTTAAAGATTTCACCTGCTTTACGCAGGGAGGTATTTCAGCGGGCAGAGGGAAGATGTGAGTATTGCAGACTGCATCAGGATTTCTCGATTTATACCCACGAGGTTGATCATGTAGTTGCGAGAAAACATGGTGGAAAAACAGTGCTAGAGAATCTGGCTTTATCGTGTTTGCCATGCAATCGATACAAGGGTTCGGATTTAACCAGTATCGATCCGCAGACGGGAGAAATTACGCGATTGTTCGATCCGCGATCGGATGTTTGGCCAGAGCATTTTATCTTGGAGAATGGCAGGATTATCGGCTTAAGTGCGATCGGCAGAACAACGATTTTTCTACTGAAAATCAATATAGTGACTGCGGTTAGGAATCGTCAGTTATTTGGCAATTTTTAATTAATTGTTGGCGACGCGCAGGCAGTCAGAAACCGGGTTTTTACGAGAATATTTGATAACAGCCAGAGACATGGGAAAAAACCCGGTTTCTACGGGTGGTGATGCGTAGGCCACGGAGGACACGGCAATGCCGTTTCCCTACGATAATTTTGGGGTAGGGACACGGCACTGCCGTGTCCTCCGTGGCCGTGTCGTGATTCTTTCCCCACCAACCAAAAAATCCTGTCACAATCAAATGAAGACTACGGGGAGACAAAAGATATGACGCGAGAAGAGTTATTGCAGTTAATCGACAAAGCGGCGGATGAGGGCCAGACAGAATTGGATTTGGCGGGGTTGGGGTTGGAGGAATTGCCGCCGGAGATTGGCAAGTGCACGCAGCTTGAGACGTTGGTATTGGGGAAGTACGATGAGGAGAAACAAGAATTTATTGGAAATAAGCTAACTGAGTTTCCTGATGCTGTTCTGCAATTAACCAACTTAAAAATACTTAACCTCAGTAGCAATCAGATTACCGTCATCCCAGAGGCGATCGGGCAACTATCGAATCTGACAGTGCTTTCCCTCTATAACAATCAGATTACCGTCATCCCAGAGGCGATCGCCCAACTATCGAATCTGACAGGGCTTGACCTCAGTAGCAATCAGATTACCGTCATCCCAGAGGCGATCGGGCAACTATCGAATCTGACAGTGCTTGGCCTCCATAGCAATCAGATTACCGTCATCCCAGAGGCGATCGGGCAACTATCGAATCTGACAGAGCTTGACCTCAGTAGCAATCAGATTACCGTCATCCCAGAGGCGATCGCCCAACTGTCGAATCTGACAGAGCTTTCCCTCCATAACAATCAGATTACCGTCATCCCAGAGGCGATCGCCCAACTGTCGAATCTGACAGTGCTTGACCTCAGTAGCAATCAGATTACCGTCATCCCAGAGGCGATCGGGCAACTATCGCATCTAAGAGGGCTTGACCTCAGAAGCAATCAGATTACCATCATCCCAGAGGCGATCAGGCAACTATCGCATCTAAGAGGGCTTGACCTCAGAAGCAATCAGATTACCATCATCCCAGAGGCGATCAGGCAACTATCGCATCTAAGAGGGCTTGACCTCAGAAGCAATCAGATTACCATCATCCCAGAGGCGATCGCCCAACTATCGAATCTAACAGAACTTTACCTCAATAGCAATCAGATTACCGTCATCCCAGAGGCGATCGGGCAACTATCGAATTTGACACGGCTTGACCTCAGTAGCAATCAGATTACCGTCATCCCAGAGGCGATCGGGCAACTATCGAATCTGACAAAACTTAACCTCAATAGCAATCAGATTACCGTCATTCCAGAGGCGATCGGGCAATTATCGAATCTGACAGGGCTTGGCCTCCATAGCAATCAGATTACCGTCATCCCAGAGGCGATCGGGCAATTATCGAATCTGACAGGGCTTTACCTCTTTAGCAATCAGATTACCGTCATCCCAGAGGCGATCGCCCAACTGTCGAATCTAACAAAACTTTACCTCTATAACAATCAGATTACCGTCATCCCAGAGGCGATCGCCCAACTGTCGAATTTGACAGGGCTTGGCCTCAGTGACAATCAGATTACCGTCATCCCAGAGGCGATCGGGCAACTATCGAATCTGACACTGCTTTACCTCTATAGCAATCAGATTACCGTCATCCCAGAGGCGATCGCCCAACTATCGAATCTGACAGAGCTTTCCCTCTTTAGCAATCAGATTACCGTCATCCCAGAGGCGATCGGGCAATTATCGAATCTAACAGAACTTTACCTCAGTAACAATCAGATTACCGTCATCCCAGAGGCGATCGGGCAACTATCGAATCTAACAGAGCTTTCCCTCCATAACAATCAGATTACCGTCATCCCAGAGGCGATCGGGCAATTATCGAATCTAACAGGGCTTGACCTCAGTAGCAATCAGATTGAAACGATTCCTGAATGCTTAGAAACACTGCCAAAACTTGAAAAACTCGATCTCCGCCGCAATCCCCTGCCCATTTCCCCAGAAGTTCTAGGCCCGGTAAACCTGAGCGAAGATCCCGGTACGCCCGCCACTATCTTCAACTACCTCCGCCAACTCCGCAGCGGCGAAGTCCTCCCCCTCAACGAAGCCAAAGTCCTCCTCGTCGGCCAAGGCAGCGTCGGCAAAACCTCCCTGATCAACCGCCTCACCCACAACCAATACAATCCCAACCAACCCCAAACCGACGGACTCAACATCACAGACTGGCAAATTACAGTCAACACCAAACCCGTCAAACTCAACGTCTGGGACTTCGGCGGACAAGAAATCTACCACGCCACCCACCAATTTTTCCTCACCAAACGCAGCCTCTACCTCCTCGTCTGCAACTGCCGCACCAGCGAAGACGAAAACCGCCTCGAATACTGGCTGAAACTGATCGAAAGCTTCGGCGACGCATCCCCCGTCATCATCGTCGGCAACAAATGCGACGAACAACCCCTGGATCTCAACCGCAAAGCCTTGCGCGACAAATATCCCAACATCAAAGCGATTATCGAAACCTCCTGCCAAAGTGGCACCGGCATCGACGAACTCCGCAGCGCCATCCACACCGAAATCTCCCAACTCAAGGAAGTCTACGATCTTTTGCCCCTAAGCTGGTTCCAAGTCAAACAGCGCCTGGAAAACCTGGACAAAGACATCATTAGCATCAGCGAATACGCCAGCATCTGCGGCAAAGAAAATATCTGGGAAGAAACCGACAAAACCCAACTGATCGGACTGCTGCACAACCTGGGCATTGTCCTCAACTTCCGCGAACACCCCATCCTGCAATCCACCAACATCCTCAATCCCCACTGGGTGACAGAAGGCATCTACGCCCTCCTCAGCGACGACGCACTCAAAGTCAAAACCAAAGGCATTCTCACCTACGACGATCTCAGCCGCATCCTCGACTCAACTAAATATCCTAGCCACCATTACCGCGATCTCACCGAGTTGATGGGAGAATTTCAACTCTGCTTCCTCGTCAGCCATTGCAGCGCGCCGACTTTCCTGATCCCCGGCATCTTGCCCAAAGAAGAACCGGAACACACCGAACTCGAAGGCGAAACCTTAGAATTTCAATATCACTATGGCATCCTCCCCGACAGCATCCTGTCGCGTTTCATCGTCCTCACCCACGAGAAAATCCACAACAGCACCCACTGGCGCACGGGGGTAATGCTGGAGTACACCGAAGGCGCTGAGGTGTACAATATCGCCCGAATTAAATCTGACCCGGAAGATGAGAAAATCTCGATCGCTGTTAGCGGGCGGGAATCGACGCGGCGTTCTTTCCTCAGCATGATTCGGGATACGTTTACCAAAATCCACAATTCTTTTGCGAATCTGGAAATCAGTCAATGGGTGCCGGTTCCCGGTTATCCCGATGCCGATCCGCTGGATTACGAGGAGTTGCTAGGATTGGAGGAGATGGGCGAGAATACGGTGCGCGTTGGGAAACTTAAACTTAAACTGGATTTGCGGCCGTTGTTGGATGGGTATGAGGCGATCGAACTTCGGCGCAGAAGGCAAATGGGCGATGAAAAATATGGAAGAGAATATGATGACATTATAGATATAGCTAAACTAGCTGTTAGTAGACCAATTATTAATAAAGCAGAAGCTAAAGTTATGACTCAAGATTCTTCCAAAACCAACAATTTCAACGGCCCGATGTCTGGTGTGATCGGCAGCGACAACGCCCAAGTCAGCAATAACGAGTTTATTCAAAACAATAACGCCAATACTGCGGAAATTCTCAAACTGATTTCATCGATGCGTGAAACAGCTACGCAGTTTCCCGAAGACATTCGCGATGGTGTAATTATCGATATTGAAGATGTCGAAGCGGAAATTAAGAAACCGGAAAGCCAATGGAATAGAGACAGGTTAAAGAAGAGCTTGACTGCGATGATTGCGGCGGCTACTGCGATCGCCATTCCGATCGCAGGGATGACTGATTTTGCTAGTAGTGCGATCGATTTAGGTAAAAAAGTGGGTATTGAACTCAAGCTACCATCGGCACGGTAAATGTGGCCCAGAAACCGGGTTTTTTACGAAATACTTCATTCCCACTCACAAATTCGCTGAAAACCCGGTTTCTTTAGTCAGAGTGCGTCATTCCGTATTTAGCGGTTAAGAGGTATGATAGTAATAAGTAAGTTATTTATCAATTGATTATGTCTGCCAAAGATGTTTTTCATGAAGTTGTCAAAACAGCTTTACAAAAGGAGGGCTGGCGCATCACCCACGATCCGTTTCAAATTAGTGTGGGCGGTGTCGATATGTCGATCGACCTGGGAGCCGAAAAGCTGATTGCGGCAGAAAGGCAAGGCGAGAAAATTGCTGTTGAGGTGAAAAGTTTTTTAGCAAAGTCGTCGCCAATTTCGGAATTTCATAGAGCATTGGGGCAGTTCATCAATTATCGAGCGGCACTGAAGCAAAAAGAAGGCGATCGCATTTTGTACTTGGCTGTACCGCTAATAACTTATGAAGAATTCTTTCAACTGGAGTTTCCGAAAGCAAGGGTGGAAGAAAATCAGGTAAAAATGATAGTGTACGATATAGCAAATGAGGCAATTGTACAATGGAAAAATTAATCAAATATCGACAAATCGTGCAGCAAATGTTGCAGGAGTATGGCAAGCATAAGCCAGCTCATGGAGACATTGAAGTCGAGACAATTTTTGATACAAAACGAGATTACTACCAAGTTTTTCTAGTGGGTTGGGATGACCACAAGAGAGTTCATCACTGTAGTATTCACATTGATATTAAGGGCGGAAAAATCTGGCTTCAGTGGAATGCAACTGAAGATGATATTGCTGAGAATTTAGTCATAGCAGGAGTTCCAAAGGAAGATATTGTTTGGGGATTTCAACCGCCGTTGATGCGAAAATATACGGGTTATGCAGTAGAGTAGAGAGCAAATCGTGAAATGTTTTGCCTTCTTCCTACTATTAATATCCTGGTTCTCGATCGCACTTACCGAACATTATCTGAACTTTATCTAAATTTTACCTTAACTTTTTCAGTTTCCTTAGTCAACAGCCAACAGCCAACTGCCATCAAACGTGCTACAACAGGTATGATCTACATTCGGTCAATTTAATGGCTGCACTCACTCTCGATCGCAATCCCTGTGTTCTACTGGTTGAAACAGACGAAGTTCTCGCCGGACACTTGAGCATGGACTTAAAATCCTCCGGTTACGAACCAATAGTCGCTTCTAACCTCGCCACAGGCCAACATTTAGCCCATGAATTGCAGCCAGCTTTGATTGTAATTGACAGAATGTTGGGGGGAGAGTCGGGACTGTCCCTATGTTCTCACATCAGAAGTGTGGGGAGTCGAGTGCCAGTATTGCTATTGATGGGGCGGGATACGGTGGACGATCGCGTGGCTTGTCTGGAAGCTGGCGCGGACGATTATTTTCTCAAGCCCTACCGCAGTGAGGATTTTTTACAGTTGGTGCGCTTGTATTTGCAGCCGGATACTAGCAGCAATCACCAATTGAGGTTTGGCGATTTAGTCTTGGATTTGGCTAGTCGGCGTGCTCTACGCAACGGACGGGCGATCGACCTGACAATGAAAGAGTTTGAACTGTTAAAGTATTTGATGGAGAATCCCCGCGAAGTTTTGACTCGCGAAAAAATTCTCGAAAATGTTTGGGGTTACGATTTTCTGGGCGAATCGAATGTGATTGAGGTTTACATTCGCTATTTGCGGCTCAAGATTGAAGATGAGGGCGAAAAGCGGTTGATTCAGACGGTGCGTGGTGTTGGTTATGTGATGCGGGAAGCTTGAAGCAGTCATTAGTCATTAGTCATTAGTCAGTAGTCAGTAGTCAGCAACCATAATTCTCATGCCCAATGCCCGATTCCCAATGCCCAATGCCCTATTACCAATTGGGCTAATTATATTTTTGCTGGGATGTTCGCCGACTTTGCCTGTTGCAAGTAATAGTGATCCTGGTATTTTCGTCTCGCAGTCTCCGACACCGACTTCATCGGGTCAAGTTTTGCCGGTTTCTGCTAGAGCTCAGATAGCCGATCGCCCGATCGAACTGGAAGTCGCTAAAACCCCCGAACAACAGGCTATGGGTTTAATGTACAGAACATCTTTACCCGATAACAGAGGAATGCTGTTTGAGTTTAAACCTGCGCGGTGGGTCAATTTTTGGATGAAAAATTGCCAGATTTCTCTGGATATGATTTTTCTGCGAGATGGAGTGGTGACAGCGATCCAAGCCGGGGCACCTCCTTGTACAGCAGATCCTTGTCCCACCTACGGCCCAGATACTATTGTGGATCAAGTAATCGAACTCCGTAGCGGGCGGGCTGCTGAACTTGGTGTTAAGGTGGGCGATCGAATTGCGATCGACTTCTTTTAACCTAATTTTTACTCATTTTAGGTTGATTTTGCCAGAAAATCGGTTTAGGGCCACAGTCCATCAAGCTTGTAAAAATTTAGAAACTTTACAAAAATTGATTAAATCTGTTAAATTATTAATAATAAAGTCACTATAAATACCAAAAGATTTGCTACGATGTCAATCTTAGTAAGCCCAGTCCTCAGACTGTTTGCCATATCTGACCTATTTTGCTCAAGTAAATTTGCGGATTCTGCATTTTGGCAGATGAAGTTGAACCCTGAACATGATTTAGTAGTCTTAAGTAGGTAGCAGAATTGATTGAGATTCGGGCTGCAAAGATGCAGAGGTATTCAGTTTAGGTTCGATCGCACATCCTGCGATCCCATAGCGAAAAAAATTCCAAAACCTTTCACTTTTTGGGAAAGGTTGGCTTTAGAGTCGCACTCAGCAATAAACTTTCCATTTTTAACTGCAAATACTGTTTTTACAGATATCAACGGTTTCAAGACAGATTTAAAACTGGCTTATTACTAATCACAAAAATCAGGTTCGCATCTGACAATGGTGTCCTACACTTGGAGGTGAAAATCATGGCACCCGGTACATACACAAAATTAATTCGATTTTTACAAGAAGATTTGGCAATTTCTCGTGCATCAATTGATGTGGCTGAACGTGTTGGCGCAAATGAACGGCAGCAACGCGATCGCGACCCGAATTCCCTGCCAATGGTATTGTGGCAGTACGGTTTGGTGACACTAGAACAATTAGATAAAATCTTTGATTGGTTAGCCCAAGCATATTAAAAGGATTTTAGATTTGAGACAATATCCAAAATCCAAAATCCTTTTAATAGACATCTCCCAAAAAGCTTGTCAAGAACAGGCAGGATGCCTGTTCCACAATAATTATGTTCCACAATAATTATGGGAGATGTCTAATATCCAAAGATTAAGATTCAGCCAAAATTTTTGCAGCAGCAGCAACGCCGGCACCAGGAGTGAAGCCTTCGTAACCCATTTCTCGCAGCACTACTTCTAAAGAGGAAATTGCTGCTAGAATATCTCGATCGCACACAAAGCCCAAATGACCAATTCGGAAGATTTTTCCCTTCAAATGGTCTTGTCCGTCGGCTAGCGCAATGTCAAATCTCTTTTTCATCAAAGTCCGCACTTTTTGTGCATCTACTTCGGCAGGTGGCATGACAGAGGTAATCGCAGGGCTGGCGGCATCATCGGCGGCCAACAATGGCAAACCTAAAGCTTGTACAGCCGCACGAGTAGTTGTCATCAACCGCTTGTGTCGCGCGAATACATTTTCTAATCCTTCGGCTTTCATCATCTGCAATGTAACTTGCAGTCCAAAAAACATATTCACCGATGGAGTAAAAGGAGTCGTATTTTTGGCAGCGTCTTTGCGATATTTGCCCAAATCCAAGTAGTAGCGGGGCAGTTTCGCAGTCTTGTAAGCTTCCCAGGCTTTCGGGCCCACGGCGACAAAACCCAAACCAGGGGGAATCATGTAAGCTTTCTGAGAACCAGAAGCAATCACATCGATTCCCCAAGCATCCATCGGCACATTGGCAGCGCCTAAACTGGTGACAGCATCGACCATAATTAAAGCTTCGCCGTGGGCTTTAACGTGGCGGTTGATGGTTTCGAGGTCGTTGAGGACACCAGTGGAGGTTTCGGAGTGGGTGATGATAACAGCTTTAATTTGCTTCTCTGTATCGGCTTCGAGTTTTTCGCGGAAGTTTTCGGGATCTAAAGGTAAGCCCCATTCAGCTTTGATGATTTCCACATTTAAACCATAAGCTTCGGCTACTTCGGCCCAACGTTCACCAAATTTACCATTGGTACCGACTAAAACGCGATCGCCCGCACTCAAGAAATTAATGATCCCAGCTTCCATCGCGCCCGTACCAGAAACGGTTAAACTCAGGACGTCACTCTTGGTTTGGTGCAACCATTTCAGGTTTTCGGTACATTCTGCAAAAATCGCATCAAATTCCTTGCTGCGGTGGCCCATCGGGTGTTTTGCCATCGCCAGCAAAGCCGCTTCGGGTACCGGCGTCGGGCCGGGAATCATCAGCATTGATTTGTTATCCATGATGTGTCCTAACTATTTCTGTGGGAGTTAGTAGCATAAATCAAAAAGCTGTATTGCGGAATCGACACTCTCAGTTATTGAGGAAACGGCAATGCCCATTGGTGTCAACTTAACGTCAAACCCTGTCAGAGACTGTTGTTTGACGATTAACCCTAGATCCCCCCTAGCCCCCCTTAAGAAGGGGGGGACAAGAGTCTTCTCAAAGTCCCCCTTCTTAAGGGGGATTTAGGGGGATCTAGACTTAGGTAAAAGCAAGAGATACCAAGGGTTTCAGGCTTAAGTTGACACCAATGGGCAATGCCGTGTCCCTACCCCAAAATTATGCAGTGGCGATGTCGGCGACAAGCAAGGCTAAAGCTGCGCCCGGATCTGGCTGTTTGACGAGAGATTCGCCAATCAGGACGGCACCGGCACCGGCCATCGCAACTTGAGCGAGGTCTTCGGGAGTGTGGATGCCTGACTCGCTGACGATGAGGATGTCTTTGGCTGGGATTTCGGTTTGGCGCGAGGCTAATAGTTGGCTAGTGGTTTCTAGGCTGACGGAAAAGTTTTCTAGGTTGCGGTTGTTGATGCCGATTAGGTTAACGCCTTGTAGTGTTAATACGCGATCGAGTTCTTCTTGAGTGTGAACTTCGATTAAGGCGGTCATGCCTAATGTCTTGACAATTTTGACAAAGTATTGTAAGTCTTTATCCGACAGAATGGCTGCGATTAAAAGTATGGCATCAGCGCCGTGAATTCGGGCGAGATAGATTTGATAGGGATAGATAATAAACTCTTTGCAAAGTAGGGGTAAATCCACGGCGGCACGGATTTTGCTGAGGTTTTCAAAGCTGCCTTGAAAGAATTTTTCGTCAGTGAGTACGGAGATGCAAGTTGCGCCGTTTTCTTGGTAGGATTTGGCGATCGCAACTGGATCGAAATCTTCGCGAATTACGCCTTTACTTGGGGAAGCTTTTTTGACTTCGGCGATGATGGCTGGTTGGGTTTTGCCATTTTTGAGGGCTGCGAGAAAGTCGCGGGTTGGTGGTGCGAATGGGAGTTTTTTGTGAAGTTCGGATAAGGGAGTGCGATCGCGCTTTTGGGCAACTTCTACTTCTTTTTGCCAGACGATTTCTTCGAGGATATGCTGGGGTTCGGCATCGGGCACGGCGATTTTGTAGCTGAGGTAGAGTACGGAGACGGATGTGCTGGGGGGACGGCGGCGGATTTGGAGCATGATCAGGGGGATAAAGGGCGATCGGGTTAATCTTCGTAGTGATAGCGAGCTTGAATAAAATCAATTCGATTTTCGCTCACTAAGTAAACTATTCTATGCTCTTGGGTAAGCCTTCGCGACCACGTACCCGCAGCCAAATATTTTAGGGGTTCTGGTTTGCCAATACCTGTGAACGGATCGCGCACTATTGCTTCTACCAATTTTAAGAATCGGAGGGCAACTTTGCGGTCAACTTCCACCCAATAGGTGAGGTCTTCTAGGAATTTAGGCTGAAAAACTGCATCGCGAACAGCGGTTTTCTCCGGTTCAGGCGTTTCTTGTGGCTCTTGTTTACGCTTCTTCGCCAAGTCCTAACTCCTGGCGTAATTCTCTGATAGTCTGAGGTTTGACAATTCTGGCTTGTGCGTCTTTCAAGGTGCTTAACAGGCGATCGGCATTTTTGGGCGATCGCAGCAGGTAGACTGTCTCTATTAAGCTTGCCAATTCGTCAGCGGCAATTAAGGCTACGTTTTCGCCGTCAGAGCGGGTGATGATGATGGTATCGCGATCGCTGATGACTTGTTCGCACAGTTCATCGAGATTGGCCAGAGCTTCTGTATAGGTTACTTGGGTTTGTGTGAGTGACATGGTTTTGGCTTCCCAATACTAAGGATATTATAAGGGCGATCGGGCTGTTTGCAATTCTCCTTGTTGAGTTATAATAAAATTTCGTGTTCCCCTATTTTTTCCTAAATATGAGACTAGATGCAATTTTTATCCGATTCTATAAGTCTTTCAACGTCGATCACCATCGGCAATCCTCCGCTACGGACAATCAACCCACCAACTCCGAAGAAGCCAATAAAAACATAAAAACTCTTCCGTGGGAAATAATTAAGGCAGATGGTAACGACCTATGGTTCCCTTTCATTAAAGTCCCTATAGAGCCACAAATTGACGATCGGATGTAAAAGATTTGGAGCAGGCTTTGGGACAGTACGTTCTTTACCGCCATGTGCTTAATGAAATGCAGAGCGATAGAAAACTCGATCTTGCTATTTCTGAGGAGGTTTTTAATAGTGTATTTTCGATAGAATTAGGGGAAGTGTTATTGAAAAATTAGACAGTTAAACTGAATTTGGAACTGGTTTGAGCGACAAATATGAAGGAATTGGTGGTGAATCTGTTGTTGTGCGATCGGCATAAGTAGAGTACGGAGACGAAGTTACTGGGGGACGGCGGCCGCCCTCCCCGTCCACTTGCTAATAACTAATGCTCAACAATCACCGGCGTTCCCACTTCAACCTTCTCAAACAAAGCCTGTGCATCCTTATCAAACATTCTCACACAACCGTGAGAAGCCGCCCGCCCGATCGACTCTGGATTCGGAGTACCATGAAAACCAATCACATTCTTACCATCCGTCCAAAACCCGATCCACCTAGTCCCCAAAGGATTATCCGGTCCCGCAGGCACAAGTTCCCCCGTCCAAGGATGTTCCCAAACCGGATCTTTGATCATATGTGTAACTTTAAAATTGCCTGTCGGAGTTTCCCAGCCACCTTTTCCCACAGCCACCCGGAAACTGACCTGCACCTTATTTTGTCGGTAAACATAGACACGGCGTTCTCGCAATTTCAGCACTAAACGCACTTCCTCAATCGGATTTACCGCAGGTTTTGGTTCCTGTGGAATATACCGAAATGGTTCTCCCAAAGGCGGCAATTCTGGTGCTCCGAGATTCGGCAATTTTTGCTCGGATGTGACAGACTGCGCCGCGATCGCACTATGATTGAAATTAGCCATAGGTTCAGCGACAGAAAGCGCGGCTGCACTCAAACTCAACAAAATTAACTTGCCCAACAAAGATTTGCTGTTAAGAAAACGGTGGTGCATAAAAACTACAATAGTCGATCGCTAAAAATCAATATATCATAGCAAACACCAGCAGTGCTGTTAATCTGTAGGGTGCGTCGCTACGATATCTTGGATATAACGCGGCAGATTGTTGCTCCCGTGGCACCCTACTTGCTAAAATTTAGTCTTCACAAACCTGTCCCATAATCTTTTTTGAAATTATCAAAAATATCCGACTCCCGGCATTAAACTATATTAAGTCTAAAGGTTGGGAATTTCGCACAGCGAAAGCAAACCCAACCCTGAATAGCAGTTAATGTGAGGTTTCAATGCGTCTTCAGAACATCAAATTATTGACCAGTGCCACCCTGTCCGTGCTAGTTTCAGCATTGTCAGTGTCTCCAACAATGGCTAACCCTGCAACTCTCATCGCCCAAACCCAGAGTACCTCAACAGCAAACACAGAAAGCATTACAGGTATTGTCAAAAGTATTGTCGGCGACATCATCACCATTCGCCCAGAAAATGAGCGATACAGGACTCTCAGGATTCAAAAATGCGTCCTGAAAATTACCGCCCTAGTACCGGGAATGAAAGTCAAAGCCATTTACCGAGGCTCTCAGGTCGAAAATCTCATGGTGCTCGCCAAGTATAAAGTAGTACCATCACCAGTTGCTAGCCCCGCAACCCCCCGCGTAGAAGCGCCGCCGGCCCCAGAACCAATCACCCCTCGTCCAGCTCCGGCTCCTCGCATTCAACCGCAAACTCCTCGTCCAATACCCGCGCCCGCTCCCCGCGTCCAGCCACGTCCTGTGAGAGGACTTTGGTAGAGTTAGCTTTGAAAATCTCCCATAATTCTTGTGGAACGGGCATCCTGCCTGTTCAAAACCTGCTTTTTAGGAGATGTCTTTTGTAGATGGAATTAAGCCACCGCCCTAGTCGGTGGCTTCGCTTTATAATAGAATTTTCGAGCAATGATTGAGAAATTGCTATGTATAAACTGCGTTTCTTACTGCTGATTCTACTGCTTTCGGTAACTACGTGCGATCGAGCCACAGACGCTCAAGCCCCTGGGAGTCCCGAAGCCAGCCCCCTCTCCCAGATTCCCTCCCAAGTAAACACCAATTCCCCAACCAGTCAGATAATACCCACTAAGCCACTCACGCCACAGCCAATCCGCATCAGCCCCGGAAACTTACCTCAGCCTTTTGCTACTGACAGCGCCTCAAAATCTCCTCAAGTCATACCCCCTCCCCAATCACCTATTCTGCGAGTGCCTGCGGGCTTTGTAGTCAACGTTTTCGCAGATAATCTCGATGCTCCCCGATGGCTAGCCTTGACACCTACAGGCGACGTTTTAGTCACAGAAACGCGACAGAATCGGATTAGGCTGCTTCGAGATGCTAACGGCGACGGAGTTGCTGAAATTCGCCAGAATTTTGCCACCTCGGAAAATGGGTTAAATATTCCCTTTGGTATGACATTTGCTCCTGGCTATTTCTTCCTAGGAAATACTGCGGAAGTTCGCCGATTTACTTACATAAATGGACAGCAAAAACTCACCGGAACAGGTCAAAAAATAGCCGATTTACCAGGAGGAGGTTATAACCAACATTGGACGCGCAATGTTGTGATATCGCCCGATAGCAAGAAACTTTATGTATCAGTTGGTTCCCAGTCAAATGCCGATGTTGAACCGCTACCAAGGGCATCTGTACAGGTGATGAATTTGGATGGAAAAAATCAGCAAACTTTTGCTTCAGGCTTGCGTAATCCCGTAGGATTAGATTTTCACCCAAAAAGTGGGCAACTTTACACCACAGTCAACGAGCGTGATGGTTTGGGAGATGATTTAGTGCCGGATTACTTGACCAGAATTCGTCAAGGTCAGTTCTACGGCTGGCCTTATACTTATTTTAAGCCGAATCTGCTCGACCCACGTCACGTCCAAAATGGCATCAGCGAGCGCCCAGATTTAGCTGCTAAAACATTGATACCGGATGTACTTTTTCAAGCACATTCAGCCGCTTTAGGACTTCAGTTTTATGACGGCAAAAGCTTTCCTAAAAAATATCATAACGGAGCATTTGTCGCATTTCGTGGCAGTTGGAACCGCAACGCTGGAACAGGTTACAAAATCGTGTTTGTACCTTTCAATGCGAACTTTCGTCCCGAAGGTTATTATGAGGATTTTCTAACTGGTTTTCTGACTGATCCGTCAGGGCCGAAAACTTGGGGGAGGCCAGTTGGTTTGTTAGTATTGCCTGATGGGAGTTTGCTATTTACTGAAGAGGCAAATAACCGGATTTATCGCGTTCAGTATCGATCATAAGAAATTGGGCATTGGGCATTGGGCATAGTTTTTAGTAGGGTGCGTCGCTTCCTGTATCTGCAAGTTTTATCCCAGATATAGAAAGCGACGCACCTTACTTGGATCACCAGATTATCTGTACCACATATACATGAAATATGCTGTATAATGTACAAACAAACTGATTGTAATTTCAAACATTATGACCAAGCAAAAAATATTAGATGAAGGTCGAGAATATACCTTTCGTTCATACTTTGAATTACCTTACGAAACGGATCAAATTTTAGCGGAATTTGACTACTCGCTAATTGTAGGTAATCTATCTCTGCCACATACCTCTAAACAACTAGCAGAAATAGCATCTCTCAAACAAAGAATTACAGCAACTTTGCCTTTTGTCAGTCTCAGCAGCGAAACAGCGAGAAGAGAGTCCTTAGTATCTCCTATACTACTGGATCTCGTCCGATACTGCCAATGTCAACTGCGATTTGAGTATACTCTCAATGTGAATAGCTGGTTAAAGGGAAACTTAGACTATCTCGTGAAGTCTAATCAAGAGTTGCTAGTTATTGAAGCAAAAAACGACGATATGACTAGAGGATTTACTCAACTAGCTGTACAATTAATTGCGATGTCCCACGTTGAAGACCAAAATATCTTTTATGGTGCGGTGACAATGGGAGAAGTCTGGCGATTTGGCAAGTTAGATAGAAATCAGAAGACTATTTTTCGAGATATTCATTTGTTTAGAGTGCCGGACGATTTAGATGATTTATTGAAGGTAATGGTCGGAATTTTAGACGGGGATGAAATTTAGTATGACTGATACACAAAAGGCAGTTTCTGGTAGGGTGCGTCGCTTCCTGTATCTGCAAGTTTTATCCCAAATATAGAAAGCGACGCACCTTACTTGGAGCGCCAAATTATCTGTACCACATATACATGGAGTATGCCTTAATTAACTCAAGCCTCGCATTTTTGGCGATAGTGTAAGCTAAAAAAGTAATAACAAATTAAACAGCTACCAATTGCTTTAGTTGCGACTCACACTGTTGAAAGATGTAATTGACAGCACCAAAAAGCTTATCGAGTTCATAGATAGTGTAAGGATTAATGTTTTTCGTAAAAATCTGCCCTTCTAGCTTGCCAAGTTGCCAGGTTTTTCCATTGGAAACTATACCCAAGATAGTAACTTGAAGTTCATCATTAAGTCGCTGTGCGGCAATCATTTCTGCTATGCACTGAGCCCAGCCTTCTTCAAATTTATCTTGCTTGGCTTCAACTATAAGCAAATACGGTTTGTCAAACACAACTTTGCCGAGAGGAGAACGTTTTGCCAAGATATACTCAGGAAAACCTGACAATTTAGTATCATAGTTGAGAGCCTCATGACTCCACAAAACAAATTTACTGCGATAGCATTTCCAAACTTCTTTCAGCACTGGATAAATCAAGTTTTCGCAAACTGCAAATTCTGAGTTATCCACGACTCCCTCCGTCATCATGATTTGCAAGTCTTCGCGGAAGTAGTCAGACACATTGAAAGCTGTTTCTACAATAAAATTAGCTTCGGTGTAGGTAATCTGAAATTCTTTGATTGTCGCACCGATCGTTTTATAATTGCTAAAAGCCATATTTACCTCACTGTATCTGAGTTATACTTTCATATACAATTATACTAACTTAGGGCGAACAAGAGCATTCCCTATAATATCGAACTCAACACCACCTCATTAGCAACAATCCAATCATAAATGTCTTGCAAAGCAGCTTCCGGGCCGATCGCAGGCTGCCATCCTGTGCGCTCCATCACCCTGGAAGAATCCGTAATAAAAATCGGAATATCCCCCGCACGTTCCTCCAAAACCGGATGAATCGGAATCGATTTACCGACAATCTTTTGGCACAAATCAGTTGTCTCAACTAAAGAAAGACTGTTGATCAAACCGCCGCCAACATTAAATACTTCACCGTCAAATTCAGCAAAGTTTTCTAACTGATAGTCAATCAATCTTAACAAATCTTCAATGTGTAGTAAATCCCTAACTTGTTTACCACTACCGTCAAAACCGATGTAATTAAGTGACTTTTGAAAATAGTGAGCCGCCACCCACAAACCGCAAACTCCCTGATCGACTTTACCCATTTGCCAAGCACCAGTAATTAACCCGCAGCGGTTGATAATTGCTGGTACATTGTAGGCGGCTCTGTATTCCTCAATTAGCAATTCCGAAGCTAGTTTAGTTGCTCCGTAAAGTGAGCGATGTCCTTTGAGGGGGAAGTCTTCAGAAATGCCTAATTCTGATATTCCAGGTATAGTTTGATTAGGGGCGATCGCAAATCTTGACTCCAACTCCAATAATCTGATAGACTTGACAGAGGCGATCGGATAAACTCGACTCGTAGACAAAAACAACAAACTCGCACCCGTTTGTCTCGCCAACTCCAAAACATTCACAGTGCCCAGTAAATTCGTCTGCAAAACGTACTGAGGCGAACTAAAACCCGCCAGCACAGAGGGTTCCGCAGCACAATCGATAATGCAGTCAACATTCAGCGCCACGGGATCTAAATCTGCCGCACACCGAATATCCCCATAAACAAACTGAATCCCGGAACTTTTCAGCCGAGGTAAATTCAATTCCGAACCCCGGCGGCGCAGGTTATCCAAACAAATTATCTGCAATTCTGGGTGAAGTTTCTTGAGGCCAATTGCTAAACAACTGCCAATAAAACCCGCACCGCCAACAATCAAGATTCTTTCAACCATTCGCTTTATAAAATTTCGTTCGTAGTCAGGATTTTTGTCCTTATTTCGCTGCGGTGATAATCACCACGAGAGAGATGTTTTTCTAACCAGACATACAAAACAATAAACAAATAGCGACTTCCCATCTCTTTAATCTTCAGCTTGGAAATACCAGCAGTCCGATTGTACCATCTCAGAGGAATCACATCATAGGAAAAACCCCTAACAATCGCTTTGAGAGGCAATTCCACAGTCAAATTAAAGTGATGGCTCAAAATCGGCTGCACTCCATCAATCACTTCTTTGCGGTAAATCTTAAAAGCATTGGTGACATCGTTGTAGCGCAAACCGAAAATACTTTTGACAAACCAATTTGCCAAGCGATTAATTGCTAACTTGTGAATTGGATAGTCAACTACAAAGCCGCCTTTGATAAATCGGGAACCAAAAATGCAGTCATATCCTGCTTGTAACTGGCGATATCCTGCTACCAAATCCCTCGGATCATCCGAAGCATCCGCCATCACAATGGCGACAGCATCGCCTTCAAATTCTGCCAATCCCCGACGCACGGCAAATCCGAAGCCGTTGGGAGGTTGATTGTTGATGTATCTAACTGTGGGAAAAGTCTCTGATAATTCTTGACAAATATTCAGAGTGCGATCGACACTATTGTCATTCACAATCAAAATTTCGTGCTCAATGGCTTCTAAATTGAGGGTATGGGCGATCGCACGCACAGTCCCTTCCAAACAGCCCTCCTCGTTGTGAGCTGGTATAATCACGGAAATTTTCACTCCTCATCCTCCACTGTTACCCTAGCGCCGCCGCGCAACTTGACAAATTGGTTGTCCACAGGATTATACACCCAAGCTTTAATTTCCGTTTGGGCGATCGGCAAATCATGCACCGCCAAATCAATAGCCCATCTTGCATTGCTGTAAACCTGAGACTTCAAAGTCTTAGCAATATCAGGGCTGTCTAAGTTTACATAAGCATTAGCAAAAAAAGATGGTTTATCCCCGACAGATAGCAACACAATATTTGGCTGTTGCAACTTTTCTGGCAAAACTGCCCATCCCGTAGCTTTAATAGCATTATCTTTGTTAATTGTCAAGGATTTATCGCCGATTTGAGGTTGGTCAAAATAGCCGTAAATTTTTCCAGGATTAGCAATAAACTCTACATTTTTCGCCAACTTGCGCCATCCTATTTTATCAAGAATTTGCGCCCCTTCTCTGACCAACCAAGTTTTTTTACTCAGCACCCTCAAACAACTTTCGGTTGAATTATTGAAAAAATCCGACGGTTCCAGATAGTTAATTAACTCCAAACAATCTTTGCCGCCTTGTTTGTAAGGAAGTGCTGATGCAGTTTGCGCGATCGCCTGTCCAGAGTTAACAATAATTATCCCAATTAACCCCCCAGCCAACACCCGATAAACAAATTTGTAGTTACGATTTAGAGTAGCAATATTACCTCTGACAAACAATTGCCCAAGCTGAACCAAAGCAATTAGCAACAAAATCGAATTAGTTGTGTATCGCGACGATTCGATCGCCTGAATAGCTCCAAATTGCGCCCTCCCAGCGGTAATAAACAGAGCCGATAAAACCGCAAACAAGCCTATGGACAGCCAAGGTATAGCCTCGTGATGCTCATTCATCTTTCTTCCAAAGTGGAATGCCAAAAATAAGAAAGTTGCAAATATTGCCAATCCAACTAATGCGGAAATTACTGGCGATCGCACAATTGGCGAGCCCAACAAACTCAAAAAATAATCAATTACCAGAAGGGGCTTATTCAGCAATAAAATAATACTGGTTTTCCGACTGGGATGATAATCAATTGAGTAAATAGCACAAGTTGCCACAAACAGCAACATCCATACAATAAGTCTTTTTCTTTTCTGTGCCACATTTCCTTCTAAAGCCACCACAGCCGGAATTGCAGCCAACCAAGAAAGCAAACCTTGCGCCAGGGAAAAACTCGCAATAAAACAGAATCCAGTCGCAATCAATATTTTAATACTAGGCAATAATCTTTTTTGTAAACTCAGACAATAAACCGCAGATACAAAACACAAATTGACTAAAAACCAAGCAAGTTGAAATCCCCACAGCCAATTTTCATGCTGAACCAGAGAGCACAGCAAAATACAAGTTAAAATATTAGCTAAATGCCACAAATCATCGCCGACATTCTTAACTTGCATTGAGGATAACTTGTAAGTAGCGACAAAAGTTATGACAGCCAAAGCTATGCTGAGACACAATGGATAATTAATATTCCATCGAGAAACAAAAGCCAGCATCGCAATAATAATTTTTGGGAAAATTATCCGGTGGTTGCTGTGCAAAGCCCAAAAATCGTTAAAACTGACATTTCCCGTGGCTATTTTGTCAAAAAGACCAGCTAATCTCCACTCGTCATCGATGGGAACATTGACGCTAAAATTTGCTACAAATCCGATTAATAAGACGACAGGAATTAGATATAGAGTCAATAATATGATTTTTTTCATTAAAATCAAATCCGGTAGCATCGGAATTGTAAAATCGAGTCATCATTTTTTGGACTGACGGTTGACAGTAAACAGTCAACAGTCAACAGCCAACAGTCAACAGTCAACCGTCAACCGTCAACCGTCAACTACTTAACACTCTTAAAAGTATCCAATTTCCCAGTAAATCGGTTAATAAACATCTGCAAGACAGTTCGCTTACCGATATTGATATTAGAACTCACGGACATTCCCGACTGCAAATTCACCTCCAATTGATTAGGCTTGTCCTTATTCAAAACAAACTTTTGATTCTTGAGCTTAATTGTGGTTTTAAAAGCATAGTATTTCCGCAGTTCAGTCGGAGCAAGAGCATCGCTGCTAATCTCTATCACTTCACCTTGAGCAGTACCAAATTCCATCGCTGGGAAAGCTTCTACATTCACTTCCACAGGCACACATTGGTATTTCGTCAAACCCAGTTTCTCTCTATTAACTTCCTTCTCTGGACAAACGCAACTTTTACCTTTTTCGCAGTGAATTTTTTCTCCATCTAGTTGTTTGCCATGATACTGTTCCAACTTACTCCGCTTCTGCTTCAAAGCCTCCAATATGAGAGCAACGTTGCTGTTTTCCAGATAAACAATTGCTTGCAAGCCGTTTTCGTCATCCAAAACCTTGAGTAGCTTCTCAGTTTGCTGCGCTTCATAATAAGCTTCTTCGCAGCGTGCGGGACGCGGTTCCCCTGGCTTCACCACCGATTTAATTACGGATTGGCATATCGGATCTTTCGCGATATCCAACTTAGCATTCTCCTTCTTTGAAGGTTTCAAATCGAAGATGACACCGGATACTGGAGACTTCAGAACTTGAGTGTCGCGGGTTTCTTGCGCTTTTTGAAGTTGACCATTTATTTCTGATAGCTTTTTCAGGTTTTCTACCTTGAAACGGCTGAGTTGAGAATCGCTGCTAGCAATTTGTTTCTGGTTTTCAGCAATTTTGGAATAAAGTTCTTTTGCCCACGCATCCTTCGTGTTTTTCAACTGTTCCTGGGCGCGCTTAATCGACTCCTGAATCCGCCCTTGCTCTCCTTGTTGGCGTTGCACTTCTGCTGTGATTTTCTGAATATCGCCTTGCCGCGCATTAATTTCGCCTCGACGTGTATTTATCTCACCTAGTCGCGTGTTAATTTCACCTTTACGGGAGTTGATTTCGCCTTCGCGCTGCTTAATTTGATCTTGCTGTTTTAGAACTTCGCTTTGACCTCGGAAAACGTCTTGTTCTTGACGTTCTTTTTGCAGTTCTGCGATTGCTCCTGCTTCCACCAGTGGGGTAAGTCTGCTCAGAATGCCTTGATTTGACTTTAATACCTGTTGGGACTTTCCTAACTGTTCGTCAGCCAATTGTTTTTGAGCCACGGCAGATTTTATTTGTTCTTGGGAAGAAGCTAATTGCTGCTGAGAATAATTTAATTGGTTCTGAGCAAAACCGAATTGCTGTTGGGCTACTATCATTTGAGCAGCGGCAGCTTTCTCGGCATCCTGGGCTTGTTGGAATTGTTTCTCCAACTCCTGAACCTGTCCTTGGGCTGCGGCTACGCGAGACTCAAATTCTGATTTGTAGTTGACGTAAAGCCCTTGTTGAGTAGCATCAAAATTTCCGCTAGCTCCCCGATTGAGGTACAGTTCGTCAATCAAAGCTTGCAACACTTGATTTTGTGCAGTGAGGCTTTGTCTATCTTTGATAGTTGATTCTAGGTTTGAAGGAATAGCACCTTGAATTTTGCCGTTAACCACATCTTCGTAAAATTTATTTTCTTTTTCTAGGGCTTCTTTGGTTTTCTTGATGGAAGTGAAATCGGCACTGGATGCAACGGGGTTGAAAGTGAGCAAGGGCTGGTTCTTTTCTACCCGATCGCCATTTTCGACGTGAACCCTGACTACCGCACCTGTAGCAGGCGCTTGGATGTCTCTGGCACCATCTTTTAGTTCCAATTGACCGACGGCGGGGACAGCTTGTTCGATGCTGGCAAAATACGCCCAAACAACGGCGGAAGTGGTCATCAACATGATCATCCACAAAAACAAGCGCGACCAAACCGCTGGTTTTTCTAGAATTACTGGTTGCTCAGAAAGCATGATCGATTTCATTGCCATATGTTTAGTGGTTATTTGTTAGTTGTTAGTTGTTAGTTGTTAGTTGTTAGTTGTTAGTTGTTATTTGGGCATTGGGCATTGGGCATTGGGCATTGGTGATTTTAAATTACTGTTTGTCATTATTTTTGAGGGATTACCGATTACCAATTACCAATTACCCATTCCCGATGCCCGATGCCCGATGCCCGATGCCCGATGCCCGATGCCCGATGCCCGATGCCCCATTACCATGATTAGGTATTCGATGCCTCTTGTTGTTGGAAGAGGCAATAGTAACGCCCTTTAAGACCCATTAATTCTTTATGAGTTCCCTGCTCGACTACAGCACCTTGATCCATCATAATAATCACATCAGCATTTTGGATGGTAGTCAGACGGTGAGTGATGAAAAACACCGTGCGACCGGAAAAAGCTTCGGCTAAGTTATTGCAAACTTGGCGCTCCGAATGGTAGTCCAAGGCGCTGGTAGCTTCGTCCAAAATCAGTAGTTTGGGGTTTTGGAGAATTGTTCGCGCGATCGCCAAACGCTGCCTTTGACCCCCAGAAAGCGAAGATCCCCGCTCTCCCACAATCGTATTATAGCCAGCAGGCAAGCCCATAATAAAATCGTGAGCTACTGCTAGTTTTGCAGCTCGGACAATCTCATCCGTACTCGCGTCGGGATTACTCAGAGCAATGTTTTCCTGCACCGTACAGTTAAACAGCAAAGTATCTTGCAGTACCACCCCAAGTTGGCTGCGGAGAGAGTACAATTCCACCTTAGCAATGTCATATCCATCAACGAAAATTCGACCTGAAAGTGGTGGATATAGACGCTGCAAAAGCTTCATTGCGGTACTCTTACCGGAACCACTTCCCCCCACAATTCCCACAAAACTGCCAGGGGGAAATTCTAAATTCACATTAGCCAATTGGAGTGAGCCACTCTCCAGAAATCGGAAGGAAACCTCCTCATATGTCACCTGACCTTGAATTGCCGGCATCGGGATGTTACTGCGGTCTTCATCGCTGGTTTCTGTGGGCGTATCGACGATATCCTTAAGCATATCGACAGACATTGACACTTCTTGGAAACTCTGCCACACACTGACAAACCTCAGCAGCGAACCAGTCACGTTCCCCGAAATAATTCGGAAAGCAATCAACTGACCCAAAGTCATCTCATTTTTTAATACCAAATAAGCTCCCACCCACAACTGAGCTAAGTTACCGACTTGGTTGAGAAAGGCACTAACCGTACCCGCAGTAGTCCCCGTAATAATAGTTTTAAAACTGGCTGTAATGTATTTAGCATAGCGGCTAGACCACTCCCAGCGGGATTTCAATTCAATATTTTGAGCCTTAACAGTTTGAATCCCACTGACTACTTCAACTAAATAAGATTGAGCGTCAGAAAAACGATTGTTTCTTTGTTTGATCAGGCGCAGCACCAGGGGATTGATCAGCACAATCATCAACGCAAGTATCGGTACAACTGCCAAAGATACTGCCGTTAGTTGCACGCTGTAGGACAACATCACTGCGACGTAAACCACCGAAAATACTGCATCGAGAACCACTGTCAGGGCTGTACCTGTCATAAATTCCCGAATTTGGCCCATCATACTGAATTTGTAGACCAAATCTCCGACGCGCCGATTGTCAAAGTAGTTTTGGGGAAGCCGGAGTAAGTGGTCGATGATCTCCGCACTTAATTTGACGTCGATGCGGTTGGAAGTGTCTATAAACAAGAAGGTACGCAAACCGTTGAGGAGTCCTTCAAACAGGGCCACACCTAACAGAAATGCGCCCAAGACATCCAAGGTGTCTAAGTTGCGCTTACCCAATACTTCATCGATAATTATTTGGCTGATTAACGGGTTTGCCAGACCGAATACTTGCACGAAAAAGGAGGCGAACAATACTTCAATAAATACTGTTTTGTGTTCCATCAGCGCCGGCACGAACCACCAGAAGCTGAACTGCTCTTTTTGGTCAATTTGTTGCGGGGCTTGTAGCAGCAGGACTTCTCCTGATTCTCCCCAGATTTCTCTAAACTGAGGTACGCGCTTCCGCATCAGCCCTTCTTCGGGGCTGGCTACCACCAATTCCTGTTCGGTAATGCTATAAACAATGGCAAAGGTGTCTTTCCATTTAATCATTACCGGGGCTTTGATCCGGTTGATGGCGTCTGCTGGTATTTGGGCTAATTGGGGTGTGAGGCCGATGCTTTGGGCGATCGCACCACAGGCCTGTATAGTGACAGAACCAGCAGTTTTTAACTGATTTTCGAGAACTTTGCGGATGATATCTCGACGAAATTTGATGCCAAAATACTTGCTCAACATCTGGAAGCAAGCTAGCGGGCCATCTATTTGCCCTCTGCCACGGAAAACAGGGTATTTAGTATCCTTTGGTTGGTCGGATCGGGGTTCTGGGGGAACTGGTGGGGCCTGGGTTACATCGTCAAAGACGATGCGTCGCTTTTTGCCTAAATCTTCTATTCCTTCATTTATCGAGCCATTTAGGGGGTCTGCTGCTGCTGTTTCTGGTGGTGGTTCTGGGGGTTCCCGGAAACCTACCAAGCGAGCACCCATGCGGCCTTCTACTTTTAAGGATTTGGCTTCGCTGTCAATATTCAAACGACTACCGGTCGGAAAGTCGCCCAATACGCCACTGCTGACGAGCCAAATTCGATCGCTATCTAACTCTTTTGCCAGCTCTTGACTTTTTTTGTTACCATTTGGCAGGTTGACAACTTTCGCGTCTTGCCAAGCTTGCATGGTGATTTCCTTGAGGTTGGAAGTAGCGTCAGCCTGACGCTGCAATTCGAGACTCAAAAGTTCAAATGCTTCGCTTAAGGAACAGTGTTCGCGAAAGGCTTCTCCAAATTTCGGCTGTTTTTCCAGTACACTGAGGAAATCTTCGGTTTGGATGACGATCGCAATCACATCAGTAGACGCGATCGCAGTTTCGCAAGGAACACCCCTGAGCAAACCCGCCCAACCGAGAATTTCCTGGGACTGTACCAAGCGTAAACTGACATGGCGCTGCGATCGTTGGTCAAAGCCCAACAGCCTGGCCTGACCTTCATAGATAATTGCCACTTGAGTCGGCATTTTTTCGCGTTCAAACAGGGGTTGCCCCGTCCGATAACCGAGGAGTTGGCACTTCGCCACCAAAGCAGTGAGAGCCGTCTCTGAGAGTCGGTCAAACGGGGTAGTTTGAGCTAAGAAATCCTGAATTTGGCCTAGTGAAACAGCGGAAGAAGTCATCCGATTTTAGATTTTAGATTTTAGATTGAAGAATTGAGTCTACAGCCTTTACCGTTCAATCGCAGACGCGGATGAAAGGGGCTGTAGCGGGCCTATTTGCGATATTTGTTCGTTGACCCAGGTTTCAAATAGTTCGTTAATCAAATGCAGCCGCATCGATTCATCTAGCTGAGCTGGCATGAACTTTTCTAGTCGAATAATTACCATCCATTCTGCCAGAGGACGTGGCGTCCAGAGTTGATTTGGCTGGCTGACTGACAAAAGTTTACTGATTGCTGGGTGTGGCTGACTGAGGGGTACTGGTCCCAATAAGCCACCGGACTTGGACTCAGGGCCTTCGGAAAAGTCGCGGGCGACTTCGGCAAAGCTTTGTTCCTCTTCGAGGATGCGAAAATAAAGTTCGTTGGCTAGTGCTGGATTTTTAGTGCGAACCAGGGAATAGACTACGTGGTCTAGGCTAGCTTTGCGGGTTAAAAAATAGTTATCTACTTTAGGTCTCCAAGTGGCTTGCTTAAATTTTTCAATCAGCAAGGGTCTGACGACCATTTCTTGAAGTTCTTCCAAGGTCATATTCTGGCTACGCAGCCAAGCTTCTCTGGCTTCGGGGGCTGTCAGTTGGTGCTGGACGAGAAAATTCTCGACGGCGGATTGGCTTTCTTCGTCGTTGCAAGTAAAAGGTGCGATCGCTTGGTCTACTATGACACCACGCAAAAATTGTGGCATCAACTGATAACGCTTCAGGAGCGATGGCATATCCTGAGCTTGCAGTAATTTATCGCCTATCTGAAAAAGTCCTGTCATTTTTGTGTCTCCAACTGACTTGTGCTTCCCCTTTTAATTTAGCTGTAGCAGGAAAAGAGCGACAACCTATAAGCACTTAGATTTTCCGATGATAGCAGACCATTAGCCTGTTCATGCTGCTACTGTTTATTCCCTGACGCTGTGTCTTTGGGGGGGTTCCCTGACAACTACATCTTCGAGTATTCTCCAGAACGGGCCGGAGAGCTGATTCGACAAACATCAATGTTTTTGTGCGGTAGGTACGGGAACCCGCCCAACCTAAAATCTAAAATTGATTAGACATCGCCAGAATTGCTAATCTTGAACAGGCATCCTGCCTGTTCCACAATAATAATTATTAGAGAGGTCTATGGAAGAAAGTTTCTGCCAATAGTGTTCCGAGTTGGAACGAGTAAGCGCGACTGTCCAGGAATTTGGGGTTAGTCGCCATTGTTCTTTGGACTTGATCCCGATAGTGCAGGCGCAATTCTGGGTTGGTTCCCAGCGATGTGCTCATCTCCATATAAGAGTTCTCGCTGTTTGCTACCAATTCAGGAAATTGTAGTTCTTTGAGGACTGCTGCGGATTGTTGCGATCGCATATTTTGCCCATCTCTCACTACCATCGGCAATCGGGCTAACAGCGGTGCTACTAAGGATGCAGCGTCGCTGTCTGGATAGGAATCTAAATATATATCAGCTAATTTCAAACATTCTTGGTAATCTGCACTGGTTGGTAGCGCTCTGATCATCACCAAGCGCTGTTTGTCAATGCCAAATTCGGCAAAGAGCGATCGCATTTGATGATAAAAAGGCATCGCCGGATAGTTTTCCGGGCGGGAATGAAAGGGATATAAAACTAAAATCGAATTCGGTGTGGCGGCAATAATTTTTGCCCAAGTTGCTCTCAATTCTGGGATAATCTTAAAAGCTTTAACACCGGACATAAATATTACCGATTTGTCGGTTGCTCCCCAACTGCTTCTGGTCGGTTTAACTGTGGAATGTTTTGATTGTACAGGATAACTGAAACAAACTCCTGAGCCTTCTAAAGTAATTAATTTTTCGCGATATTCTGCGGGTGCATCTGGGGAAACTGTGAATTTTCCGACTAGGATGCGATCGATATTACGGCCCGTAATCATTGGAATTAATGCACCAGCAGCTATCTGTAGTCGCGCTAGTCGGTGTAGGGACAGCAAAGTGCTAGGTTTTGGAGTTTCGGTGGTATTCGTACAGATGAGGAGAATGTCTAAATTGTGCGATCGCATTTCCTCGACTTGACTCAGCAAATCTGTTGACAAATGTACCAACTTATCCACCCGACTTTCACAATATCTACCCAATTCCTCAGCCTGGATTTGGAAATAATACACAATAATTTCAAACTTGTCTCTGTCTAAATATTCAAAAGCCGGAATAGCCGCAAAAGTCTCCGGTTCCGCACTAATTGTATCTAGCAAAACGCCTAATCTAATTTTGCCAGTTGCCAACTTTCTATCCTGAAACTTGAAATCTATTTGACAACCAATATTTGTCAAATAAGACTCGATAATCTCAGCTTGCTGACTCTCCACATTTAGGAGATTATGCTCGCTGATAGACAAAGCTTTGAGGCTAAGATTATTAGTAACAAATTGCGCCAAATAACGCCAAACTTCCGCATCTGGAAAAATCGCAATATTCCCAGCCACATAATCGATTAAATCATGCAAATACCGCGAGTATATTTCAACTTCTCCCACTTGCTGAAAATAAGTGGGAGACTGAAACAAGAATTTCATCAAATCCTCAAAAAACCACTCAGGAATCACAGAATTTTGATAGGCTAATGGCAACTGATAAGCATCGCGGTAAAGCATAGCTGCGAGAAGACATGGCATCTTGTCTACAATTTCACCTCCTTCAGACAATTTGGAACACAACTGCTGAACAAAACTTTGTTCTTCCTCAGTCAATATTTCATGTTTAATCCCACTATCTAGCAGCAACTGGTGGGATTTTCCTGTTTCTCCCAAATAAGCACTTTCAAATTTATCGGCTGGTAAACTCAGCCAATGTCGGGCAATTTGTTGGCGGTATTGACGCAGCCGTGAGACAATAGACTGATTAGTTGGCGATTTTTTGTAAAGTTGAACCAGCTTTGACAAGTCAGATAAATTTCGCTGAATTCTCAAATCTAACTTTTGTTGAATTGTCTGTTTAATTTGTTGATTCAAAAAACTGTATTCAGGACTATTTAGTAATTTATTGTAAAATCTGACTACATCTTTATGATTCTCGCCAGTTGCGAAGTTTTTCCAAGTTTGTTGTTCGGGATGAATCCGCAGGGATGAGAGTTTTTCGTCTACAAATCCGATGTGATAATTTCCCATGATTCGCCACCACATATCTAAGTCTACATACTGAGATAATCCCGAATCAAATAATCCGATTTCGGCAAAAACGCGACTGGCAATTAAGACGGTTGTCGGTTCGCCAATTTTGTTGATCGGGTTGCTTAGACAATTAGCATCTGCTAGCAATTCTTGTCCGGGCTGGATTGATTTTAAATTTGACCAACCTTTGTGCAAATCATTAATTGATTGGGATGCTCTTAACAAAATGGGATTTGATTCAGATGCGTCTATGGTGATACCACGGGGGGAGAAAACCATGCCAATTTTTGGATGTTGTTCGGCGACGGCGACCATTTTGGCAATACATTCTGGTGCGAGAAAGTCGTCCTGAAACAGAAATTTAATGTATTTACCTTTGGCTTGGGAAATGCAGAAGTTCCAGTTTTGCGATAAGCCATAATTGCGGTGGAGGATGATGCGTAAGTCGGCGGATGTTTGTGAGGTGAATGATTGCGCGATCGCAATTGTTTCGTCAGTCGATCCGTCATCGGATATAATTACTTCTATGTTGGGATAAGTCTGAGCTAAAGCGCTCTGAATTGCTTCGCCAATAAATGCTGCTCCGTTATATGTCGGAATGCAAATACTAACTAAAGGTTGTGTTGTTTCGGGTGATGATGACAAGTTGTTCTCACTTTTGGGGATAGAATTTACTTTGGCTAGGAATGAATTATTTAATGTTTGAAAATTATCGGTAATTTTCGCTATATACTCCAAACGTTTCTGAATTTTTTCCCGGTAACTTTCGGACTCAATAAAGTTTTAATATCCTCAGCAGCTATTGCTCCTACTTGCTGGGCTTCTGGGTAATTGCGGAAAACTTGCCGCATCAAATAAGCCGCGTGTTCTATATCCGGTTCAGCCCAAATATTACCTTTTTTGTAAGGGCCGCAATCTGCATTCAGGGGAATTAATTTATATTTGACTAAAAAGCTATTGCCAACATTCATAAATTCTGTATTTGATGAATAGCCAGTGGCAATTACAGGCTTACCATAAAACATGGCTTCCGCCATTGTCAAACCAAATCCTTCGCAACGATGCAGGGATAGATAACAGTCACAATTATACAGTAAACCGTTGATTTCTGTTTTGGATAAATATCCGTCTAGGTGTTGAATGTTTGGAGAATTTCCGATGGCTGATTGTAATAAGGCTAAATCTTGGATGTTTTTGGCGGAGTTGGAAGATTTGAGGAGCAATAATACGCGCTCGTCTTCGCCGAAAGCTTGTTTAAATGCTTGAATTGCTGCTAAAGGATTTTTGCGTGCGATAAGGCTGGAAAAGTCGAATATAAATAGGAATATAAATTTTTGTTCTGGCAAACCCAAGGATTGTCTATTCAGGTAAGATGGTGGTAAATCAATGCTGGGCATGATTTTGATGACGGGAATTGGCGAGACTAGGGAAATTGCTTCGGCGCAATAGTTGCTGTAAGTCCAGATTTCGTGAAAGTTGTCAAATACTGGTTGCCACTTTTGGGGGAATTCGGGAATTTCCCAGGCCCAAAAGCCGATGTTATATCGATTTTTGAAATAGCTGGAACCTGAATGTTTGATAAAAGTATTGACTTCATCGGCGTTGACTTGAATTAAGTTTATGGGATGAGGATTGTCTGGGCTGAAGTTTTGATAGGTGGTGTCTTGATTGCGGTGGGGGCTACGGGTGAAATTGTTGATGGTGAAGGGTATGTTGGTGGATTCTAGAGCCCTGATATTTGCTCTGACTCCTTCTCCAATGCCAAATTCGCCGTTGATGTAGCCGGCGATGTTAATTCCTAAGTTATGGTTCATAGTTTTTGTTATAATGATTTTTGAACCGCGAAGACGCGAAGGACACGAAGGAAGAGGAAAGAAGAAGTAGATTATCTTCTGCCGGGAAGTGAGTAAAAGTTGATTGTCTATGGTAATCTATTATGTGGTTTCTTTTTCATCAAAACTAATCAGGAATTTATAGAAAGTGATCGATCGCATCAACCATGAACTTTTAAATCTGCTACCGCCGGATGCTAAGGTGATTGTCGAAATTGGCTGTGGTACGGGTGCTACGGGCGCGCAGTACAAGCTGACTAATCCCCACTGTCAGTATATTGGCATTGAGTGCGATCGAGAAAAAGCGAAAATTGCAGTCGATCGGCTAAACTGGGTGGCGATCGCCAATATTGAACAAACAGACATCGCCAGTCTCGACATCGCCCCAGGTACCGTCGATTGTCTGATTTTTGGCGATTTGTTACCTTACCTCAAAAATCCTTGGGATATCCTCAAGCAGTATAGTGTTTTACTGAATCCAGAGGGGCAAGTTTTTGCAAAAATTCCCAATGTTCAATATTGGCGCAGAATTGTCCATTTGTTGCGGGGACAATGGGAAAATCCTGAAGGCAAAATGCAGCACTGGTTTACCCTAGAAAGGATTAAGTCACTATTTGCTGAAGCCGGATTGCAGGTTTACGAATTGCAAGGAAAAGGACAAAAAAACGACAATTTTGCCCAGTTTCAGGAATTGCTGCATCCTATGGTTAAGGCTTTAGAGCTAGAATCGAGTAGTTTTGCGACGGAAACTGGTGCTGAATATTATATTGTGCGATCCTCTTCGAGGGCTTCGCTAACGACCAAAACGCCACTACAACCACGCAGACTACTGATCCAAACCATTATTATGGCTCCTACAGGGTGCGATCGCGTGCGAGTTTTGGAACCTGACAAATTTAGCGCTACAATTCCCGGCGTCCGCACTATATCTGCGGTAAAAACAACAGAATTAATCGCCCCACTTCCAGCCGAAGAAAAGGTATTTGTTTGGCAGCGGACAATTATGCAGTATCCTGCCTATATTCCCCGACTCAAACAACTTTTACAACAAGGCTATTTAATAGTAGCCGAAATTGACGACAATCCCATCCGTCGCCGGGAATATGCAGACAACAATTACCTCAGTTACCGTGGCTGTCATTGTGTTCAAACTACTACAGAACCCCTAGCCAAAGCTTTGCGACAGTATAATCCCAATGTGGCCGTATTTGCAAATCAATTAGCCATTCTACCTCCGCCGCGAACTTATTCAGAAGATGCAATCACGATATTTTTTGGTGCCATCAATCGCGAAAAAGATTGGCAACCAATTATGACGGCGCTGAATCGAGTTTTAGTCGCTCACAAACACCGGATTAGAGTAAAAGTGATTCACGACAGGCTATTTTTTGACTCCTTGGAAATAGAGCACAAAGAATTTGAGTCATTTTGCAGTTACGAACGGTATCAAGAAATTATGTATAGTTGCGATATTGCTCTTTTACCATTAGTTTCTAATCCGATTAATGAAATGAAATCTGATTTGAAGTTTATTGAATGTGCGGCGCGGGGAGTTGCGGTATTGGCAAGTCCTACGGTGTACGAAAATTCAATTGTTGAAGGTGAAACTGGGTTAATTTATCGACATGAAAAAGAGTTTGAAATTAAGCTGAATATGTTGATTTCCGATGCTCAAACGCGCCGGAAAATAGCTGGGAATGCTTATGAGTGGGTGCGCGACAACCGTTTGCTGTGCGGGCACTATCGGCAGCGGCGAGACTGGTATTTGCAGATGCGGGATGAGTTACCGCGTTTGAATGCTGAGTTGCGCGATCGACTGCCAGAGTTATTTGAGGACTGAATGTAGTAAGATTTATAGAGGTTATTGTGCCAAAAATCTTTTGAGAAGCCCGCCGAATATAATTCGGGGCTACACATACAAAGTCCGCCTACGCGGACTAAGATAGTGCAATCATTCTGTTTTATTTTTAATTGTTAATCCACACCAATGCGAATTCTATTCACCATTGCCCACTTTTACAATCCCAGCGGCGACGGAAAACACGCTTCCCAGCGAAATGATCCGCAACCGCGACTCAATGCTTTAACCGCTTGTATCACATCGCTGCAAGCTTTGTACGGCAAGTCTCAGTGTATGATTCACATTGGCGAATGTGCAACTATTCCAGCCAATCAACACCAAAATCACGAAATTGACATTGTTGTTTGCACTACCCAAGGCTATCATCTGTTAGCTCAACTGCCGATACAGCCGAAATCTTTCATACACCATGCTACACAATGTGAACCGCTGTTGTTGGGGTTTGAGTGTCAGGCTGTTTTGCGCGCTTGTCTTGACAAATATGATTATTTTTGCTATTTGGAAGATGATTTAATTTTGCATGATTCGTGGTTTTTTAATAAGCTAAATTGGTTTAGGCATCATGGGGGAAATGGCAATTTGTTACAACCAAATCGCTATGAAGTATCGCCTCAAGCGCCTGTTTTTAAAGCTTATATCGATGGTGATTTAACGCCGTCTGCGACTGCAAAATTTCAAAATGTGGAGGAACAGCGTCAATTATTGGGCAAAATCATGGAACAAAAAATTGCTTTTGAGCGGGCTTTGAATCCTCATGCTGGATGCTATTTTTTGAATGCTGAACAAATGAAACATTGGGTGAGTCAGCCTGATTTTTTGGATAGGGATACTAGCTTTATTGGCCCGCTGGAAAGTGCGGCGACTTTGGGGATTATGCGGAATTTTAAAGTTTATAAGCCAGTTGCTGCTTATGCTAATTTTTTGGAGATTCAACACTTTGGATCGAGTTTTCTCAAGTTGATTGGTAATAAGGTGAGGCTTTCGGAAGAGGGATAAGTACCGGAATGAGATAGAGGACACGGCAGTGCCGTGTTAGCTAAGAGACAAAAGCAACTAAGCCGTAAGCTTAAAGGTTCTAATAACCGTCATAAAGCTCGGATTAAAGTTGCCAAGGTTCACGCTAAGATAGTTCGATGTCGCGAAGATTTTCTACATAAACTAAGTCGTAATTTGGGATTTTAACGGGTAAATACTTGAATGGAATTCCCGAAAATTCGCGGCTGGCTTTATTTGCGGGATTCGGCCAGCGTTACGATAAAACTAATCTGAATGATGCGGTGAAAGCGTATGTTGAGATTGCTGGAAAATACAATTTGACTCCGGCTAGGATGGCTTTGGCTTATGTGCGATCGCGCTGGTTTGTCACGAGCACAATTATCGGTGCAACAAGTCTCGAACAGTTGGAGGAAAATCTTAGTAGTTTGGAGGTGGAATTGGATCGGGAGATCGTAGCAGAAATTAATGCGGTGCACGCTAAGTATCCGAATCCGACACCGTAAGTTTATTAGTAGGTTGGGTTGAGGTAACGAAACCCAACTTACTTTTTTTATAATATCATGTTATGTTGTACAAATCAAGAAAATAGAGAAATGGCAAAAATTAACCTTACTTGTGCAATAATCAAAATAAATTATGATAGCAAAGTATACAAAATTAAAAACTAGATGGCTAACCTTAAACCTCAAAAAGAAAAGTTGAGTTCTAAGATTCCGGCTGGGGTAAGTGGATTACGGCAAGCCTTTCATTCTCATCTTAGCGCCTATGAAAAAACAAAAGATACTTTTTCTACTTCCTCTTACCTGCTTCTCTTCTATGCAGCCGAATGCGGAATGAAGAGAATTTGGCTGATACGCAACAATTTGAGAACAACAAATGATATCTCCGACCCCACACTCCTCTCTCGTGACGGTCATAATTTAGATAGGTGGAAAAAAGAACTCAGAATTTCTGCTAGCATTGTTGGAGACACACCCCATTTCAGTCTGGCTAGTGATGGATCGGATTTAGGTATAGAGAAAGCTCATCAGCTATGGCGGTATGGGATTCGCATGGACTCTGACAAAGAAAAAAGAGTGGTTGAGTGGTTGGAAAAAGTTTGCCATTGGGTTAAAAAAGAGGACAGAAATCGATGATTCCGTCAGATATTCGTCTATATACTTGGGTTGATGTAGAACAAGTCTTGCTGCGAATGCAAGAGCAAAATAAGTGGCCAGAATGGTTGGTTTGGGCGAGGGCTTATTGGGATGAGTTAACGATAGGAATTCGTCCGGGTACTCAAGCACAAGCTTCAGCTTGGCTGCAAGATGTCTACGATCCTCGCTACCGACTTCATTCACAGCCAGAAATAGTACAGGGTTTAATTATTTTAGAAAGTTTACCTGAGAGTGAACGTACCCTACCGATTTTTTTCGAGGAAACAGAAGAACAACCGCCGATTCCTAGATTGACGCCCAGTTTATCCAGGCCAGGAGTGCTTTGGCAACTGTGTCAAGATATTGAACGTCCAGATAGCTTATCCTCAGATGTTCCGCCAGTAGTTGCTTTTCATTCCTTTAAAGGTGGCGTTGGACGCACAACTCATGCTCTAGCTTTAGCACAGGCTCTAACGGAAGATAAACATAAAGTGCTCCTGGTAGATGGAGACTTAGAAGCACCTGGAATTAGTTGGGTTTTTGAGCGCCGATTACCTAATCCTAGTGTCTCCTTTGCTGACCTGATCGCCCTCGTTCACGGCGATGCTTCTCCTGACGCTGTAGATGCTGTTCAATTAGTAGCAGATAGAATTCAAAATGCTCTAATTGATGGGATTTATGTGTTGCCTTCTTTCCGTTCAAACGAAAAATTTACTGCTTTAGAAATCCGACCAGAACATCTTTTTCAAAGTGCTAAAAACCCTTTTATATTAACGAATATTTTAGCTAGTCTCGGTCAAGCTTTAGGCGCTGATTTTGTGATAGTAGACCTGCGGGCTGGACTTTCTGAACTTTCTACAGGTCTAATTTTAGATCCGCGAGTGTACCGTATTTTTGTTACCACCTTAAGCGCACAGTCTATTTCAGGAACAGTCAGACTTCTAGAGCTTCTTGGAGAAAGGGCGCTTTCGAGGAGAGATACTGAACCATTGCCTGCATTGATTATTAACCAGATTCCCGACCAGGAGCGCTCCAGCGATATAGTATTGGAAGCGGAAACTAAATTACTGGAAGCTGCTAGTCCGTTTTTAGGGGAAGGTGGCGAACCTGTGAGAGTCTTGACATCATTTACTGATGGTTTACTGGTTTTGCCTCCTACTTGGGAAGAGGTAGTCACTCGTCTGTTGCGATCGGGAATTGTGGATGCTGTACGTCCTCTCGTAGAATGGTTGCCCGTTGTTCAGCGCAGCGAACCTATGGGAAACCCCCTTTCTAGCTTGAATTCCCAAAGAGAAGAACTGAGCAAGATAGCCAAACAATTAATATTTGCAGAAAATGCAGAAGTCAATGACTTTTTAGCTACCACTCCCTTGCGACACTTGGCTTCAGATCACCGCCGCCGTCTGCCTATTGCAGTAATAGTTGGTGCCAAAGGTTCAGGTAAAACTTATACTTTTATCCAGATTGTTCGCCGAAAAAATTGGCAACAATTTGCCATTGATGCTGGTGCAATAGATGTCCAAACTAACGCGGTTATTTGCCCGATTATAGAGTCAATTAATCTGCAAGAATCGGCTCAGAATATAGTCCGAGAAGTGCGAATAAATGCCGCACAGGTGTTGGGTTTCGAGCAGCCGACAGATGCCAGTTCTATTCGTGACTATATCAGAGAAGGTTATCTACTGAATCTTCACGAAGGGGAGTGGCGCGATCGCTGGTTAAATGTTATAGCTTGGGGTGTTGGCTTCGACCATACAAAAACAAAATCCCAACAAGCAGATACTACAATAGAAAATGCTGGGAGAAGATTAACTGAGTCTTTAGCCCTCGCTAAAAAGCAACTGGTTGTGGTTATTGATGGCTTAGAAGACCTTTTCCAAAACTTTGCTAGCGATCGCACTCAACAAACTGCTATTCGATCTTTGCTTCAGGATGTCCCTGAATGGCTGGGGCAACAGCCTAGTTTGCCATTAGGTATTATCATTTTTGTGCGACGCGATATGGTGCTTGCTGCTGTGCATCAAAATCCTGCTCAAATGATGGCTAGGTATGAACCTTATGCTTTGCAGTGGAATCGGGAAGAAGCTCTAAGACTGGTTGCTTGGGTAACTAATTTAGCGAAAATACTTCCCGGTATTAATATTACAAAACTTCAGGATATGAGTGAAGTCGAGCTTACTGAAGCTTTAATACCTTTATGGGGTAAAAGACTGGGAAGTGAGCGATCTAAAGAAGCAGGTTCTGCCAGATTTACGCTGGCCGCGCTGTCAGATTTCCGAGGACAAATTCAAGCAAGAGATTTAGTACGTCTGCTACATTTAGCAGCCCAGAGTTCTGTCAATGATACCCGTTGGGAAGACAGAATACTTATCCCGACAGCGATTAAAGGAGTATTACGTGAATGCAGTAGCGAGAAAATACAAGAAATAGAAAATGAAAATACTAGCTTGAAAAATGTATTTGCTAAGTTGCGAAACTTACGAGCAGAAAACCGAAAAATTCCCTTCACGAGGGAGATGATGGAACTCTCAGTAGAAGAAATGAAAATCTTAGAAGATAATGGTGTAGTCATCCGTGAAAATGATGAATATTATATGCCGGAAATTTTCCGTTTGGGGCTAGGATTTTCACTGACGGCTACTGGGCGTCCGAGAATTATAGCTTTAGCACGCCGTGCTGGACAGAAGTCTTGAGAGAAATAATTATAAAACCTATTTTGAACAGGCAAGATGCCTGTTCCACGGTAAATATGGTCGATGTCTAATGTCCCAATAACTTATCCCGCAAATGCTTAATTCGATCGCACTTTTTGCTGTTTTTCCTGCAAAAACTCGGCAAAATCGCAGACTTCAGCCACTAAATCTTCAGATAAATTATCCAAAACTGACTGTAAACGCGATCGAAGTCCCATCATTTCGCTGGCAGATTTTACTAATTGCAACTGATGCGGATAAACTGTTTCAACACCTATCGTTTCCATAAATGATTCTGGCTGATCCTGAGTTGCAGGAACAAAATCCCCGCCAACTTCTGCTTTCACCCATCCGCCAAATAACTCGACTAAATAGGCTTCACCGTTTTTGAATACCTCAACAATCGCCCCGGCTGTTTCTGGGGGTACAACTCCGCCATCTGCGAGAGCGATTTCTTCGGTTAAACTCACTGCATCGAATAACTGAAATTTGCTCATTGCTGTCTACCAAAACGTTGAGGAAATGCGGTAACAAATCTAGCAATATCTTCACCAAACAGAACAATCCAACCTGTACGGATTTGCCAAGATACTCCCGATCGCACTGTAACTAAAATAATAGCTTGGTAGCGTTCTCCATAGTCATTCTGTCCAACTGGTTGTAACAAGTCTAGCGAGATTTGAGCTATAATTGCCTCTCGAATCGCCTCCGGCGACTCAAATCCCATCACCTCCCGCCAGAATTTCTGCTTATCTCCTCCTTTTCCTGGTTCAGTGGCACTGGCAAATAGATATTGAGCTTTGGCGATGGGAAACTCCAAGCGAGTCGGTGTAGTCATGGCATTGATCTTAATACTTTATACTTCTGATCGAGGTAATACGATCGCACATCATATCCCCTACTCTTCCTTAATGTCCCAATAACTTATCCCGCAAATGCTTAATTCGATCGCGCAATTTACCCGCTTCCTCAAACTCCAACTTCTTCGCCGCCTCCTTCATCTGCGCCTCCAACCGCCCAATCAACTGAGGAATCTCATCCAAAGATAACTCATTTGCGTGTTCGTAAACCTCCTCCAACTGCTGGGAATTCAGCTTCCGCGATACGTCCAAAAACGCCAAAATCGCATTACTCGATCGCTTTTTCGCGATCGGCTGCGGCGTAATTCCGTGCATCTTATTATACGCCAACTGGATTCCCCGACGGCGATCGGTTTCATCGATCGCCTTAACCATACTATCCGTCAAATTATCCGCATACAAAATCGCCTGTCCCCGAATATGCCGCGCCGCCCTCCCAATCGTTTGAATCAACGAACGTCCCGATCGCAAAAACCCCTCCTTATCCGCATCCAAAATCACCACCAGAGACACCTCCGGCAAATCCAAACCTTCCCGCAACAAATTCACCCCAATCAATACATCAAACTTGCCATCCTGCAAATCTTGGATAATTTCAATGCGTTGAATCGACTGGATTTCTGAGTGTAAATACCGGACTCGAATCGCCCTTTCCTGCAAATATTCCGTTAAATCTTCCGCCATCCGCTTCGTCAGAGTCGTCACCAAAACTCGCTCATTCAGACGAACTCTCTCATTGATTTCACCCAACAAATCATCAATTTGTCCAGCAGTCGGACGCACAAATATCGTCGGATCGACCACTGCCGTCGGTCTGATTACCTGTTCGGCAACTCTGTCGCCAGAAATCTCAATTTCCCAATCCCCAGGCGTTGCAGACACAAAAATGCACTGATTGGCTTTTTCCCAGAATTCCTCTGCTTTCAAAGGGCGATTGTCCGCAGCACTCGGCAAGCGAAAACCATGTTCGATCAATGTTTTTTTGCGCGCTTGGTCGCCGTTGTACATTCCCCGAATTTGCGGCACTGTGACGTGGGATTCATCGATGACTAACATCCAATCTTTAGGAAAATAATTAATCAAACATTCTGGTGGTTCCCCGGCATTTCTGCCTGCTAAGTGGCGAGAATAATTCTCGACTCCGTTACAGTATCCTACCTCTCGTAGCATTTCCAAATCATAGCGAGTGCGCTGTTCTTGTCGCTGTGCTTCTAATAGTTTACCATTTTTTTCTAATTCTTCCAGCCGCGCTTCTAGTTCTTGTTCAATTGCGGTACAAGCTGATTCTAATCTCTCTTTTGGGGTGACAAAGTGGCGCGCTGGATAAATATTTAAAGCTTCGACATTTTGAATTATTTTACCTGTCACCGGGTCAACGTAGCGAATGGCATCGATTTCATCGCCGAAGAATTCAACGCGAATGATTCTGTCTTCGTAGGCGGGACCAATTTCCAAAACATCGCCTTTGACGCGAAATTTGCCTCTACCTAAGTCGATGTCGTTTCTGCTGTATTGGACGTTAACCAAATCTCGCAAGATTTGCCGCTGATCGACTTCCATTCCTACTCGCAATGGGATGGCTGCTTTCAGGTATTCGGCGGGCATTCCCAAACCGTAGATGCAGCTAATAGAGGCTACAACTATGACATCGCGGCGTTCAAAGAGCGATCGCGTGGCAGAGTGTCGCAGCATATCAATTTCTTCATTAATTGCCGCCGTTTTCTCAATGTAAGTATCGCTAACGGCGATGTATGCTTCCGGCTGATAATAGTCGTAATAACTGACAAAATATTCGACTGCATTGTTGGGAAAAAAATTACGCAGTTCGTTGCACAGTTGAGCCGCAAGCGTTTTGTTGTGGGCGAGCACTAACGTCGGCTTGCCGATTTTTTCAATAACGGCTGCAATGGAAAAGGTTTTGCCCGTACCTGTGGCACCGAGTAAGGTTTGAAATCGATCGCCTGCTTGGATGCTTTTGACCAGTTGGGCGATCGCTACCGGTTGGTCGCCCGTAGGCTCAAAGGGCGCTTGTAATTTAAAAGATGCTGCCGCAGTTATCATAATCACAGGTAGCTATTACTAATAAATATTAACAAAAATGCAATAACTATGCAATTTAGTTGAGAAACTTGTTAGGATTCATCATAATATTTTAATATTGACAAAGATAGAAAGCAGAAAGCTCAGAAAAGAAACTTTCCCAGTCCGACGCTTTCCGAACCCAGCAATCAAAAGCCCAATAATCAAAAGGAAAAAAATTATGAGTGTCACCCCCAAAGATAAAGGCAGTGCGATCGCCCGTCGTGGTAAAGCAGCTTCCAAAAGCGAAGCGACAGTAGTCAGCGATGCCAACGCAACAGGAATTCAACTCTATTTGCCTGCTGGCTTGCCCAAACGCCCTGTGGGGCCAAATGATTTTACGGTAAGCGAGATTGTCTCCATATCGGGAAAACGCCCGATCGGCACTAGCACCTTGCATATTAGCGAAACCTACGGCATTGTAGGCAACCGCCCGGTAGAAGCCAGCGAATTGGAAGTAGTTGCTACTCTGGGGAGACGCCCGATCGGCGCCAGTACCATGCAAGTCAGTGAAATGTTCAGTATGTCCGGTGCGCGGCCAGTTGCTGTCAGCAATCTTCACATTGATGAAGTTTACTCGACAATGGGTGGCAATCGACCAATTGCTTCCAACGACATTGACGATAGCTCTACTTTAATGGGATTTTTAGATTAAGTTGACCGTTGACAGTTGACGGTTGACCGTTGACTGTTGACAGTGCTTATGAGTTAAGCTTCTACACAACTAAACTGTTCTTTTGTTAATTGTTGAACCCGATCGCAACAAAACTTTGCAATTTTTGTACGCTCTTGATGTCGAACTAGCTTATACCAATTTTTTATGAAGCTGCATAGAATTCGATCCCCCCTAACCCCCCTTAAGAAGCAGGGTGGATTAATTGTCAGAAAATAAATTATCATCATAGTCGATCGGGTGCGT
>NZ_NXIB02000150.1 GCF_002412335.2 Tychonema bourrellyi FEM_GT703
CCCCCTTGCTAAGGGGGGGAGAAAGAGACGGAGGCTTAATCTCTTCGCCCCCCCTGGGATAAGGAGGTTGAATTTCTTCGCCCCCCCTTGATAAGGGGGGGTTGGGGGGGTTAGTTTCTTGCTGCTGCGATAGGGATTGAATTATGTCGGTTTGGAGTGATGCGAGGTGTGGCGCGTTGTGGAGGCTTCGCCAGATAATGTAATCGAATTCGTGTTGAATTTGTGGGATTAGTTGGAGTGTCAGGGCGGTTTTGCCTATACCGGATAAGCCGAGGATGGTGATGAGGCGGGTGCGGCTTGAAATCCAGTTTTCTAGGGTGGTGAGTTCGGATGTGCGATCGAACAATGTAGATATTTCTGGTGCGTCGCCTAAGTCGATGCGGGGCTGTTTTGCTGTTGGTTCGGGGTTTTGGGGTGTTTTGGGCGATCGCACTTTTTCAGGACAAACGTTAAGGTTTTTATTAACTGTTATATTCTCGCCTGTTATATGTTCAACAATAGTTGATTGATAATTATAAACTATACCATTTTCTAATACTGCCCTAAAATTGTTTTTAGTAATATCTTTTTTCAATCCTTTAGAAAGTGTTTTCCAAAGGTCCGATCCGACATTTCTGACATGACTTGGACTTGAGTAAACTTCTTGAGCAATTTGCGTGTAAGTTGCGTCTTCTAATGTTCCCCGCAGAATAGCATCTTGCACATAATCTAAATGCTTTCCCGTCTTGGCAAAAATTAGCTGATCTGCCAGTGTTAAGACTTCTGCAATATCCATAGATTAGGGAAAAGCTGGAGTTTACGCTATTTATTATATCTGACATTTCGTACAATTGTGACATTTTTGATTTTGTCATCTGTCCAAAGTCAGGATTTTTCCTACATAGCTCACCCTTTATATTAGTTCATTAAGGTATTAGCAGGATATTTTTATGAAGCGAGTGCGGTGGCTCAGCGGTTTGTTCTCGGCTGGGATGTTATGTGTGATGTTAGGGACTGTTGGCGCACAAGTGGCACAGGCCCAGCGCCCGATCTTTTTGCTCGACCTGACCTGTGTTAATAGAGGAAGTGGCCAATATCAAAAAGTAAGTGAAGATATTTCTGTAGGTAGAGAACTCTATACAGCAGTTCTGCGTGTATGGCCGAATGCAGCTTTTACTTGTAGACTCTCAGGAGGATCGGGAACTTTACGGATGGAATATGGGATGAGTGATACCGCCATAGGTAACGCTCCTATTACAATAACTGTTTATTTAGATGGAAATCAAGTAGAGTCTAAAACAGCTTCCCCTGGTCAGGTGGGCACACTGTTAGTAAATGTTAGCGGTGGAAAAAGTCTTGCGATAGAAACTGCGTGTGCTAGAGCAACCAATTGTGAAGCCACCCTTCGTCTATTTAAAGCTCAAATTGAGCCTGGGACACGCTCTCCAGGTAGTAAATAAATTATGAGTATTAGCCGCCGTCAATTTAATCGGATCGTAATCTGGGGAGGCGCTTCTTTTGCTGCTTCCGCCACATCCGGCATCTTTTTCCCCAAACCTGCTGAGGCTTATTCCCTAGAATTTCCGATTAGTGCCTTATCAGCAGATCGCGTTTTCAACGGAATTCAAAAATATTGTGGAGCACAACCCATCCCCGGTGTTCTATCAACAATTTTACAAGGCAATACTAATGTTAGCAGTCAAATAAAACCAGCGGCCGCCAACGCTATTCGCACGGCAGATAAAGAATTTGTCGATCGCAATTTTACCAGCAAAAGAACCGAATTAGGCCAGGTAGGCAAGAGCGAGGAAGATAATACTCTATCTGTAAGTCGGCTGTGGGGGCGGCAAAGACAGGAGAACGTCGGCCCGAATGTTGGTTTTGGGTTTGTACAAAGGTGGGAAGATCAATACAGCGATACAAAAATTTCCGGGCCGACAATGTGCGCTATTCATAACGCTCAAAGAGTCTTAGCGGATCAAAGATTAACACCTCCAGAAATCGCAGCTTCTGTCTTACCAACTCGATCGCGATTGGATGATACGAGTTCTTGGGGAGGGGATGCCGATGCGTCTGCGGGGAGGAATCCCGGTGCTGTTTTTGCTCAATACACTACAGCCGCGGGTACGGTGACATCTCGCTATGATTTAGTTGAACCGGGGCCGAAAGGTTTTGGGCGGGTTGAGTTTACTATTGAAGCGGAAAATCAGCCTCGGCGGGTGATTTTGGTGACGGTGAGGTTTTAGGGGAATTATCTCATCTCGAATCAAATTCGGCGGTTGAAACCGCTACTACACAAACGAAGTCCGCCTTCGCGGACTGAAGAATTTTAACGCGGATTTGGTCTAATACTAACAGTAGCGATCGCTCTTTATCCCAACTTGTGAAAAAGTGCGATCGCCCTAACTACTTGATTAATTAACCTACTTTACTGCGACAGCTAACTGGAGCCCCAATTTATCTAGTAAAACTATCAAAGCATAAATTTCCTCGCCCCCACTCTCAGACAACATCCGATCGAATTTCTCATATATAAGTTTAGCTTCCGTCGATAACTTATTTATCTGTAAATAAGCATCCACCACATCTTTAAGTCCTGCTCGCAGCAATTCGGGTTCTGGTGTTTCTGACTCTAATTCCAACATAACCTCGATATAGCTAGCAGCACTTTCTGGGTTTTTCAGAGAAGAAATTAAGTATTCGTGGTAGCTTCTACTTGTTGGCACTTTGAGTTCTTTCATAATCTCTCCAATATTTTTTAGCTTGGTTAATATCTTGCTCTTGAGTGCTTTTATCACCGCCACATAGCAGCAACACAACTGTTAACCCGATTTGTCCAAAATAGATGCGATAGCCAGGGCCATAATCAATCTTAAGTTCAAAAACTCCGGCTCCTAGTGAGCGATAATCTCCCAGATTGCCTAGCTCAACTCGCCTGAGTCGTTTCTTGATTTTAGATACAGTTTTCGTATCTTGAAAGGAATCAAGCCATCCTTCAAAGGGACTTGTGCCATCGGTTTTTAGGTAGTTCTGTACTTCTCGTGGTTGAGCTTCCATAATTTTAACATAAGCAATCGGGATTTTAACTGATTTTACAGTACCATCCTCATGAATCCAACGATAAAGGATATCGTTATCTACAATTTATTTGAGCATTATCTCATCCTGACTTATGGAATCAATAACTGAGACACCACATTCAGGACTTCAGATAATGACACCTGATTTTTCTCCTCAAATTTTCTCTCGTTTCCTTCTCCCTTAATTAGTAGATAGCTGAAACTCATATCGGGTTTAATTTCCACTTCTAGATTGCCCTGTGGACTCCGCCACTCCAGTTGTAGACTACCATTAGCAATTGGTGCTGCATCATAGGGCAAAATCCGATCGCCAACTAAAGGCGAAAGAGAGTATTTAACATGAATGAGCAACTGACAGGCTTTTACAAAAGCAACGGGCGAAACTGCTAATGCACCATAAGAATCCCAGTCAGGTTCTAGTTGGGCAAGTTGCGTTAATTGCTCTAATATTGGGTCTAAGGAAACATCAGTTAATGTTGCTTGATACATGGTTTTTAGAACGGTCATATTTTCGATTCTATCATAAACTTTACTACCTTTGCAATTGACCGATCAAATCTAATGCTTTTTGAGCATCTGCATTCATTCCTTGAGCCCTAAATAAACGAGCGGCTTGCTGCAAATCTGCGATCGCCCCTTGTCTATCTCCCATTCTCACCAACGTAATGCCTCGGTTAGCAAAAGCCTTTGCATAATTGGGATTGAGTTGAATTGCTTGGGTGTAATCAGCTAAGGCAGAGCGATCGTTCTTGATGCGAAATAGCGCCAATCCTCGGTTAAAATAAGTGTTAGCGCGACCGGGATTAATTTGCAGCGCTTGATTGAAATCGTCGATCGCCCCTTTTTGATCGCCCAAGTCCGAAAGCGCCAATCCTCGGTTGTTGTAAGCTGCGGCAAAGTTTCGATCCAAGCGGATAACTTGAGTATAATCGGCGATCGCCCCCGGTTTATCTCCCAATGCTGACAAAACCAGCCCCCGATTGTAGTAAGCGTCAACATAACTGGCATTTAGGGCGATCGCCTTGCTATAATCAGCGATACTTTTGGGCATTTGTCTCAAATCAAAATAAGCCAGTCCCCGATAAAAATAAGCTTCTACATAATCCGATTGAGTTTGAATTGCTTGGTTAAAATCGGCAACAGCCCCTGACAAATCTCCCTTGTCAAACCGACTTAAACCCCGAACATAATAAGTCTTAGCATCTTGCGGATTATTCAGTTTCAGAGGTGCATTAGTGGCGGTTGAAGTATTCACCAAAAGAGCAGAACGATTTAACCCAGCTTCCGACAGTTTAGCTATAAAAGTGTTGATAGGAATTGCAGAATTAAATCCTGTTTTAGTGATTGACTCTACAGATGCTCCTGTATCATTTGTCGAAAAATCTAGTTCGCCTTCTCCATGAATCCCAACTACACGCCCTTCCCCATCAAATACAGGCCCTCCACTCATTCCTTTTTGAGTGACAGCACTATAACGCAATGTATAACCGCGTTTATGAGTCGGAGGACGACTGCTAACATAACCTTCTGTAAACTCAAGATTCTGCTGAGTTCTTGATTTATTATTTGGATAGCCAATCACAAAAATTTGTGTACCGATCTCTGTTTGTGCGGAATCGCCTAAAGTGACAACTCGATAAGTTTCTGTGCTGTTAAATGTTACGACTGCTAAATCCAGTTCCCGATCGTTTTTTTGTAATGGCATCACACGAGTTACTTGATGTTCTTTTCCCGTATAAGTGCGAATTTTATAGGTAACTTGACTATTTGGAACAACGTGTTTAGCTGTCAAAACCGTGTAAGTCGTGCCTTGTTTGGCAATAATAAATCCAGTCCCGCTACGACTATCTGTTCCATTAATCTGAACAGTGACAGATTCAGCTAATTTGGCAATTTCTTGGGGACTTTTTGCAAAAACGGGTGCTTGTGCAAAGATGACTATTCCTGCTACCGTTACTGTTCCTGCTAGGATGCTGGTGAGGGAATCAAACCGCGAATAACTCCTATTCATAGATGATTGCTTACTGCGTAATTTTTTTATACTCTGAGTAGTATAGATGAAAATGAAATCATCCCAGATTAGAGATTCTATAGGTTGCTAGATAATTCTGATATTTAGTACATTTCGTACATTTTTCGCATGAGCGCGGCTCTCACTATCTTTCTACAGCAAGGCTTTTAGACCAGGATCGGCATTCACATTGACAGGGCTAGTTCTGTTGTCCCAATGCTATACGATCGCCTACTTTCAACCCTAATTCCGCCGCCCTTCCTCCTCGGAGTTCCATCACTCCATCAACAGGAACATCCGGGCCGTAGTTAGGGCAGTTTTCAGTTAAACAGGGCGGTACATTCGGAATTATTGCCTGCACTACGCCTTCCCGCAGAAAAATCATATCAAGTTCAATAAATACATTTCTCATCCAAAAACGCACATTTCGCACTGGTTCGATGGGGAACAACATTCCCCTGTCATCGGGCAATTCTGTGCGAAACATTAAACCAATTGCTTGTTCTTGGGGAGTTTTGGCAACTTCCAATCCGAGAGGGCGATCGCCTATGATAGTATTCACAGAAATTGGCAAAAGCTGACCCGCATCTATCCCGCCAAACAGCGATATAAAGTTGGATTGTGATAAATTAATGATTCCTGAAAAAATTCCTAAATATTTGCCTGTATTTTTATCTTTCATCACTGTTTGGTTATCTGAAACAGAGATATCCAAGTCGCTAAACTTCATGCCATTTGTCAAGACAATTTGATCTTTTCCGTTGCCGAAATCTGTAATTAAATCGGCTTCGGTAATACTAGATGCAGCAACGGTTTGTTCAATTACAAATAAATCATCGCCTGCACCACCTGTCAAGATATCTTTGCGTTCTCCGCCGATTAGCAAATCTTGACCCCGATCGCCATTAATGACATCATCTCCTTGTCCTCCATAGATTGTATCGCTTCCTTGCCCTCCAGCGAGGGTGTCAGCGCCTTCATTTCCGGCGAGTAAATCATTTTCGCGATCGCCAAAAATCAGGTCATTTCCCCCTAAACCTTGAATTGTGTCATTACCCGCAAATCCTCTAATTAAATCGGCGTTGGGACTTCCCAGGAGAAAATCAAAGCCGAGAGTACCGTCGATATTAGCCATTTTATATTTAATAGATTGAAGATTTGGCGATCGGCATTCGCCAACCAGTACCAAAAGCGCGATCGCTAATTTTCAAACCAGGAGGCGCTTGTCGCCGTTTAAATTCTGCCTGTCTCACTAATTTTACTATACGGGCTACCACCGCTTCATCGTGTCCCGCCACCACAATTTGTTTGACAGATTCATGATTTTCGATCAACCGCTGCAAAATGTCATCCAAAACATCATAAGCAGGTAAAGAATCTTGGTCTATTTGCCCCGGTTTCAGTTCAGCACTAGGCGCTTTACTAATAATATTACCGGGAATTATCTCGTTTCCTTGGGGCGGGCACGGGGGAGAGGGCGAAGAGGGCGGGCACGGGGGAGAGGGCGAAGAGGGCGGGCACGGAGGAGATGGCGGGCACGGGGGCACCGCCCCTACAGAATTTAGCCAGCGACAAAGGGAATAAACACGAGTTTTCGGCACATCAGAAATCACCGCTAATCCGCCATTCATATCGCCGTAGAGAGTGCAATAACCTACCGCCATTTCTGATTTATTGCCAGTAGAAAGTAGCAAATGTCCGAACTTATTAGAAATTGCCATCAACAAATTTCCTCGGATTCGCGATTGAATGTTTTCCTCAGCAATCCCAAAAGTTGTATTGATAAACAAATCGGCCAAAGTGCGATCGTAAGTTTTCATTAAATCTGCGATCGGCAACATTTCCATTCCAATGCCCAAATTTTTAGCTAATTCCAAAGCATCATTAACAGAATGATCGGAACTGTAAGGAGAAGGCATCAGTACGCCTAAGACATTTTTGGGTCCGATCGCAAAACTAGCGATCGTAGCCACCAAAGCCGAATCTATCCCGCCACTCAAACCCAGTACAACCTTAGAAAAACCGCACTTACGAACATAATCTCGCACCCCCAAAACCAAAGCAGCCCAAATTTCGGCATCCCCAACCTGCGGAGTAAAACTTAACTGTGCAGGGGTAATTTCTGTTTGATTTTGCGAGGAAATACCAATTAAATCCTGTTTAGCTTCGTCATATTCTATCACCGCAAAATCTGTCTCAAAAGAAGCGAGAACCTGAATTAATTCACCTTTTTTGTTGACAGAAAAACTGCTCCCATCAAAAATCAGATCATCATTTCCCCCTACCTGATTAGCATAAACAATCGGTATACCTGAGCGGATCACACTGTGCTGCAACATAGCCGATCGCACTCCCCGTTTTCCCATAGAATAAGGCGATGCAGACAAATTGACCACTAAATCTACGCCCACTTTTACCAAATCTAAAAAAGGTTCACCAACGTAACTGCGTTTCCCCCAAAAATCCTCATTGTTCCACAAATCCTCGCAGATAGTAACACCAATCTTTAGTTCACCAAGATTAAAATAATTGCTGTTTTCTCCCGGCTCAAAATATCTGTCTTCATCAAATACATCATAAGTTGGCAATAAGCGTTTATGAAAAATTTGTTTAACAATGCCATTTGACAACACAGCAGCGCTATTAAACAATGATTTGCCACCTTTTTTGCCAGAATGAGCATTTGGGATTGCAGTCCCAACTATTACTACCAAATCCGCTGGTAAATTTTGCGCCAATTGCTGCAACTGTGCACCTGCTGCGGCAATGAAACTGGGGTTCATCAACAAATCTCGCGGCGGATAACCAATCAGGGAAAGTTCCGGTGTTAGCAATAAGTTGGCGCCTTCACCCGCAGCCTTTTTCGCAGCTTCCAGAATCAAGTTGGAATTGCCAAAGATATCGCCTATAGTAGGATTGAGTTGTGCGATCGCAATTTTCATATTACCAAATTACCTCATAAATATTGCAAATAGTCTTCGGCGCGGACTAAAATTCGTTTAGTATGAAATGTTGTACCTTTAATAACAGGCAAGATGCCTGTTCCACAAAGAGTTAATTTTCTGGTGGGTGGGTCCTATGAAATGTTGTACCTTTAATAACAGGCAAGATGCCTGTTCCACAAAGAGTTAATTCACTTTAATCCTAGATTGTCATCTCAGGAAAAATTAGTCAGGTTTGTAATGCTTCAACTCTTCTTCAATGAAATGATTTACCAAATCTCGGTAGAGCTTTTCCACCACATCCGCACTCAAACCAGCTTCCTGGGCCCACTCGCGCCGCTGCTGCAACATAGCATAAAAGCGATCTGGTGCTTTCACACTATTTTCACTCGTTTTGAACCTGGCCGCCGCGAGCACATATTGAAATCTCTTGCTCAAAGCATCGATCACTTCCCGATCGATTAGATCAATTTCTTCGCGAACTTCCAAAATATTCGCGCACTCATCAGGGGTTTTCATCGCCGATACTCCACTTAATAGCTTTCACTCTCATTTTACTAAATTTATGATTTTCTGTCATCAGACGAACAGCTAAATAAACACCAGAGGCTTATCCTTGAAAGGAGCAAAAGCTGTCGCATCAAAGCGATACAAGCTAGCAGGACGACCGGCCCCCCGCGAAGCTTTTACACCCGTATCACACAAAAACCCCAGTTTTAACAATCTGGTGCGAAAATTAGAATAATCCGAAAAACTTTCCCCCAAAATAGTAGTATAAAGTTGATACAAATCGCTTAAAGTGAAAAGTTCCGGCAAGACTTCAAAAGCCACCGGACTATATTCAAGTTTATTCCGCAAGCGCCGATATCCGTATTCGAGAATTTGATTGTGATCGAAGGCTAACTTAGGAACTTGTTCCACAGGATACCAAGCAATTCCGCTAAGGCGGTGACTCGCATCGGCAGCGATATTTCCCGCAATTAACTCAGCTTCTTCAAAGCGAACTAAAGCAAAGTAACTCACAGAAAGATAACGATCGCCTCTGGTGAATTCCCTCGGATCGCGCCCCGGTTCCCCAAAAGTATACAATTGCTCCAAATACAAATTTTTCACCCGAATTTTTTCAGACAAAATCCGATAAGCTGCATTCTCCAGAGATTCTCCGTGGCGGACTAAAGTACCTGGAAGACTCCAAAAATCGATAAACGGTTCGTCATGCCGCATGATTAACAGCACTAATAAGCGATTCTGCACAGTATCGACGGAGAAAATAACATTATCTACTCCGACTTTAAAGTCAGCTAATGAGCAACCTTCGCTCTTCTTTGTGCCTCGTGCCATGCGTATAAATGCTCCCTATTAATGTAATCTTCGATGGTCGGAGTTAGGGCTTCTGTGTCTCCTGTTTCCCGATAGGATGTTGAAGAAACATCGGGGGCACTCAAGGATGCGATCGCCACATCCGCACCTATTCGCCGCAACTGCCACAAATCTAACTCTTCTGGTGGATAACCAGGCCGTGGTACTACCAACAACTTCACTTGTTTTAACAAATGTTCAACTTGATACCAGCGAGGTAATTGTTCCACCAAATCCGAACCAATTACCAGGGTAAAATCGGCATCTCCCCACAGTGATTTTGCCAGTTCCACAGTTTCTAGAGTCCTCGGACTGCTGAGTTCTGGGTACAAACAAAGATTTTGGCGTGGTGAGTTAATTTCTTGAATCATTAACAGCAGCATTGCCGATCGATGTTCGAGGGAAGTTTGGTGAGATTTAAAAGGATTGTCAGAGGCCCAAACTACCACCCAGTCAAAATGCTGAGAAAGCCAATTCAGGATAGTTCTATGTCCGGCAGTAGGCGGATCGGCACTGGTTCCAAACAGAGCAATTTTTATCATTTGATATTGGGAATTGGGAATTGGGAATTGGGAATT
>NZ_NXIB02000151.1 GCF_002412335.2 Tychonema bourrellyi FEM_GT703
CCCAATTCCCAATTCCCAATTCCCAATTCCCAAATTTAATCAGATAAGCGCACGCCTCCTTCTACACTTCGCACATCGCCGCCACCAAAAGGTTCTGGAGTGCCATTCCAATTGAAGTCACTAATCCTAAAAGTGAGGCTGCCAACTTGACGTTCTGGATTAAAACGTAAAATAATTGCGTAGCTACGGCGACTGTATTCTAAAGTGTAATTCGTACTAATTGTTTGCTTGGTATCTAAATTAATCCCAGTTTGAATTCCGACTCGAAACCCGCCATAAACTTGTTGGACAAGTCCAAAGGAAAGGATTCTGACATCTACTAGCCGATCGAACAAAAATGGCGATAAACCGTCCCGTCCTACCTGAGTGTAAGTGACGTTAAACCCAGTGTAGTCGAGGAAAGGGCGGGAAAAATGACCAAATTGCCCGATCATGCCGACACTACCGGCGAGGGAATTTTGTAGATCGTCACTACTGTAATAACTGCCAACACCTCGGAGGCCCAAAGCCAGTTTCACGTAAGGAACCACTGGTGTCCGCGTGTATTTCAAACCCTGCGTCGGAGTCCGGGGCAGGGCTTTACCTTGCCACAGAGTAAAGTCGCGGGTTAGGGCTGCGCTGAGTTGTAAGCGACTCAAATCGATGCGGTTATTGTCCCGCACAGGTTCCACCAAGTCGAATCTGTCGGTGTCAGCATTGATAAATTGATAACCTGCTTGGTAGCTGAGATTGATGCCCGTTTTTCCGAGGGGGACGATGGGGGAAGTGAGGACGACTCCCAGACTGCTGTTGACGGTTTGAAAGCCGAGAGAACCGTTAAAAAGCCGATCGCGGTAGCTATATTCTGCCGCTAAAGTGTGAGTGCCAACAGACTGTCGCAGACGCAAATTACCCCGAAAAGCATTTTCAGCTAAATTCGGAAAATTATCAAAATTCACAAATATTGCCGAACCATCAATTCTGGTGCGCGGCCCCACAGCAGCCGTCAACTTGGCTTTCAACCCGTAACTATCAGGAAAAAACGGATTGCCACCATGTTTTTCGATCGCCCGCTGAATGTAAACTTGGGGAGTCAAACTCAGGCGCAACGGCCCCGTCTCCAGTACCTGAAAAGCACACTCAGCATACAAACCACCCCGATCGCCCCCATCGAACCCAAAGGTCAAACACGGGCCATTCTGCTGCTGGCTATCGAACACCTGCCGACGGGGATACACAGGTATTTTCACCCGATTATCGAATACCAAACGAGGTTTAGTTGTGACCAATTCCTGCGCCGTGGGGGAAATGCTTTTAATCGTCGCCGTCTTGGCCCTGTATTCCAGTTCCGGTGGAGAAAACGGGTCATTAGTAATCCGAATATTGGTAGCTACCCTCACCCCGTCGGGTCGCAGTTCTAGGCGTTCTGCTTGAAAGCGGACGCGGTTGACAGCCCCAGTAATTTGGGGGGCGGCTAACTGTCCACCTTGTCCACCACCACCAATGGTAAATGTAGCAGCTCCGGGCGATCGAACTCCGCGTACTGGTTGCTGACTGGTAATCCGGTCACTCAACGGCTGGTTGAGAATCGTCCCAGCACTAATATCTGTCGGTAATGTGGGCGTTAACTCGCTACCAGCTTTGGGCAAAAAAAGTTCACCTGTGGCCTGTTCGACTACGCCGGAATTGAGACCGAGATTGAAATCCATCTGCTGCCCGCGAACTACTTGTTCGCCACGGGTATAGGCGACATTGCCGGATGCTACCACTTGGCGGGTGACTAAATTGACGATCGCGCGATCGGCATCAATCACCGTTTGTCGGAACCGCACCACAACATTGCCAACCGCCGTCACAATTTGCTGTTTCTCGTCAAATTCCTGGCGGTCTGCCTTAATTTCGATCGTATCTGCCGGACTCACCGGAAAAGGCACCGTCCGCTGGGAAGGTGCTGTGCGGATGCCTGGGGCTGGGGCTGGTTTGGGCTTCGGTTTCGGGGCTGTCGGCGTTCCCTGCGTAGGGGCAGTGCCGGGTGTCGGAATCTCTAACTGCTGTTGTCCGCTGGGTGTTGTTTCCTGTACCGGTTCGGGAACGGGAATTTCCTGCGGTTCGGGAGGAGCCTTATCTTCTAGTTGCTGCTGTCCCTTCGCCTGAACTCCGATGCCCTCAGAACTCGCCCCCCCCTGGCTCAGCTTTTCCCCATGCTCTCTCTGCGTTAATAGCGCCTCTGGGGATGGTTTCTGACTCCCACTGTCAAGGAGATTTTGTGGCGTGACAAAATGATAAGTAGTAAATGAGGAATCTGGCTGAGTTCTGCTAGTTGCGGTTTCTTGAACTGGTTCCTGATATTGAAATCGCAACTCTGGGATGACGTTTCCGAATGTCGCTACGGGGGCGGCAAATTCGGTCGGCTGACCCGCTTCTACGGTTGGGTCTAGGAGTTCTGCTGAGGCTGCGGGTTCCGGGGCTGGTGTTGGTTCTGGCAGAACTATATCTGGACTGGGTTCCGGTATTTCTGTGGAGTTGCTGCGGGTGTTTCCATCACTGGCTGCCACAATGAGGGCGGCTGTTTTGGGCTTTGTGATGTAGATGATGGCTGGGGGTTCTGGTGGTGGTACCGGATAGGGCATAGTTAAAATGGAAGGAAGAGGGAAGTTCGGCAACGGATTCTGTAACGGATTTAACGGATGTCAGGAAGAGGGAAGAAGGAATATGCAATAAAATTAATGGTTTGAGGAATTAAAAACGTCCTAATTACCTATTTAGGTTGATCTAAATTTCTAAACATAAATTTGATATCTAAAATTTGCAGTGGCTTCGGCGCGCCAGAATCTAGCTGCTTTCAGAACCTACCTTCGCCACAACATAACCTCGCCTGCTAGCGAGGTCAAGTTTTTTTACAACTAATTTTTGATGGTTTGTCAGTTGTTGTAGGGACTGCTGTTGTGCGCCCCTACTCTGCTGGATGGATTTCTCGTCTCATGCCCGATGCCCGATGCCCGATGCTCGATGCCCGATGCTCGATGCCCGATGCCCGATGCCCGATGCCCGATGCCCGATGCCCGATGCCCGATGCCCATACAGGATGGAGCGGCAATTAACCGGACTTGGTATTATTCCATGTCTCTGCGGTTGGGGTTCCGAGCTGGGTCATTGGACAAAAATCCAAATATGAACAGGGAAACAAAGAATAGCACAATTACATTAACTACGATTTTAAGGGTTAGCACTGTGGGAGTCTCCAAGAATGCGATCGGACTGAATGATTTGCTACTGGTGCAGCCTTTTTATCATATGCCAAAGATTAGCGAATTTTATCTTTGCTGTTGATGATTTTTTGCAAGTTGATTTTTGCCCATTCCCAGAGTTGTACGGCGATTGTTTCCAGCCGCAGCATAATTTTATCGAGCCATTCGAGCACTTGTTCTAGGGGGTGCTTGATGTATCCCATTGATTCTGCTTTTGTTTCTAAGTATTCGTCGGGTGATTCGTTTGAGCTTTTGTTTCCTGGTGTTGTGGCGATGCTGGGGATTTTGCTGGTTTTTCCGGTGATTTCTGGTTTTTTGGGTTCGGCTAGTTCAGTTTCCTCTGCTTCGGTGGGGGTTGATTCCTTGACGGTGGGAACTAAGCTATTTTTTTGAGTGGTTTCTAAATTTAATTCTTTTTGGGGTTTACTTTTTGACACTTTTGTGAATAGGCTTAATTTGATTTGTGTTAGCAGGGTGTGAATTGCCTGTGGGTAGGGAGATGTTGATGGGAGTGTCGATCGCCTTTCGGACAGTTTTTCGATTTCATCAATTTTAGGCTTGACATTTGTGGCAATTTGTGAAGTAGAGATTGGAGATGAGGTTGCTGGCGATTGTTCTCCAAATAAGTCTTGCAAATTTAGCCAAGGTCGATCGCTTTTTTCCCCATTCTTCTCCGTATTCTCTAATTCTTGTTGTTCCAAAGCATACTTAATGGCAACGGACTTCTCCGTATTTTCACTAGCTGCTGTTTCTTTGCCCAGGAGGTAGTCTACTGATGACCAAATCATTTCTTCGATATGGCGCGCGTAGTTTTCGACAATTTCGCGGGTGTTCGGGCTGAGTTTTGGCTCTGAGGTGGCTGTGTCAATTTTTTCTGGCTGACCAATGATTGATTCTACGGTATTTTTTGATACTTGGGGAATGTTGAATTCTTCGAGGTTGACGGCGGCGCGATCGAGTAAGTTGAGGAAGGATGGGGAATTGTTGGCTCGATCGAACTTAGGATAAAAATTACTGGTCAATTCTGATGTATTGTAGTCGATCGCATTTCCCGAAGCAATTGCCCTGCGATCGGTTTTAACTCCAGTGATTTGTTGAGATATGATTAAATGGTGATCGGTATTAGCATCAATTGCTTTTTTGACCGCGAGGATAGATTCTCCAAACTGATTTCTTTTCACCGCCAGCGGGCTCGTCTGCACCCAAGCCATCAATTGCCAAAAACCTCGAACTGGCGGAAGTTGCGATTTTTCCGCAGCCGCCTCTAAACCTAGATTAAATTTTAATTCTTGTTTCGCAATTTCTCGTCGCCCAGGCCCAGAGTTAGCCACTTCCCAAGTGATGCGACTTTCCAGAAGTTCCTGTTGTTCGACAGTTAAAATATCTAAAATCTGATTTTCGTCTCCCACCAATACTAAACTGCGGGCTGGCAGAAAAGTCGCAATTCCCCGAACTTCTGGTTTAGTGTTAATCGTGGCGACATTATTTATTGAAATTTCGGCTAATTGAGTTTTGGGTTGATGTTCTAAGAGTAATTTTTGGGAAGTATTGGTGGTTTTTTCGGTAAATTGCGTTTCCCGCTGTAACCCAATATCAGGTGTAGCATTTCGCCCATTGATTAAAAACGATACATTGTCATAATTTGTCTGGGTTTGCGATGGGAGGAGTAAATTTTCAGCCAGGTGTACAATTTCGACGATCGCACTTTCCGTCCCGATTCCCTCATTCCACAAATTTAGGGATGAATTCTGCGAAAACTTGAGATTTTCGCCCTCGACAAATTCCTGCAATTCCGGTAAATCTACTTTTTGACTGGATTCCCGCAGTTGTCTCGCCAGCATCCGCGAACTTTGCACCAACAAATACGCTGGATAGAGTAGAATTTGGGTAGCATTCAGCGTTGCAGATTGAACTTGTCGCCAAGTGCGATCGCAATTATCGGCAACTTGTCGGGACTGTTTGGATATAAAATTTAATAATTGGCTTTTGTATGGGCCGTAGTTACTGGAAGACATAATTTAATTTGAGGTTGATTAAACCTTGCTTCTACATAATTCTCAATTTTAGCCAAATATGAGTGCTTCTGTACCACTTGCTAGCAATAATATTTCTGAAGCTATCGAAAAGTTGCGTCGTCTCAGTCGATGGGATGTTCAGTCCGGCTGGAAATATTGCTACTCAGACTCTGCTGTCGTCCATACAGTAAATATTTGTAACTGGCCTCTGGCGGAACTAAACGAGAAATCGCATATTGCTTGGCCTTCTGGTAAACAAGTTTTGTATTTGGGACAACAGTTTGTAGTTCCTGACAATTTATCAGGCTATCCTGTAACTGGTTTGCGTTTGCTGTTGAACTTGACTTGGTGGGCAGAAGATGCTCAACTTTTTGTGAATGGCGAGTTAGTTGGAGTCGGAGATTTATTTGATTGTTCAGTTCGACTTTTGCTGAGTCCGTCCGCAATTCCTGGAGATGAATTTTTAGTAATTTTGCGTTTGGTTAGTCCCGGTCACGATTGTGGTGCTTTGGTGCGGTCAGTTTGTGTGTATGAAGCTGCTGATTCTGCTTATTTTGACCCCGGTTTTGTGGCTGACGAATTGGAGATTTTGCAAAATTCACTCTCTGGTAATTTCCAAAATTTAAATTCCCAATACCTCCCCACTGAAAATATAGTCGATCGCACGTTTGTTGTCAAGGGGGAAAGACTAAAATCTGAGATTGAATTGGCGGTGGGTTTGATTGATTGGTCTGTGGTGTGCGATCGACAAAAGTTCGATCGATCTCTCTCTAATTTACGACAAAACTTGCTCAGATGTCTGCGAGATTTTCAGGATGTTTTAACCGCAGAGGGCGCAGAGGGAGAAAAAGAAAAGATTCTTTTGAATATTAGCAAAAATGACGACAGTATATCCAATGCCCAATGCCCAATGCCCAATGCCCAATGTCCAGAAGTATCTAACTTTTCAGATCAAGCTTATACATCTATATATATAGGAGAAAGTAGCGAAAATTCATCTATATATAAAGGTAAAATTTATTTACTCGGTCATGCACATTTGGACTTAGCTTGGCTGTGGCCAGTCGCGGAAACCTGGGAAGCGGCACAACGGACTTTTGAGTCAGCATTGAAATTGCAATCAGAGTTTCCCGATTTAATTTTCTGTCATTCAACTCCTGCACTTTATGCTTGGATTGAAGAACATCGGCCGGACTTATTTGCAGCTATTAAAAAACAGGTAGCTGCTGGACGTTGGGAAGTTGTCGGCGGGATGTGGGTGGAACCGGATTTAAACTTGATTTCTGCCGAGTCAATGGTGCGACAAGTTTTTTACGGACAGCGTTACACCCAAGAAAAGTTTGGGGAATTAATGCGGGTAGTTTGGCTACCGGATACTTTCGGGTTTGGATGGCAATTACCTCAGATTTTGCGCGACGGTGGAGTTGACTATTTTGTGACGCAAAAGTTGCGCTGGAATGATACAACGGAATTTCCCCACGGTGTGTTTTTGTGGGAAGGTTTGGATGGTACTAAAATATTTAGCATGATGTCGGCTGCGATCGGCGAAAATATAGAATCGGTGAAAATGGCTAATCATCTTTTTGATTGGCAAGTTAAAACTGGTTTGCAATCTGCTTTTTGGCTACCGGGAGTTGGCGACCACGGTGGTGGCCCGACTCGTGATATGTTGGAGGTGGCGAAACGCTGGGAAATGTCGCCTTTCTTCCCGAATTTGCAGTTTGCAAAGGCGGTGGATTATTTGTCTTTGATTGAGAGTCAGTTTTTTCCTGAAATTTCACAAACTGAGTCCCAAGGCGATGCTTCGATTCGGGAAAGTCATCCGATTTTAGGACAAGACGAAGTTATCGGAAATCTGGATGAGTTTGAATCTGCCAATTTTTCGGAAATTTCCGAGTTTGAGTCTCAAGGCGATGCTTCGACTCTTCTTCCTATCCCAATTTGGAAAGATGAGCTTTATCTGGAATTCCACCGAGGTTGCTACACAACTCGTGCCGACCAAAAACGGAACAACCGTCGCTGTGAAGAATTACTCTACCAAGCGGAGTTGCTTTCCTCCCTCGCCACGATTTGTGCGGGCGCGGTTTATCCGAAGTCTGAGTTGGAAATAGCTTGGAAACAGGTTTTGTTTAACCAGTTTCACGATATTTTGCCCGGTTCTGCGATCGCGAAAGTTTACATTGATGCTAATCTAGCCTTTGCCGAGGTCGATCGCACTTGTCGTCAAATTCTGCTACAATCTTTAGATGCGATCGCCAGTCAAATTTCTCTACCTTCCCCACCACAGTCTGACGCTCAACCAATTTTGATTTTTAACACCCTCAATTGGTCGCGTTCGGAAGTTGTCGCCCTACCCATTCCCGATTCTAATCCTGAAAATTGGCAAGTCTACGACTCATCGGGACAACGGCTAGTTACGCAAATTCAAATGTGCGATCGACCAAAACCCCAATTTACAATGTTATTTTGGACTTCGGACATCCCTGCGATCGGCTACCGCGTATTTTGGCTATCTCACAAAAACCCTGAAACCATTGAAAGTTCGTCCCCAAAAGCCCCAGAATCGGAAAAGACAAAGTTAGGGCAGGTTACAAACCATTTAACACCAAAAATAGCACTTTGTCAAGAAACGCATTTTGATACCCCAAGAAAGGTCTTAGAAAATGAACTTATCCGAGCAACAATAGACGGGGAAACTGGTAATTTGTCGAGCATTTGGGATAAAGTAAATAACCGAGAAGTTCTGAATATAGCAGGAGGCAATCAACTGCAATCATTTCAAGACAGTGGCCAATATTGGGATGCTTGGAACATCGATCCAAATTATCAAAAACATCAATTACCAGCACCAATACTAAAAGATATTTCCTGGATAGCACAGGGAGAAATAAGGCACAGTTTGCGCGTAGTCCAACAAATTGGCAAATCAGAGTTTTGTCAAGATTATATAGTAGAAATAGGTTCGCCACTGCTGAAAATCAAGACAGTTGTAGATTGGCAAGAAAAGCACATTTTAGTGAAAGCAGCCTTTGGGTTAAATGTAGAAGCAGATTTTGTAACTTGCGAAATTCCCGGCGGTGCGATCGAGCGCACAACCAAACCAGAAACAGCCGCCGAAAAAGCCAAATGGGAAGTACCGATTTTACGCTGGGTGGATATCAGCAATCATGACTTTGGAGTGAGTTTGCTCAACGATTGCAAATATGGTTGCGACCTTCAACCAAATCAAATCCGGCTAACCTTACTCAGGGGTTCAACTTGGCCCGATGAACAAGCAGATATCGGCATTCACGAATTTACTTATGCCGTCTATCCCCACAGCGGAAATTGGCAAGACGCTGGTACTGTTCGACAAGGATACGAGTTGAATTTGCCACTGTTAGTTCAGGTGTTGCCAAAGTCAGAAGAAAATCAACACAAGACTTTACCGACAGTCGGTAAACTCCTAGATTTGTCAGCCGAGAATTTAGTTTTGATGGCTTTCAAACAGTCCGAAGAAAATCCAAATTCGTGGATTTTGCGGTGTTACGAATCTGAGGGGAAGGAGGCTGTGCTAGAATTGGATAGCGATTTAGGCTTGGCAATTAGTCAGCAAGTCAATTTATTAGAACAACCCATAAGTTTGCCTAGTCAGTCAGATGATGGGAAAAGTTTCAAAATATTATCATGGAAAATAGCTAGTTTTGCCGTAAATTCATCAGGACTATATAGTATCATCGTCAGTTTGTAGCTGTCAATAGCTGCGGAATAAGTAGTCAAAAAATTATAAAACTAACAGTCATGTGCCAATTACTGGGAATGAACTGCAATGTTCCAACAGATATTTGCTTTTCTTTTGAGGGTTTCTCTGCCAGGGGTGGCAAAACCGATGTTCATCAAGACGGCTGGGGAATTGCCTTCTTTGAGGGTTTGGGATGCCGCATTTTTATAGACTCTAAACCTGCGGTTGATTCTCCCATTGCTGAATTGGTACGTCGCTACCCGATTCACTCAACTAACGTGATTGCTCACATCCGCAAAGCCACTCAAGGCGAAATTGCTCTGGAAAACTGCCATCCTTTCATTCGGGCGCTTTGGGGGCGATATTGGGTGTTTGCTCACAACGGCAATCTGGAAAATTTTCATCCTGAAAGTGCAGGATTTTACCAAGCTGTAGGAAACACTGACAGTGAAAAAGCCTTTTGTTTGATATTAGAAAAGTTGCGAGAAAGTTTTCCTCAACACAAGCCTGCTTTGACAGAACTTTACGCAGTATTGAATGAAATTACTAAAACTTTGGCAGAGTACGGAATTTTGAATTTTTTACTTTCCGATGGAGAACACTTGTTTGTGCATTGTTCTACCAATCTGCATTATATTGTGCGCCAAGCACCTTTTGCCAGCGCGCATTCGATCGATGAAGATATAACTGTCGATTTTCGGGAATTGACCAAGGAGGGCGATCGTGTGGCTGTCATTGCTACTTTTCCACTTACGGACAATGAAGTTTGGACGCAAATTCAGGTGGGAGAATTGCTGGTATTTCAGGAGGGTTTGCCAATCAATTTTGAGTGTTAGAACACTCAAAATTGAAATTAGTTAAGCTTATCAATTCCGGCTGCGCCGGAATGATATAGCAATCCTTGCAGGAGTCGTAAAGTTTTTTACCCCACCCCAACCCTCCCCTTATTAAGGGGAGGGAGTAAGAAGTTCACAAATGATTTAGG
>NZ_NXIB02000152.1 GCF_002412335.2 Tychonema bourrellyi FEM_GT703
CCCAGAACCAGCCCCCGCACCAGTGGCTCCCCCAGAACCAGCCCCCCAATCCTTTGCCCCGCCCAAAGACTCAAGCTCAGAAAACACCGGAAACCCGACTTTGAGACAGCTCGTCCAGCGAGCCAAAGAAGAAAGCGTTTCTGACTTGCACTTGGGAGTCAACGAGATCCCCCGCTTCCGCAAACGCGGTGAGATTACCGATGCGGGTTATCCAACGACTGATTTAGATGTCTTTATGGGTTGGCTGCGGGAGTGCATGACTGATGATGAAATTGCCTACTTCCAGAAAAACCTAGACTTTGACGGCGCTTTCGACTTTGGTTTCGTCCGCATTCGGATCAGCGCCTTTGACTCTTTGGCCGGCCCTGCTATGGTATTGCGGCTCATCCCTGCCGAAATTTTGACAATGGAGCAATTGAAGCTACCGGAAGTGTTTCGGAAAATATGTGGCTATCACAAAGGTCTAATTTTGGTGACAGGGCCCACGGGTTCCGGTAAGTCCACTACAATGGCTGCCATGATTGACTACATCAACAAGAATAATTCTCACCACATCATCACGATCGAAGACCCTGTAGAATTTGTACACACCAGTAAAAAATCTTTGATCAAGCACCGGGAAGTGGGCAGACACACGCTCAAGTTTGTCAACGCCCTGAAAGGGGCCCTGCGACAAGACCCAGACATGATGCTAGTAGGGGAAATTCGCGACAGAGAAACAGTCGAAATCGCCCTGAAAGCTGCCCAAACTGGTCACTTGGTAGCGGGGACGCTGCACACCAACAGCGCTGTCAAAACCCTGAACCGGATTCTGGATATGTTCGCTTCCGAAGAGCAACCGGCTTTACGGGTTTCCATAGCTGAATCTCTATTGGCAATCATCGCTCAAATGCTGTGTAAAACCACAGATGGCAAGCGGGCTGCCTACCACGACGTTCTGATCAATACTGACGTGGTTAAGGAATTCATCATGAAGGGAAAGAATGAGGAAATTAACCAAATCATGATCAAGGATACTTATGAGGGTATGACGACGATGAATAAGTCTCTCTACGGACTATATCAAGAGGGTCGTATCACCGAAGAGATTTGTCTGGCACAGTCGCCATCTCCGAACGAAATGGGCCAAATGCTTCGAGGTCGAATCTAAAAATCGAGTGTCAACAGTTAACAGTTAACTGTTATCTGTTATCTAAAAAGTGAGGTACACCCAATGCCCAATGCCCGATGCCCTCTTTGCCCAATGCCCGATGCCCGATGCCCAGTGCAGCGATGCCCAATGCCCAATGCCCAATGCCCGATGCCCTATGCCCTATTGGTGTAATTCATTGAAAGCCGATCGCCCAACCTTGCCCAAATTTTTCAAAGGCATTGCACTGTTTACACCTGGGGGAGATTTAATCTACTGCATAGACGATCGCAAGCAAACTCAGTGGCACTTGCACTTGTGTGTAGCCCTACAGGAAATACTCGGTTTGTCGGAACCACCACATTTTCTAGTACCTTGCTACACGGCAACTATTGATTGTTGGCTCGATCCGCGCGATCGACAGTTGCGAATTGCCGCCGAAGCATATCCCCCTGTGCTCCGACATCAAACGCTCTTGAATGCGGTTTTTGAGACTGGCGATTTAGTTTGGCGCGCCCGTGTTGAAGAAATGTGCGAACCAATGGCGATCGCCACTTATCACCAACAATTCCCTGAACTTTGGGAAAATCATGACTTAGTTGTACATTGGGCGATCGGCGAATCGCGATCGGAATCCGGCAGTTCCGGGATTGTACCTCCTTCACGGTTCCCAAAATCACAGCAAACCGAGGTTAGGCAAACAGCACTTACTGAACACACAGAAACTCAAGGATACGTGTTACGGTTATTTGTTTCAGGTAGCAACGCCAACACTGAACGCACTCTTGAAACCGTACACCAGTTATTAGAAAAAGCCCTCCATCATCCCTACACTTTAAAAGTAATTGATGTTTTCAAACATCCCGAACAAGCCGAAAAAGATCAGATTTCTGCAACTCCTACTTTGATTAAAGTTTGGCCAAAACCCGTGAGACGAATTGTAGGAGAATTGAACGACGTTGAGAAAATCATGCGACTGTTAAGTTATTCCGAATTTTAAGAAATTAGTCCAAGGCAATGCCCATTAGTGTCAACTTAACGTCAAACCCAGTCAGAGACTGCTGTTTGACTATTAAATCTTGATCGCCCCATCTCCCCCTCTCCCCTCTCCCCATCAACCGAGAATGAAACGGCACTGCCGTCTCCTCCTTCGGTGACGGTGCAACCGGAATTCAAATCAATCAGGAACACAAACATCAGGAGCACACAAACCGGCTAAATCCAAAGTTTCGACTTCCAGAGTATCCAACTCAACTCGCCGAATTACATGATTATTTGTATCAGCAATAAACAAATGAGCACCGATCGCACTCAATCCAGACGGTTCAAAAAATCGAGCATTGAGACCTTTAGCATCAACAAAACCTGCTGTACCATCTCCAATCATAGTGATGCACATACCGCCCCGGTGGTCAATCCGCTTAATTTTGTGATTATAAGTATCAGCAACCCAAAGATAATTTTGAGCATATTCTACACCCAAACAGTGCTGCAACCTGACCTCCTCAGCACGACCATCTTTATCGCCAAAACCAAACAATTCGCCACTCCCGCAGACAGTTCGCACTTGTGAATCTTCATCAATACCCACAGCCCGAATCGAACTAATCTCGCTATCAGCCACAAACAACTCCGATCGATCCGTAGCCAAGCCACTCGGTTGAGAAAAAGCAGATTCTGCCAGATTCCCATCAACACAAGATTCTCGGCCATTACCCGCATAAACCCCAATCATGCCAGTATCTAATTGCATTTCCCAAATTTGGTGCGAACCCGCCATCGCAATAAAAAGTCTATTTCCAACTCTTTCTAAATCCCAAGGCGAATTTAACTTTGTATCTAAACCCTTGCCGCCATCCGGTGCAATTTCGTGACTTTGTTCGCCGTTACCAGCAACAGTTTCGACCTTCTGAGTTGTAAAATCAATCTTTCTGAGAGCATGATTTTCAGTATCAGCAACATAAAGAATTTGACTTTCTGCATCAAAAGCCATGCCTTGAGGTGCAAAAAACTCAGCTTCTGCAAAATCACCATCAATTAAACCCGGTTTCCCCGTACCGATGACGTGCAGAACCTCACCTTCAGTAGTGCTAACAACTATGCGGTTGTGTCCTGAATCAGCAATAAACAAACAAGAACCAACTAAGCTTTGGATAACTGAGTTAGCAGGCCCTGGTTCTACAATTTCGTCTACAAATTCACTATCCTCGGTCATTTCGCCCAAAAGAGCTTCATCAATATCAAGCTCTTTTGCCTCAGTTGCGGTAATCGAAAATGCCAACACTTTACCCGGAAAAGCCAGCGGTGTTGATACAGGTTTGCGCTGTTTTTCTAAGCTGAAACTGAGTGCTTCAAAGTTGATAGCATTTTTATCTTTATATTCAGTAATCAACTTGCCCACTAATTCATCAAGTGATTCTCTATTGCCTTCGCCGGAAATGTAACCGATGACATAACTTTCTGGATCAATTACCATTAAAGTCGGCCATGCGCGCACAGCATAACTTTGCCAAATTGTCATGTCACTGTCTACGATTACCGGATGTTCGATATCGTAGCGAAGGATAGCTTGGCGGATGTTTTCTACTTCTTTTTCGTTATCAAATTTTGCCGAGTGAACGCCGATAACCGTGAGGGAATCTGGGTATTTTTGTTCTAGGTATTTTAAATCTGGGAGGACGTGCAAGCAATTGATGCAGCAGTATGTCCAAAAGTCAAGGAGGACAACGCGGCCTTTGAGGGATGCGATGGATAGGGGTTTGTCGGTGTTTAACCAGGGGTAGTTGGCTGGGAATTCTGGTGCTCTGACGCGGGGCATGGTATCTCCTTGGTAGGGCCTGAGTAATTTTTACACTTCTTTAATTTAGCGAGAAGTTTGGCTGGATGGGGAAAAGCTGGTTAAATCTGGGCTTTTGGGCACAGATATGATGGCTGTGGCACAAGAGAGGGGCGAGGGACAAGAGCGAACTCGTCCACTTTCAGGCTCTGTCAGGAAACGCCTAAAATATCTCATATTCGATTTATCCTCAGTCACTCAAAGGCGGCAGCTACTAATGTATACTTAATGTTGTATCCTGAATTTTTCTGTATTTCTGATACATACATTCTGCCAGAATAGGAGATCAAAATGGCAAAAGCCCCAAAAACACCACTGGAAACAGAGATTACACATGAACAAAGAGAAGCCGCAGAAGCAGAAATTCGGGAAAAGCAAAAAACTGTTGACTATGACACAAAAGAATATCCAGTGGAAGTGCTTGTCCAGAAATATAGAGATGGGCTAGATGAAGACATCAGCGAATTGTATATACCAGATTATCAACGAGAGCTGATTTGGGAAGAACCTCGGCAGTCAAAGTTTATTGAATCTATTTTTCTAGGACTACCTATACCCTATATTTTTGTTGCCGATTTACGACCAAAGCAAGAAGATGATGAGGATGATTTAGCTCGGTTAGAAATTGTTGATGGAACCCAACGTATCCGTACTTTAGACAGATTTCTCAATAACGAGCTAAAGCTGTCTGAACTAGAAAAACTGAAAAATCTTAACAACTTCAAATTCACCGATTTACCCCTGGCAAGACAGAGACGCTTCAATCGAGCCACTATTCGCATGATTGTGCTGACTGAGAAAGCTGATGAAGAAACCCGACGGGATATGTTTGAACGCATCAATACAGGTAGCGTTCAACTAAATGACATGGAGAAGCGTAGAGGCATATCTCCTGGGCCTTTTGTAAATCTTCTTGAAGAACTCGCCAAAACTCCTAAATTCATTAAACTATGCCCTTTGTCGGATGCACTTGTTCGCAAACGCGAACCAGAAGAATTTGTCCTTCGTTTTTTTGCCTACTTAAATAATTATCAAAAATTTGACAAACGAGTTAATGAATTTCTTAATGAATACCTAGAAAAAAATAATAATGATAAAATGAATCTAGATGGTATGCGGTCTGAATTTGACAAAATGTTAGACTTTGTTGAAAAATACTTTTCTAATGGATTTAGCAAATCAAAAGGTCATGTCAAAACACCAAGAATTCGATTTGAGGCAATTTCTGTAGGTGTTGCACTAGCCTTAAGAGAAAAGAGCGATCTTGTGCCAAAGTCAATGACATGGCTTGACTCACCAGAATTCAAAGAATATACTACATCAGATGCCAGCAATTCTAAGCCTAAAGTAATTAAGCGTATTGAATATGTGCGCGATGAACTTTTACGTTAACTATGCAAACAGTTCTTTTAGATTTCCATACCCGTGTCCAAGAAGTTAATCAATATTTTGAATTTCTGGAGATGCTTATCCAAGAAACAACAAAATCACCCGTGTCAGCAGATAATGGTGAACAAAAAATTACAGCTATCGATTCCGAACTTGCAAAAATACTCAAAGCGAATGCTTTTTTACTCCTCTACAATCTTGTTGAATCAACTATGCGTAATGCCATAGAAGCAATATTTGCTGAAATAAGTAGTAGAAAAATTTCTTTTAACTCTTTGAGAACGGAGATCAAAAAAATAGTTATTTATAACTTCAAGAACCGCTCACCCGATAAGGTTCATTCTAAGATAAAAGATATTTCTATTGATATTATTACTGCTGGCTTCAATAGTAGAGAATTATTTTCAGGTAATGTTACTAGGAAGGTGATTACAGAAACAGCTAGAAATTATGGATTTTCTTTTGATACTGACTACTCCAAAACTAAACACGGTGAACACTTAGAGGATATCATGGATCATCGGAACGATTTAGCACACGGCAATAAATCATTTGCAGAAGTTGGACAAAAGGTCAGTATTGAGGATTTGCTCAAGGTCAAGGAAGAGGTAATAGAATACCTCCAGCAAATATTGCAAAATATTCAAGACTATTTAGACAAGCAAGAATATTTAGATAAATCTATACAATCTCCTTAATTTACCTGGTGGATGTGTTCTAAAATACTTCTAGCTATTGCTATCCCTAGCTTAACAGGCACAGCATTGCCAATTAATCGCCCTACTAGATCTACGCCCACTGGTTTATCATGAGCTACAAACTGATATGCTGGTGGAAAAGTTTGTAATAAAGCCGCTTCTCTCAGAGAGATAGCCCTATCTTGTTCGGGATGACCAAACCGACCATTACCAAAACCAAAACACTGTGTAGTAATAGTTGGGCTAGGTTTATCCCACTCCATTCGACCATATACTCCAGGATAGGTTTTACCACTCTTTTTTAGGTGGCATTTTGCAATTAAGTCTTCAGGCCAATCTCGCCAAGTTCCTCCAGGTTTGGAAGCACGAATACGGCGCACATTTAGATCCGAAAGTTTACTACATCTATGTAGCGGATCTATTTTAGAGGATTGACCGGCTGAAAGAGGTTCAAGGTGTTCAATAGTTTCTCGTACTGTTTTGTATAGTTCTGGCTGATGTGTCGCGGGAATTAAATTGATTTCGCCAAATTTAGAAGCAAGTAAGACTAATCGCTTTCGAGATTGAGGGATTCCATAATCTAGACAGTTAACTTCATAAGATTCAAAGTAATAGTTTGACTTTTTTAACTCGGTAATAAATTCTTCAAAAACCGCATGATGTTTTAACTGAAGTACATTTTCCATTGAAATAATATCCGGTTGGCATTCTTCAATGAGACGAGCAAAATCGCGGCATAGTGTCCACTTCAATTGTTGATCGTTGTAGCGTCTTGAATAACTTGAAAATGGTTGACAGGGAGCGCATCCTGCTAAAATATTTATACTACCTTTAGAAAAATGTTCTGCTAAATCAGAACTGCTGATATTTGCGACATCTTGTAATATAAATTTTGCTTTGTTGTTGTGTTCGTATGGAAATTCACACGCAGGATCGATATCATATCCAGCTTTGACGGTCAGACCTGCTTGTTCAAACCCATGCGTTAGTCCTCCAGCACCACAAAATAAATCTACTGTAGAGATGCTTCTACTCATTCACTCCCTCTTGTTAGGATATCTGACCCAACAGGGTAGTCTAGCGTATTTGACTAAGAACTACAAGACTACGAGTTAGTAGATTACTTTTACCGATCGTACCTCATGCGATTGAAAACTTCTGTATACTAATGATTGGCAAATATTTCGCCCATCTTCGTTTGTGTAGGCCCGGTTTAAACCGCCGTTTTTTCCCCTAACAGCAACCGCCGCTGTTATAATGCCAAGTCGAATCAGTAATCAACACCTTATCCGGCATTAATCCCCCCAACTTCCCAGCAGTTTTATCACACACTGCCGCCGGAACTCCCCGCTGCAAAACGTGACCAGCCCCATCATCAAATAGCTCTTTCATCCCCCTATAAATCGCCGTCTTGCCAGTGAAAACGCAAGCTCCGTCATCGGGGACATCCACTTTAAAAGACACCGAATCAAGGCTTTCTAACAGCAAATCCGCCTCCAATTGATAATGGTGTTTGTCCAGCAATCGATAAGGCCTTCTCGCCCGAACTTCCACTTGCCCAAAACCTACGTCTACAAGGTGTTGAACGTATTCTGCGTAGGTTAGAGCACCGGATAAACATAGCGCCCGCAAGCGTTCGTCTTGCTTCAAATGTTGGGGAATTGTCCGAGTTGCGATCGGATCGCTCATCAATAATCTACCACCTGGTTTTAATACTCGATAGGTTTCTGTTAATGCCTTAGTTAAATCCGCAGGTTCAAAGATGTTAAACAAACAATTTTGGGCTACCACATCGACAGAAGCATCCGGCATTGGTAATGCAAAAGCATCGCCCGATCGAATTTCCACAAAATCAGCATCAAACCAATCATTTTCTTGGGCGGCAATTCGCAAATTGCGTGCCGCAGCTTCTCGCATTGCTGGAACCGGATCGACGGCAATTACTGCTCCTTTTTGGCGAGAGAAATAGGCAAATTGCAGTGCTTCTAAACCGCCGCCCACGCCTACATAAAGCACGACTGGATTGCCGACAAGTTCGGCCGCGTGGACGGTTGTGCCGCAGCCGTAATTCATTTCCTGCATTTGTTCAGGAATGTTTAATCCTGGCAGTTGTAGGGGGCTACTTTGGACGCAGCAAAGTCCGATTTGGGGGGTTTCGGCTACGTCGCTGTAGAATTTGGCTGCTGTTTCGAGGTAGGTCATTCGATTTTAGATTTTAGATTTTAGATTTTTTACCGCAGATGTAGCACGGGCGGGACGCCCATGCCACGAATCAATGCAGGAATATTTTGTTAGGTGGGAAATTCGACTTTTTGTTCGGATTGGGGTTGATTTTCTGGTTCGGAAATGGTTTGTTCTGGGAGGGTTAATTCTGTGGTTGATTTGACTATAGTTTCTGGGGATGTTGGTGGTAAGTTGGGAGAGGGCTTTTCCAGTTCGGTTACTGGAATTGGCTCGACAATTTTGGGTGTTTCTGGTTCTGGTGTTGCTGTCGCTGTTGGTTCGGTTACTGGAATTGGCTCGACAATTTTGGGTGTTTCTGGTTCTGGTGTTGCTGTCGCTGTCGGTTCGGTTACTGGAATTGGTTCGACTTCGGGAGCAATTTTTGGTTCTTGACTGGGTTTAGCAACTGGGGTTTCTGGAACCGCCGGAGAGGGGTTGACAATTGGTGTTTCTAGTGCTGGTGTGGGTTTTGGTTCGGGGGTTGGTTCTAGTTTTGGTGTTTCTGGTTTGTAGTTGCGATCGACTATACCGCGTGTTTCTGCTGCTGTTAGTTCGCCTCGTACTAATTTAGACAGGGTATCTTGGCCAAGCGGTTGGTAATTTATCAGTCTGACTGTATTATTGAAGGCGTTTTTGACTAGATTTCCTTGTTCGTCGATTAATTCTAGCTGTACCCAGTTTTTCCCAGGTTTGAAGCCTTTAAGATATATAGGTTGCCATTGGTCGATCGCAAAAGTTTCCCCGTTGACTGTGGCTCGAATTTTCCAATCAAGTATTTCATCTTGGGAGTTTTCTTGAGCCACCAGATGCAGGGGAGCATTTGTCAAGTAAAAGTCCAGCATGATGGGTTCTGCCCCGTAGGTGTCTTGGGGCTGATTGTAGGTGAGTTGGGGTAAAGTGCGATCGGGATTATTGTCCTGAGTTTTGGTGAAAACGTGAAAGGTGGTTTGGGCGAAAGCACCTTCGTTTTTAAAGCTTTCTTCCCAAGGGCGCGAGGCAAAAACTCTGAGGGTGTGGGTTCCGGGTTCTAAGTCGGAGAGCTCTAAAGGCTGGTTTGTGTCGTACACCGCCTGATAGGGTTGATTGTCCAAGAACACCTGAAGATGGGGGCCCAAGCCTAAGTTAGCATCTTTGAAAATCGGCAAGTCCTTGACTTGGAGCTGCACTGATATATATGTATCCTGAAGCATTTGGTCTGGTTTGGGCTGCAAAATACTAACTTGAGGTTGGTAGACTTCTAAAGCATGACGCAGTTTTTGAATGCCCGCCGGGGGGGAAACCTCTGAGATTTTTTTGACCTCGGTGAGAGCCGAAGTGCTGTTATTACTAGATTTGGGCAAGTCGGGATTAGTCTTGCTACAACTGGTTAAACCCAAAATTAATACTGCTGCGAGCAATACCAGCAGCTTACCCACAGCTTTCCTCTGCCAATTGATTCCCATCACGCAACCATACTCCTACAAGCCTTCTCATAAGGCACTATAGCCCAAAACTGAATTGAATAATTGGGATTTGGGCGATCGAGAATGTGGGACAACCGAATACCCCAACTGAGGCAGGGCTGTTTCATTCTCGTTTGATGGGGAGATGAGGAGATGGGGAGATGGGGAGAGGGG
>NZ_NXIB02000153.1 GCF_002412335.2 Tychonema bourrellyi FEM_GT703
TAACAAATAACAAATAACAAATAACCCTTCGACTTCGCTCAGGGCACCGCAAATAACAAATAATAAATAAGTTATAAACAAATTTTTATTTTTGAAAGTTTCTAATGGTAATAGAAAATGAACGGACAAACAAATAATCCTGGTGGCCAATCGCAATCTCAGCGTCAGGAATACTTCAAAGATACTGCTTTGGGTTTGGTATCGACCAAGAGTTTTCCGGCGATTGTTGGGACTGCTGACATGATGCTGAAGTCGGCTGGGGTGATTTTAGTAGGATATGAAAAAATCGGTTCTGGTCACTGTACTGCGATCGTCCGAGGTAGAATTTCTGATGTCCGTTTGGCTGTAGAAGCCGGAGCTCAGACAGCCGAACAGTTCGGTCAATTTGTTTCTAAGTTGGTGATTGCTAGGCCTTTGGCTAATTTGGAAGTGGTTTTGCCGATCGGCTTTCGGCTAACTCAACTATCTGAAAGTGGCAGTTATTCTCGTCTGAGCAATCAAGCAGTCGGTTTGCTCGAAACGCGGGGATTTCCGGCAATGGTGGGAGCTTGCGATGCTATGCTCAAATCCGCCGACGTACACTTAGCAGCTTATGAGAAAATCGGTGCTGGTTTGTGTACGGCAATTATTCGCGGTGCCGTGGCCGATGTGGCTGTGGCTGTCGAAGCGGGAATGTATGAAGCTGAGCGCATTGGCGAGTTGAACGCGGTGATGGTAATTCCGAGGCCTTTGGAAGATTTGGAACAAACTTTGCCGCTGGCGAGTTGTTGGATTGAGCAGCGTCAGCCTGTGATGATGCCGATGTCGATGAAGGAAAAGCAACAAGAATTGATTCAACTTCCAGATTTGCAGAAGTTGACAATTTCTGTGGAAGAGGAAATCAATCGGTAGGTGACATTCTCCCCCGTTAAGGAAGAATCTCAAATGTCAACTACAGTTCATCTGGATCGATCCCCATAGCCCTTAACCTCTCGGCTAAACGTTGTGTTCGCTGTTGAGCGAGTTCTTTCTCCTGTCGTTGTTGTTCAGTTTGCTGTTGAGCGAGTTCTTTTTCCTGTCGTTGTTGTTCGGCTTGCTGTTGAGCGACTTCTGTCTGCTGGCGTTGTTGTTCGGCTTGCTGGCGCGCTTGTTCGGCTTGCTGTTGAGCGAGTTCTTTCTGCTGGCGTTGTTGCTCGGTGGGAGTCGGAACCCAACTGCCATTAGCATCATACCAGCGCAGCCACGATCGCTCCAAACCTTCAAAAGTACCTAGCCAGAGTCCCAAACCCAATTGAATCTCCGGCATCCAAACCCGTGGTTCTGCTAAGATTAGTTCTTCATAGCGATCGCCCGTTAAGACAAAAGCCCTAAGATTATTGGTGGCTCCATCAAAAACTATATAATAAGGAACCCTGAGAATCTGTTCGTAAACTTGCCATTTAGTCGGAGGTTGACCAAGCCCTCTGATTGTTTGTCCTAAATCTTCATTTTCCGTTCCCGGTGACAACAGTTCCACCACTACAAAAGGACTGACTTCTTCTTGCCAAATAACATAGGATTTCCGCAATTCTTGCGTTTGGTAAAACCTGTCAATGCCTACGACACCAAACCAATCGGGTCTTTTGTACCACTGAGTGTGACGAACATCAAAATATAGATTTAAGTCGCTGGCAACAAATACCAGTTCGATCGGATAATTAGACGGGCGAAAAGTATATTCTAGGCAACGAGATTGCCAAAGATGATATAAATCGGGCAAACCAGAATCCTCCGGGTGTTCGCTTGGGAGATCGTACATCGTTGGGAGTACGTTTTTTGGAGTTGGGGACTGTTCAGTTTGATACATAGTTACTCATCTCCTAGCGGATGGTAGAAAAGATGCGAATTCATGCCGTTCGATCGAGAAATCTCAACTTTTGTTCGCATTAACATTATATTAACCGATCTCTTAAGAAGCGATCGGTTAATCCTGTTTTTGCTAGATAGCTTAGAATAAATTTGTGGGTAAGCTGTTCGGCATTTAAACTCCTCCGCTGTCGGTGCGTAGGGGCGAATGGCTATTCGCCCGTACAAGGTTTTCCGTTTCAGTAGGGGCTAAGAGAGCCATTCGCCCGTACAAGGCTGACGCACCCTACTAGCCTCGTTACTGGTTTAAATGGAGAACAGCTTATTCTAATAACAGGTGGCAAAAAAACATTCAATAGTTGTCCAACTAAAAACTGAGTCTAAACGAATCAACCCCCAGAATCAATAAATCCTACAAGTTTAACCTATGAACCTCAAGCAATTTTACAAGCGCGGTTTACAAAGCGCCAAGAATGGAAACTACGAAGCGGCACTTGGCGACTTCGGGCAGATACTGCAACTCAATCCTGCTGATGCCAAAGCCTATAACAATCGTGGCTTAGTCTACTATTACATGAAAGATTACCAAAAAGCAATTGCTGACCTCAGCCAAGCACTGGATATCAATCCTAATTTGTTCGAGGCATACTTGAATCGAGGTAATGCTTGGCGACATCTTGGAGAACATGAAAAAGCGATTGAAGATCTCAACTGTGCTTTAGTAAATAATCCTGAAAGCCATGCTATCTACAACAATCGTGGACTGGTACTTGCTAATTTAGGACATTACGAAGAAGCAATTAAAGACTACGATCGAGCACTATCGATCAATTCCCAAAATTATAAAACCTATTACAACCGGGGACGGGCTTACTACCTTTTAGGCAATAAGGAGGCAGCAATTGAGGATTTTAACGAAACGTTACGGCTGAATCCTGAATATATCAAAGCTTATATCAATCGCGGTCTCTCGCATCATCAATTAGGAGGCAATCCGGCTGCGATCGCAGATTACAACACTGCGATCGGTATCGATCCTGAAAATGTCTATGCGTACTATAACAGAGGTTGTGTTCGTTACAAGCTAAAACAGATGAAGCTTGCTATTGAAGACTTTGACAAGGCAGTGGAAATCGATCCGAGCTATGTTAAAGCTTATCTCAACCGGGGTTTAGCTCTGTATAAACTTGGAGATATTATGACAGCGAACAAGGATTTTTACCACGTAATGTGCATTAATGCTGAAGCTTATTCATACTATCAAGCGCAGCGCTGCACCCCTGATATTAATTCCTACTTCAAGGAAGCGCCACAAATGGAATCGAATAATGCTGTGGAATACTATAACACAACATTAAATAATACCATATCAACTTCATTCAGTTCGGCAGCATTAAACTCGGTTTGGAATCAAAAAGATTTGGACAAAAGAGATTCTATTATCTGTGAAGGTGAATTTATGAATGATTGATATTAATTCCGGTTGTACCGTCAGGTGACTGTTGCAAGATGTTAATTTAAACTGAGTTTCTGCACCTGTAATAAGTCTTTTGTGAGCGGGCAAGATGCCCACCCCACAAGAGAAATGATTATTTGTGGAACAGGCATCTTGCCTGTTCTGAGAAATGGTGCAAGATGTTAGTACGAACAGAACTAAATACTAGCCATTACTTCACGAGCTGCGGCTAAAGTGCGATCGACATCTTCCTCCGTGTGAGCCAAAGAAGTGAATCCAGCCTCAAATTGCGAAGGAGCCAGATAAATTCCGTGCTCCAACATTCCCCGGTGAAAGCGGCCGAACTTTGCCACATCAGACTTCTTAGCATCATCGTAATTGTGAACTGGGCCTGCTGCAAAAAACAAACCAAACATCCCGCTAATTTGTCCACCACAAACGGCGTGTCCAGTTTCTTTAGCAATTTGCAACAAGCCGTTAGATAATTTTTTTGTAATCTTATCTAATTGTTCGTAAGTACCAGGTTTTTGCAGCAATTCCAAAGTCTTAATCCCAGCAGTCATCGCCAAAGGATTACCCGAAAGCGTACCAGCTTGATACATCGGCCCAGCAGGAGCAACCATCCCCATAATATCCCGTCTGCCACCGTAAGCTCCGACTGGCAAACCACCACCGATAACTTTACCCAAAGTTGTCAAATCTGGGGTGACACCGAATTTTTCCTGAGCTCCGCCGTAGGCGATGCGGAAACCGGTCATTACTTCATCAAAAACTAACAAAGCACCATTATCTTTGGTAATTTCTCGTAAACCTTCGAGAAAACCTGCATCCGGTACGATAAATCCGGCATTCCCCACAACTGGCTCTAGAATTACGCCTGCGATCTCGCCGGGGTTTTCGGCAAATAAAGCCTTTACTGCTTCCAAGTCGTTGTAGGGAGCGTTGAGGGTGTTGGCGGTGACAGATTTGGGTACGCCAGGGGAGTCGGGAAGGCCGAGGGTGGCGACGCCGGAACCGGCTTTTACCAAGAACATATCGGCGTGCCCGTGATAGCAGCCTTCAAATTTAATCAGTTTGTCGCGCCCGGTGAAGGCTCGCATGAGGCGCAAAACGGCCATGCAGGCTTCGGTGCCGGAATTGACAAATCGCACCATTTCGATGCTGGGAACGGCATCTATGACCATTTCAGCTAGCACATTTTCCAAGAGCGAGGGTGCTCCGAAACTGGTACCTTTTTCTAGGGATTCGTGAAGGGCTTTGATGACTTCGGGGTGGGCGTGGCCGCAGATGGCTGGGCCCCAAGTGCCTACATAGTCGATGTATTGGTTTTCGTCAACATCCCAAATGTAGGCTCCTTTGACGCGATCGAATACAATAGGTTGTCCGCCTACGGATTTGAAGGCGCGGACGGGGGAACTGACGCCACCGGGCATCAATTTCTGGGCGGCGGCGAAAATTTCTTCTGATTTGGTGGTTTTCAAGGTTGTGGAAACCAATGCTTTCTCCTTAGTTAACGTCTGTTGTTGGTAGAATACTTTAATAACGACTTCAAGATAAAGGTTAGGTCGATTCAAGGAAACTATGTTAGTAGATTTTAGGATACAAACCAATGAGTAGCAATAATATTTTGAGTTTTTCAGGCTTTGTCGCACTAGCACCGTGAAGCGAAGCTATCCCGTAGGGAATCGCCCGAAAGTGTAATTTTTTGTAAAATAGTTCTTGACAATTTGCCCATCACTTGCTTAATTTCCTCTCTTCTCTAACTCTGCGTCCTCTGCTCTCTGCGGTTAATTTTAAAAAAAATATCCGTCAAGAAAGCGTAAATTTATATTACAAAGTTGCAATCAAATTATGTCTGCTAATGATTTGTCTAGTTTGAGCCGATCGATCCCAATTGAAAAGATTCGTTACGACGATCGCGGTTTAGTCCCTGCGATCGTCCAAGATTACTTAGACGGTACAGTGTTGATGATGGCATGGATGAATCGCGATTCCCTGCAAAAAACCCTAGAAACCGGACAAACTTGGTTTTGGAGTCGATCGCGCGCCGAATTTTGGAACAAAGGGGCGACTTCGGGACACATTCAAAATGTGAAAGGGCTTCGCTATGACTGCGATAGCGATGCTTTGTTGGTAACAGTGGAACAAGTGGGAGATATTGCTTGTCACACGGGAGAAAGAAGTTGTTTTCACCAAGTTGATGGAGAAATTTCACCACCACCGGGGGATATGTTATCTCAATTATTTGATGTAATTTGCGATCGGCGGGATAACCCCAACGAAAGTTCTTATACTTGTAAATTGTTCGAGGGTGGCGACAATAAAATTCTCAAAAAAATTGGCGAAGAATCGGCGGAAGTCGTGATGGCTTGTAAGGATGATGATAAAGATGGAATTGCTGGGGAAGTCGCGGATTTATTTTATCACGCTTTGGTGGCGATCGCTCACCACCAAGTTGATTTGAGAGATGTTTATCGCAAATTGGGCGATCGCAGAAAGTAAATTAATCGGAATGATTAAACCGCGAAGACACGAAGAGCGCGAAGGAAGAACTGGATCTTCTTCTTTCTCTTCCTTCGCGTCCTTCTCTTCCTTCGCGTCCTTAGCGCCTTCGCGGTTCGTTTAATCTTATATCGTTTTGATATGATTAGATTCTACTCTTTAACCTGCGATCGACAATCTGCAAAATCAAGATAGCAACGCTGACACTTAAAGCCAAACCCAACCAAAAATTATTCGCTGCAAATTGCCCTCGATCCAAAGCCCAACCACCCAAAGGCGGCCCGATTAAATAGCCGATCGCCCAACACTGAGAATTAATTGCCAAATACACGCCACGCAAAGACTCTGGGGCTAATTCCACCACCAAACCAGAGGCAAAAGGAGTGTAAGCCACCGTTGCAACTGACAAGAAAAACAAGCCGACAACAGCTAAAAATAGATTACCAGTTGCAGCCATTCCCGTCAAGCCGATCGCAATAAATCCAATGCCCCAAAGCAAAGCAGAAATCATCAACGCTCGCGGACAAGAAAACCGCCTCAAAGCCCTCGCAATCGGCATTTGTAACGCGACAGTCAAAAAAGTGCTAAAAGCAAACAAAATGGTAATTGTAGCTGTTGAGAAGCCTTTTCCCGACGCATCCACCGAGACAAAATTGGTAAAGTAGAGTGGCATCGTGGTTTGGATTTGGGCAATATATAAAGTAAACATCGTGTTTACAACAGCGTAGATCAGCAAAGTGCGATCGCCCAGCGCCACCATCCAGCCATTTTTCTTAGTCTTTTTTCCAGCCTCCACGGAAGTAGATGGTTTGTAGGTTTCTGAAACTGCGCCCCAAACTACCGCAAAAAATATCACAAACGAGATACCATCAATCACAAAGAGCGATCGATAATTCCCGGTTAGCGCAATCAAAAAACCGCCCAGAATAATCCCCACCTGCAAACCCAAATTATCAGCAAGCCGCGTCAAAGCAAAAGCCTCTTGGCGATGTTCCCCATCTGCTAAATCCGCCACCATACTTTCCGTTGCCGGCCAATACAAACCCACACCAAAACCCATCAGTAAATTCGCCACAACTAAGCTGGGGAAATCATTTGCAGCCGCCAACATGAAACAAGCCACAGCAGAAATAATGGCTGAAAGCAATAAAGTTCGCCGTCTTCCCCAAAATTTAGAATCGGAAAAAGAACCGCCCAAAATCCGACCAAATATGCCCGAAATTGAACCACAGCCCAAACCAATGCCAACAGCAGTCGCAGATAAACCCACTTGAGAGACAAAATATATAGGCGCGTAAAACAGGGTGAAACCAGTGCCACTTTGGGAGAGGAATCTGCCGACGGCTAGAATCCATACTTGAGAGGAAAGACGGGGAAACCAAGATGGTAATTTAGGCACTTTTAATAAAAATTATTACTCTATCACACACAAAAGTTAGCATTAAATTTAAAATACTTAACACGATTTGAGAAAAAAATTGGTTAAGCTCTAAAAAGAGGCAGAAAAAGTTTTAGAGGATAAGTTATGACAGCTATTACAACATCAAGAGTAGAATCGATCAGACCGCGCTGGCAAGCAATTGTGATGGTGGCATTAATTTTTTGGCTCAGCGGCAGCCTGATTGTCGATTTAGTAATTATGCCCAGCTTATATGTGTCTGGGATGATGATATCTCCTGACTTTGCAGTGGCAGGAAACTTAATGTTTTGGGGATTCAACCGCGTTGAGTTAATTTGTGCAGGTTTGGCTGCGACTGGTTTGATGGTTTTGAGCAATTTATCCAGTGGCTTCGGCAAGCAGAGTCGCAGGGCAATTATACTATCTTTGGTACTTCTGGCGATCGCCCTGATTGACACCTACGCTCTGACACCACAAATGAGCGCCTTGGGAATGCAGCTAAATCTGTTCGATGCAGCCGAAGTTCCCACCGGTATGAATCTACTCCACCAAGGCTATTTCGGTTTGGAAGCAGTCAAGTTGGCTGTCGGTGGCACACTGCTTACCTGGTGCTATCAACATCAAGCTTAATCCACAATAGAAATTAGGACACTCCAAAAGCCCATTGGTGTCAACTTAAGGCCAAACCCTGTCACAGACTACTGTTTGACGATTAAGGCCAGATCCCCCCTAACCCCCCTTAAGAAGGGGGGGGACAAGAGTCTTCTCAAAGTCCCCCTTCTTAAGGGGGATTTAGGGGGATCTAGACTCAGGTAAAAACCAGATTTCTCAAGGCTTTCAGGCTTAAGTTGACACCTATGGGCTTTTGGAGTGTCCTCTTATTCAGACTCTTCCGGCACATCAGCTTTCGGCCACAGCAAACGCACACCCATCACAGCAAATCCGATCGCAGCTATCCCCTTTACCAGACTAGCAGGCAACACCTGGGCCGTACCTTGACCAACCACAACACCGATGAAACTCGCCAGCAACAGCGCCGACGCCGTGCCGAAAAATACAGCCCGTGGCGATTCACAACTGCTACCAAGGGCGATCGCAGCTACCTGACTTTTGTCTCCCAATTCTGACAAAAACACTGTAATAAAAGTTATTCCTAAAAGTTGCCAATCCATGTTTCTTTAGTAAATATAGTTTCGGATAACAGACAACTAACCAAACACTTCCCACAGCAATATCGCCGAAATCGCCAGTAAAATGACTCCGGCTACTCTCTCCAAAGTTCTCGGATCAATCCGACTTGCTAGCCATCTTCCCAGCAAAACTCCCAGCAAACTCGTCGCAATCAAAGCCGAACCGGCACCAGCAAAAACGATCCAAGGATTGTGAGATTCAGCCGCGATCAGCAGAACCGCAATCTGTGTTTTGTCTCCAACTTCTGCCAAGAAAATAGTGACAAAAGTAGAGGCAAAAATAGCCCATTCTTTCTGGCTAACTCCCTTTTTTTCTGAAGATAAATCGGGATTTGAACTTACTGAAAATTCTACCGATTCTGGGCTGAATTTTGGGAAAATCTCAGGAGTGTCTGTCAGTTTTAGTTCTAGCTGTTTCGATAAGTCAGAATTAGGACTTACTGGCTCAGAATCAGACAAATTTGGCGGTACAGAATCAAGTTTCACGGGCAACTTTGCTAAACGTTATTATTTTAACTGATCTAGAATTTAGCCATTACTGACTAGACATCGACCAGATTTCTTGTGGAACAGGCATCCTATTTCTTGTGGAACAGGTATCCTGCCTGTTCAAAGCTGGCTTTTCTGGAGATTTCTACTGATTAAGTACCGTAAGTGCGATCGCCCGCATCACCCAAACCAGGTACAATAAAGCCCTGTTCGTTGACTACTTCGTCGATCGTTGCCGTGTAGATATTCAAAGTCGGATACTCTGCACTCAGGCGCTTCAGAGCAGCAGGAGCAACCACCACAGATATAATCCGAACCAAGCTCGGATCTACTCCCCTCGAAGTCAATTCCTGCATTGTCGCCATAATCGTCCCACCAGTCGCCAGCATCGGCTCACTAATTATCACCCGCGTTTCCGGGTTAAACTGCGCCGGCAATTTGTTTAAATAACAAGTTGGTTCCAGAGTCTCCTCATTCCTGGCGATACCCAAGTGGTATACCGAAGCCAGCGGCACTACCGTCTGAATTCCTTCCAGCAGTGCCAAACCCGCGCGTAAAATCGGAATCACACATAACGGAGCTTCTGGGTTAATAAAGGTCGCCGGACATTCAGCCAAAGGTGTCTGTATCGTTGTTTCCACTGTGGGCAACCAATCTCGAATGGCTTCGTAGGCCAGCCACCTTCCCAATTCTGTCATGGCAGAACGAAAAAGTACCGATGGGGTGCCGGAGTCGCGGGCGACAGCCAGCCAGTGCTTAATTAACGGATGGGGAGGAACGTAAACGCGGAGTTGCAGGGACATTGGAAAATTGGGGTGGGGAATTTTTGAGGTTTGAGGGATGTTGTGCGGTGCGATCGCCCGCTCTGTCAACTTATCATATCCTGAACCGTATACAAGCCCTCCATTAGAACCCATTCACCACCCTATTTTGTCAATATTATTGAAAAACTTTTCCAATAGTATTGACATAAATTAGCAATAAGTTTATATTGATTTCAGTGTTCTCCTCTCAAAGGATCGGCAGACGGGGGCAGTCGGCAATGGTAGACTGTCCCCGCATTTTTTTTGAAGCAGGGCATTGGGCATTGGGCATTGGGCATGGGGAATAGGGCATTGGGCATTGGGCATTGGGCATTGGGCATTGCCCATTGGTGTCAACTTAAGCCTGAAACCCTTGAGAAATCTCGTTTTTACCGCAGTCTAGATCCCCCTAAATCCCCCTTAAGAAGGGGGACTTTGAGAAGACTCCTGTCCCCCCCTTCTTAAGGGGGGCTAGGGGGGATCTGGGCCTAATCGTCAAACAACAGTCTCTGACAGGGTTTGACCTTAAGTTGACACTAATGGGCATTGCCGAACTTCGGTCTTCCTGACATCGGTTACATCCGTTACATAATCCGTTGCCGAACTTCCTTCTGGAGCGATCGACTGTAAAATTATAAAAACATTAAGATTTTTAACCTAATGTCAGCCCCCACCCAATCCCAGTTATTCTCTGCCAACTCCCGCGCGACAGCACAAGAGTTTGATGTGATTGTCATCGGTTCCGGCATTGGCGGACTCGTGACTGCAACCCAGCTAGCAGCTAAAAAAGCCAAAGTTCTCGTCCTCGAAAGCTACCTGATTCCCGGAGGTAGCGCTGGATATTTCGATCGCGAAGGCTACAGATTTGACGTCGGCGCCTCCATGATTTTTGGCTTCGGAGACCGTGGTACCACCAACCTACTCACCCGCGCCCTCGCAGCAGTCAATGTCAGCCTCGAAACCATTCCCGATCCCATCCAACTTCACTATCACTTACCGGGTGGTCTGGATCTTGAGGTTCCCCAGTCTTATGACAAATACTTGCAAGAATTAGTTGACAGATTCCCTCACGAAAAAGAAGGACTCACTAAATTTTATGGCGAATGCTGGAAAGTCTTCAACTGTCTCAACGCGATGGAATTGCTTTCCCTAGAAGAACCGGGATATTTAATGCGAGTCTTTTTTCAAAATCCTTTTGCCTGTTTGGGATTAGTCAAATATCTGCCACAAAATACTGGAGACATCGCGCGGCGCTATATTAAAGACCCTGTGCTGTTGAAATTTATCGACATGGAATGCTACTACTGGTCTGTAGTTCCCGCAGATTTGACCCCAATGATTAATGCCGGAATGGTATTTTCCGACAGACATTATGGCGGTATTAATTATCCGAAAGGCGGAGTCGGTCAAATTGCCCAGAAATTAGTCGAAGGATTAAAAAAATGCGGCGGGCAAATTCAATACAAAGCCAAGGTTAAAAAAATTCTTACAGAAAAACGTCATGCTGTCGGAGTTGAGTTGGCAACAGGCGAAGTTTATCGGGCAAAGCGGATAGTTTCTAATGCGACACGGTGGGATACTTTTGAGAAATTATTACCCGCATCAGAAATGCCAGCTAGCGAGAAGAAATGGCAGCAGCGCTATCAAAAAGCACCGAGTTTCTTGAGTTTGCACTTAGGAGTAGAAGCAGGTGTAATCGCTCCTGGTACGGCTTGTCATCACATTTTGTTAGAAGATTGGGACAAAATGGAAGCGGCGGAGGGAACTATTTTGGTGTCAATTCCTACGCTGTTAGATCCAAGTTTAGCGCCGGAGGGATTTCACATTGTTCACGCTTTTACTTCGAGTTGGATGGAGGAGTGGCAAGGGCTTTCGCAGCAGGAATATGAAGAGAAGAAGGAAGAAGCAGCAGGCAGAATTATCGATCGCCTAGAACACATTTTTCCCGGTTTAGATGCGGGTTTGGATTATATGGAAGTTGGCACAGCGCGATCGCACCGTCGGTTTTTGGGCCGCCAAGATGGCACCTATGGGCCGATTCCGAAACAAAAATTAATGGGTTTATTGGGAATGCCGTTTAATCGAACTTCGATGCCCGGTTTGTATTGTGTCGGTGATAGTACGTTTCCGGGACAGGGTTTAAATGCGGTGGCGTTTTCTGGGTTTGCTTGTGCCCATCGCATTGCCGTGGATTTGGGGTTGTAGGAGAAGTGTGGCAACATAGGTTGCCCCATTTCTAACTCAGGACTTATGGATTGGGAGCAAGTAGGGTGCGTCGCTAAGAGAAAATCTGCAAGTTATATCCAATATCTCGTAGCGACGCACCCTACGGATTAACTTATGGATTGGGAGGTAATTCTGTTATATATCTGACAGTTTTTCTAGGATGGAGTAAATGTCTTTTTTGTCACCATCTTTACGTCTCCCCAGTCCTACAACAACAACCATAACTCGATCTTGCTCGACTTTATAAACAATACGATAGCGCTGTCCAACGGCTCGGATACTGCGAAATCCAGATAAGTTATCAACAAGCGCTTTGCCTTGCTTCTCTGGTTCAATTTTGAGTTTATCGATGCGATCGCGCAGTTTCTCCTGTTCTCGTCTATCTTTGACTTCCGCCAACATTTCCAGTGCCAACGGCGTAAGTTGGATGTCGTATTCGATTGAATTTGCTTCGCCTTTCATAGTCCCAGTTTGGCTTTAGCATTTTCCCAGGAAATGGTTTTGCCTTCGCCTGCTTGGGTGATGCTTTGGCGCAATTTGGTAACGAATTCTATATCGGTGAGAATATCTAAGGTTTCGAGGAGTTCAGTCAAATAGTTGTAGCTGATTGCCGCCATAACGGGAACACCATCTTGAGTGATGACGATTGGCTCATCAGTGAGTTCTTGGGGTAGGTTGGGAAGCTGCTGCTGTGCTTGAGCAATGGTGAGTCGTTTGGACATGGCTGTATTGTACAACTTTGATTAAGATTATAAGCATTAAAGCAATACTAATTTTAATTTAGCACCTGGCTCCAAATACGACGAATCAATTAAAAACCCGGTTTCTACTCAGAAATCGGGTTTTTTAACGGAAATTTGTCGCGAACATTTTACAAGTCAATTACTGATCGTAGCTGCCACCGACACCTATTTGGGTATTGTAGATTTTGGCATCAGTGATAACCATACCTTCCATTGATGCGCCGGATACATCTGTGGTGTTGATGATGGCGGCGGTGAGATTTGCCCGATCGAGGTCTGCATCATTTAAACTGGCGTTAGTCAGAAAAACTGCTGTTAAATTAGCACCTGTTAAGTTAGCACCAGTCAAGTCAGCCCCTTCGAGATTCGCCTGATACAGATTTGCTCCTTGCAAATTTGCTCCTCTCAAATCAGCACCAATTAAATGAGCGCCTCTTAAATCGGCTCCTGACAAGTCGCACTGAAAACATTGTCCAGTTGCCAATAATTGCTGAACCTGAGAAGGATTGTCAGCGCGGGCAGGGCTTGCTAACAGTAGGGGAGTCAAGAGGAGAGTAGCAGCTAACAGATTGAGTTTCATAATTTATTGTCTCCTGGGTCGTTTCAGGTTTTTAATTTTTTTTGTTTATGTCTACAATTTTAGCACAGTTGTTTTTGCAAGTTGCGATCGAATACATAGCTTTATGTGACATCGATCGCCCACAACTATCTAGCTAATCATTCCTGAAATATTCGTAAAACTTAACATTACCAATAACTAATAACTAATAACCAATAACTGTTAACCATCAACAATATCTTCCGCAGCTTCTATATACTGGCTGTCTAGAAGGAAAGCACCTTTTTCAAAACGAATGCCCCAATAATTTCCGGGACGCCGATCGAACACAATACCCTCAGCCCCGATCGCAATGACATTCGCAGGGCGTAGCATCGGCATCCGTTCGGCAGTTTTCACGTAGGGTGGCATCGCCACAACTCGCACTTTTTGACCGACAGTAAATTCTTTTTCCATGAGTTTTATTACTGTAAATGGCTTCTAGCTCTAATAATAACGCAGGGTTAAGCTGTTCTCCATTTAAAACCAGTAACGAGGGTGCAACCGGAATTTATATGACGAAAAAACCGATCGATCAACCTAATTCAGTCATTTTAGGCTCAGGTCGCGCTACAATTGTCAGTCGGGATGAACATGGCTGATTTAAAAGTAGGGGATAGTTGGTATGGCTACAAGTCGTCGCATAGAGCGCGTAGCTTCAATGATTAAACGGGAAGTCAGCCTCATGTTGCTGAATGGCATTAAGGACGATCGAGTCGGTGCAGGTATGGTTAGCGTTACCGAAGTAGTTGTTTCGGGAGACCTTCAGCACACAAAAATCTTTGTCAGCATTTACGGTACTGATGAGGCCAAGGCCGAGACTATGGAAGGTTTGAAATCGGCTACTAGCTACGTCCGCAACCAGTTGGGTCAGCGGTTGCAACTGCGTCGGACACCAGGAGTGGCATTTCTAGAAGACCGTTCTCTGGAACGAGGTGATAAAATGCTGATACTGTTGAATCAGCTTTCGGTCGATCGCAAACCAGATATTTTAGATAACGAAGAATTGACTGATGATGATCGTGATGATGATTTAGAAGCAGACGAGGATTAATTAGCATTTAAAGGCAATCAACAGTCAACAGTCAACAGTTAACAGTCAACAGTCAACAGTCAACAGTCAACAGTTAACAATTCCCATGATGATTGACAATCTCTCCTTGCCAGAATTAGTAGCCCAGATGTTCGTAGTCCGTGCTTCTGGCTACTTGTTCGACCACCAAATTCGCTACCCTGAATGGGAACCAACCGCCGAAAAACTCCGCCATTACTTGGAAAATCTGGGCGTTGGCGGTGTGATTTTGGCCGGGGGAAGTGCTGCGGAATTGACCATGCGATCGCACCAATTGCAATCTTGGGCAAAATTTCCGCTGTTGTTAGCGGCGGATATTGAGGAAGGTGTTGGCCAGCGGTTTGCGGGGGCGACTTGGTTTGGGCCGCCGATGGCAATTGCCGAAATTGCCAAGAAAAATCCTGAAGCGGCCGATCGATATGCCGAACAAATGGGTGCTGTGACTGCGATGGAAGCTAGGGCGATCGGTCTAAATTGGGTTCTCGCCCCAGTTGTTGATGTCAACAACAACCCTGACAATCCTGTAATTAACGTCCGCGCTTTTGGCGAAACACCAGAAATTGTCAGCACATTAGCTAGTGCTTTTATTCGGGGCGCTAGCACACAATCGGTTTTGACTACAGCTAAGCATTTTCCCGGTCACGGAGACACCGCCGTTGATTCTCACTTGGAATTGCCGATTTTGCCGCATTCCCCCACTCGATTGGCTGAAGTTGAGTTGCCTTCTTTTGTCGAGGCGATCGCAAATGGAGTCGATGCTGTAATGACAGCCCATTTGTTGATTCCGGCTTGGGATGAAGAGTTTCCCGCTACTCTTTCTCGCAAAATTTTGATTGGGAAACTGCGGGAAGAGTTGGGATTTCAGGGTTTAATTGTCACTGATGCTTTGGTGATGGGCGCGATCGCCAATAAGTACGGCGCTAATAAAGGTGCTGTTTTGGCGGCTGAGGCTGGTGCTGATGTTTTGCTGATGCCCCTTGACCCGGAAGAGGCGATTCGGGCTGTCTGCGAAGCTGTTACTCAAGGTAGGATTTCCATAACACAAATTAAGGATTCTGTCAAGCGAATTTGGGAAGCCAAGCAAAAAGTTGGTTTGTCGATTTCTGACTCGAAAGAAACAGGACACAACAGTGTTGTTTCCCTACAGGGGGGGAGTCAGAATCCAGCATTAATTGAGTTGAGTTTGCTCTCAACTCCAGAGGCGATGACAACTGCTGCCAATATTTTGCGAGATTCCTTGAAATTTGGCGGAAATTTACCTTTGCCGCAGCCCCAAAAAAATCAGTTGTTGCGGAATTTGATTGTTGTAGATGATGTTTTGGGGTGCGAGTTTTTGGGAAACCACACTCCGGCGATCGCCCTACCCGCACAGTTAGGTTACGAATTGCAACTTATTGACGATCGGGCTGGTGCGATCGGTGATACTGCCAATACAGATTCGTTTTGTCCGACATTGCTGCAAGTTTTCATTCGCGGTAATTGCTTCCGAGGGAGTGCTGGTTTGACCGAAGCCGCTCAGAATTGGTTTCAGAAACTATTGACAACCGGAGAACTCCAAGCTGTGTTGATTTACGGGAGTCCCTACGTTTTAGAGCAATTTTTGCCATACCTGCCTCCAAGTATTCCCTATATATTTTGTTTCGGGCAGATGCCAGCAGCGCAAACCATAGCCCTAGAATTACTATTTGGCCTTGACTAAAAGCAATTGGGCTACAAACCCCCAGATTGATCCATCGGCTCAAAACTTCAAATCTCAAATCGATTGACTGATTTATGAAAAGATTATTAACTTTTGTTAATGTAGAAATTAGGCCGATCGAGCTGGTTTCTTCGATAAATCAAAGGTTTGAGGGCTAAGTATGTGGCAATAAACTGGGATCAAGCCCTCGTTTACCTAATTTTTGTAAATTTTATAATTTATTTTGAGTTTAAAGGTTAAATTGTATATATGGATACAGAAATAATTAATCTACGAATTATGTAAGTTTAGACTATATTATTACTAGGTCCAGAAAATTTTTTAGCGAAACATTGAGGGCGCATTATGATTCAGTCTACCATCCACCAACTGCAATACTCTTTAGATGTCATCCAAGATGAAGCGCGTCACCTCGTGCATGATGGTGTCCTCAGCCGTCAACAGCCCATCTACACCCTGTGCCAATTCATTCCGCCGCGCGAATGGGCCTGTGTAGAGTGCGAATTAGAAAAATGTGACTTCTTGCTGCGCGATCGCATCGCCGACCTCATCGGTTCTGAAAAATGGGACAATGACTAAAATTTGATCATCCAGTCCGGCTGTATTGGGGAATTGAATCAGTTATGGGTGTTTGTTGTAGATCGAGTTTGCAACAGAACTCGTAATTAGCACAATTTAACTGTTAAAGGTATAACTGCTTTTTTCGCATTACTGATAATTATTGCAACTATGTAGCAAAAGGTAGGTAGGTCTTTTGGGGGAACCTTTTTGGGATTAAAAAATTTCAAATTTGCTTGTCAGCAACTCAAGATGCTTTAATCCTGAGAATTTTCGGCGCGTAAACTTTCCAACTGGGTTCTGAGTGCCACCATTTGTGCCGTTAATTCTTGAATCTCTAATACTACGTCTGGCTGTGCAACCGAGTCGGAGGGAGTACCTGTGGGTGAATCCGATTGCTTTGATGAGACGGATTCGCTCTCTTTATTCTCCCGATCGCTTGCCCCAGAAAAGATAGTATCTACGAAATTCCGCGCTTCTCGATCGGTCATTTCTCCTTTTTCCAGCAACTCATCGGCTAGTATGCCTAAATCTGAATTCAATTTCTCCAGATTTTCCGATCGCTTTACAGGATCTTGCAATGTCTCAATTAAAAAGGAAGTTGCGCCCAAAGTTAGGTGAAATCCGGCTTGCAGCATTTGAGGCAGTTTTTCAGCATTCATTTAAAAAGTCCGCGAGTGCGAGTCCATTAATTGCGATCGCCCCTAATGACGAAAAACACGTCTTTGGGGGGATGGCTTTCTATTTTACTTAAAACAATTTTAGCATTACTTAGTAAATTATCAAATGTCAAGTGTAAATTTTTGTAACAATACCGATAAATCTAAGTTCTTCAGGTTAAGCACATATAGCCTTTCTCAGAAAGATGAGGTACTGTCGGGCATGGGG
>NZ_NXIB02000154.1 GCF_002412335.2 Tychonema bourrellyi FEM_GT703
ACAGACAGCCAATAACCAATAACCAATAACTAATAACTAATAACCAATTCCCATTCCCCATTCCCCATTCCCCATTCCCCATTGCCAATAACTAATGAGCGACTTGATGCCAACAAATGTAGAGGCTGAAGAAGCAATTCTGGGCGGGATTTTAATTGACCCCGAAGCCATTTCCAGAATTGCCGAACTTTTGCGTCCTGAATTTTTTGCCATCAGCGCTCATCAAGTCATTTATCGATCGGCTTTAGACTTGTTTTTTCAAGGTCAGCCTACTGATTTAATGACAGTTACGACTCGATTAGCCGATCGCAATCAGTTAGAACAAATAGGAGGACAAACAAAACTAGCACAATTAGTCGATCGCACCGTTTCTGCTGTCAACATTGACCAATATGCAGTTTTAGTAGAAGACAAATACCAGCGACGGAAATTAATCGAAGCTGGCAACAACATCGTACAATTAGGTTACGAGACAGCGACACCGTTAGAAACAGTTTTAGACCGCGCCGAACAGCAAATTTTTGGCATAACTCAAGACCGTCCGCAACAAGATTTAGTATCGATCGGCGAAACCCTAAACCAGACATTTCAAGACCTAGAAAATCGCAATGAAGGCCTCACACTTCCCGGTATTCAGTGCGGTTTTTATGACTTAGATGCTATGACAGGAGGCTTTCAGCGATCGGATTTAATCATTGTTGCTGGGCGCCCGGCTATGGGCAAATGTCAAGCAAGTTCTACCATAGCATTGGAAGGTGATGGCAGCCTTTCTACTATACAACAAATCTATCAGAAACGTCAAGCAGAATTACTAACTTTAGGAAAAGATTGGAAGTTTCATCTAACTAGACCATCAGATTTTATAGATGATGGAATCAAGCCTGTATTTCGCGTCACAACCAGATTGGGACGCTTTATAGAAACTACGATTACACACCCATTTTTAACAATTAAGGGTTGGCGACAGTTGGAGGAAATACAAGTAGGCGATAAAATTGCTGTACCCCGAAAGATGAATGTTTTTGGTAAAGAAACCATCCGTGATTGTGAAGTTAAGTTATTGGCTTATCTGATTGGCGATGGGTGTTTGACACAGGATGCACCACGCTTCACCAATGGTAATACTGCGATACTGCAAGATTTTGCTGAAGCTGCTATTAGCTTCGGAGGTCTTAGGCTGCGATTCAATGATAAAGGGAGACGCGCACCGGAATATCGCATTATCGGCGATCGAGAAGATTACACAAAGAAAATAGACCTCTTTGGTTGGAATCTACACAAACTCCTCGAAGAAAGAGATTTGTATATCCAAGAATTTGCTCAAAAATTGGGAGTTTCACCGATTTTAGTCTCGTCTTGGGTACAAGGAATTGCATTTCCAAATCAAGCACTATTTACTCGCACCTGTGAAATTTTAGAAGTAGATCCAAAACAGCTAGCAGGACCCGGAATGGATGCTGTTCATACCACACACAAAAACCCACTGAGATTCTGGTTAGAAGAATTAGGTCTGATGGGGAAAGGTGCTCACCATAAAACAGTACCAGACATAGTTTTTAAATTGGAGCGATCGCAAGTTGCCCTTTTCCTCAATCGCCTCTTTTCAACTGACGGCTGGGCTACCCTACTTACCAGCGGTCAATCTCAACTAGGCTACTGTTCTGTCAGCGAAGGACTAGCCAGACACGTACAGCATCTACTGCTGAGATTTGGTATCATTGCCGCCCTCAAAAAGCGTTTCGTCAAATACAAAAATACTCGCAGACCAGCTTGGTATATCGATATTAGTGACGCAAAATCTATCAAAACTTTCATATCAGAAATTGGTATCTTTGGCAAAGAGGCAGCATTATCGAAAGTAGAAGAAGCACTAGAAAATAAAATATCTCACAATAATCGTGATTTGATTCCAGTGGAAGTTTGGGAATATCTAGCATTAGCAAAAGGCAACGAACCTTGGGCATCGTTAGCAAAGCGCGCAGGTATCAAAGGTTATTCCAATATTCATGTTGGTCAACGTGCGCTGTCCAGAGAAAGACTTTTGGTTTTAGCAAATGCTTTAGATAATTCGTCCCTGAAACAACTAGCAAATAGCGAGGTCTACTGGGATGAAATAGTTTCCATCGAACCGATGGGAAATAAGCAAGTCTACGACTTAACTATCCCAGAAACTCACAATTTTGTGGCTAACGATATCTGCGTTCACAATACGGCCTTTTGTACTAATATCGCCCACCACATCGCCGCTGGGCCACAAAAATTGCCCGTTGCCATTTTTAGCCTAGAAATGTCCAAAGAACAGCTAGTGCAGCGTATTTTGTCCGGTGAAGCTAGAATAGAAAGTAATCGATTGCGATCAGGCAGAATTAGTCAAAACGAATGGGAACCAATCAGTGCCGCCATTGGCCGCCTCTCAGAATTGCCACTATTTATTGATGACACTCCCAATATTACTGTTACCGAAATTCGCTCAAAAGCCCGCCGCCTCCAAGCAGAACAAGGCGGAACTCTAGGCTTAATCCTGCTAGATTACCTCCAATTAATGGAAGGTAGCAGCGATAATCGCGTCCAAGAACTATCTCGAATTACCCGAAGTCTCAAAGGTTTAGCCCGCGAACTAGCCGTACCAATTATTGCCTTATCTCAGTTGAGTCGGGGTGTGGAAGCGCGGACAAATAAACGGCCGATGATGTCGGATTTGAGAGAAAGTGGTAGCATCGAACAAGATGCGGATTTAGTAATTATGTTGTACCGCGATGAATATTATAATCCAGATACCCCCGATCGCGGAATTGCAGAAGTCATTATCACTAAACACAGAAACGGCCCTACAGGTATCATTAAATTGTTATTCGATGGCCAGGTAACAAAATTCTTAAATCTGCAAGCAAGACGGAGTTAATCACAACATACAGATCTTTCTAAACTCTTTGTGGAACAGGCATCTTGCCTGTTCATTACATAGAAAAAAGATCTAAATTCAAGAAACCCGGTTTCTTGGAAAAACCGGGTTTATAAAACATCGTAAAAGTTTTACGTTGAATTAGATTGAGCTACTTAACCAGCAATTTTCAACAATTCCACATCAAAAATTAGCGTTGCATTCGGAGGAATTACCCCGCCAGCACCGCGAGCTCCGTAACCGAGGTCGGGAGGAATAATTAACTTGCGGCGGTCTCCAACTTTCATTGTACCGACACCTTCATCCCAACCCTTAATCACTTGACCAACACCAATGCTGAACTTAAAAGGGGAATTGCGATCGCGCGAACTATCAAATTTCGTGCCATCCTCCAAAGTGCCAGTGTAGTGAACCACAACCGTCTGACCAGTTTTTGGAATCGCCCCATCACCTTCGACCAACTCAACATATTTCAGGCCTGAAGTTGTGGTGACAATTTTATCAGTATTTTCAGTCATCTTATTCTCAGCTATAGTAGGTGATACATCCGGTACAGTAGCATCAGCTACTAGCAGACTATTTTTATTTAAAGACTGATCTGACAATATCTCAATCGCAGTCTGAGGTAAAGAAATCTTCGGTTCTGTCGCAATTGCTTTCTCCTGAGAACCGCTGAATTGAGCGACTATCAGAAATACAAAACAAACCAGCATTACCCCCAAGCTGACCAGAATTCCTTGCAAAATTAATCCTCCTTACATTCAAGAGTTTTTTCTCGAAACCAACTCAAAACCCAAAACTCTTTCGGGCGATCGTCCTATCACAGGATAGCAGCTCAAAGCCCCAACCGACCAAACTCAACGCCAGTTACGATTTTCCAAATCCCGAACCAGACGTTCCAGTCGATCGAGCCTACCACGTAACTCATCCATTTCCGACTGCCGGGGCACACCCATATCTTGCAGCATATTCCGCAATTGTCGCTGCAACTGCGTCTCCCAGTTACCCTGTTCCGACTTGAGTTGTTCCGTCATGTCATCGACAAAGGTTTTGGCTTGCTCAGGATTGATTGTGCCATCTTTGACCCATTGCTCGCTGACTTCCTGCAATTTCTCAGCCACCAGGGAGGTAGTACCAATGCCCAACATCACCAGTTGTTTGAGTAAGTTGTTATTGTTATCCATAGATTTTTCCTACTGTTTGCCTCAAAAGATGCGATCGACTCAAGTCGCCTGCCAAAGAATTCGTTTACTATACGAAAGCAGCGCTGACCTACCTTTCTATTTTGGAGCATCCCAGCGCCTGCTGGCGAGTTTAATTAGCGCCTGGGCGTTCGGAAAACCCGCTAATCAAACTACTAAGCTGTTCGGTATTTAAACTCCTCCGCGTAGGGTGCGTCAGTATTATCAGGTTTTCCGTTTCAGCGTCAGGGTTCTAGCTGACGCACCCTACTGGTTTAAATGGAGAACAGCTTAGCCAGTCAACCCATCACAGCAATATCAATGCCTGATTGTCCGCGCTGTCACCAACCTGTGGACACCCAATCCATCGCCTGTCCACACTGCAAAACCGCTCTCAAAGCCTTCGGTCATCCGGGTATTCCCGTTTATCGATCGAAACCCCAAGAATTTTTATGTACTACCTGTACTTACCACGAAGACGACACCTGCAACTATCCCCAGCGTCCCTTCGCCCAAGAATGCACCCTTTATCACAACAAAGCCGAACCAATCGTGCCTCCGACTACCCGTTACATCAGCGGTGGCTGGCGACAATCGGTCAAAAGTTGGTGTCAGCGTCATCTAGTTTGGTTTGCTTTATTGGGTTTAATTGTGATTAGTATTGCTCTGTCCCTTTAAGCCAATAACAAACTAATTACCAATCTGGTGGTAAATTGTAATATTCAAGAGTCGATCGATCTTTAAGCAATTCTTGGGTTTGCTCATCCACCCGAATCTGACCATCAGCCAAAATCAACGCCCTCCCCGTCGTTTTCCCAATCCAGTTCAAATCGTGGGAAGCGATCAAAATTACCTCGATCGGCAATTGCGACAAAACCTTAGCCAAATGCCTGCGCCACGAGGGATCGAGTCCACTTGTCGGCTCGTCTAAGATTAAAATTGCCGGCTCTAATGCTAAAATTGCCGCTAGCGCAGCCAACCTTCTTTGACCCCCAGAAAGTTCGTGGGCCGAACGGTTGGCAAATTCGACTAAACGGAATTCGTCTAATAGGGCTAAAGCTCGATCGCGCGCAACTCCCAGCGGCACCCCATAATTGCGAGGCCCGAACATCACATCCTCTAAAATAGTCGGCATAAATAGCTGGTCATTAGCATCTTGAAAGCAAAATCCAATCTGCTTCCGTATTTGCGATAAAGTCGCCTCTTCCAACTTAGTTCCCTGCACTCTAATCTCACCAGATTGCGGCATTTTTAAGCCGATTAAATTTTCGAGCAAAGTGCTTTTTCCAGCGCCAGTCAAACCGAGCAAAGCAACTCTTTCTCCCGGTTGCAAGGTGAAGGAAATTCCTTGCAACACTGGTTTTTGCTGCGGATAACTGAATACTAAGTCTTGTACTTCGATGGTTGGCACTAATTAAAATCTCCAATGATTGTTGACGGTTGACTGTTGACGGTTGACTGTTGACGGTTGACTGTTGACTGTTGTCATTAGACCCATGCCCCATGCCCAATTCCCCATGCCCTATGCCCTATGCCCATAAGAGGCCATTGTTAATCCGGCTGCGGTTAAAATTGCGACTGTGAGCCAGAGTCGCTCTTTTGGTGTTGATTTTGACTCGGTGGGCAAACTGCCTTTGTAGCCGCGAATTAGCATGGCTGCGTGGACTCTCTCGGCGCGATCGAGACTACGCAGATAAAGCGCCCCAATCATCGAAGCACTGGCATATCTGAGCCATCCCACGCTACCCGATAAGCCTCGGAGTTGAGCCGATATTTTCATCCGGGTGACTTCGGCTAGCAAGATTTCTAAGTATTGTCCCGCCAAAAGTACAATCTCTTGCAAGCCCGCTGGTAGAGGCAATCCTTTGAGCGCAATTCCGAAACTGTGGGGCGGCAAAGTTAGCAGAAAACTGTTCATAACTAACAGACAAATTAGGGAACGTAGCAACAGAAAACTCGCACGTTCCCAACCTTGTGGCAGCACCAATAATGACAGAAAAATTAATTCTGTTCCTAACAGTTGTACAAGGGTTCGCAGCGGCGCTCTCAGCCAAAATGACCAAAAAAGTGCGATCGCCCCATAGATACCCAGCCACAGCCAAGCACCCATCTTCATAAAACCAATACCAATCACAATTGTGAGAGACAGTCGCAGTTGAAAAGGTATCGATAATTTAAGCATCTTTAGGTTTAACCAACTGAGCAATCCCAAAAGCCGTACCAAAACAGACAGCAGAACCTAAAACTCCCGCAATGCTAGTACCTATCGGCTGTTCTTCTAATCCTTTAACACCATAATCTGCAAAAGGAGTTGGATTTTCAATCGCCACAGCTTCTTTATCTTTAAAACCATATTGTTCTGCTACAGCTTCTAACCCGTCAGGCCAACTTGAAGCGAACAAGGAAAGCACGCCACTAATTAATAATACCCCAATTACTGGCACTAGCCATTTCTGCAATTGTGGCTGTTCTCCCGGTAACAAATCCGGCCGTACTTTGACCAGATAACTTAAAACACCACCTGTAATTAGCCCTTCGCCAATCCCAATTAAAATATGAATACCTACCATTGCTGGTAATGCGATATTCAGCGCTACTGTACCAGAAATTGCCAATTCGATCGCCACACAAATCGAAGCAGCAACCACACTGAGGCTAGCTGCAATCCCCGCAGCTAGCGGCAAACGATTTCGGGAACCTCCCAACAGTCCCTGCAATGGCTGCAACAGCCACCAGCCCACCCAAATTCCGACTAGCCCCATATTAAAAATGTTGGCTCCCAGGGCGGTGATGCCCCCATCGGCAAACAAAACGCTCTGAATTATAAAAACCGTGCTCATCGACAGAGTTGCCGCCCAAGGGCTCCCCAAAACCACAGATGCTAGCGCGCCTCCCAACAAGTGCCCGCTGGTGCCGCCTGCTACGGGAAAGTTAATCATCTGAGCCGCAAACACGAAAGCTGTAGTTAAACCCATAATTGGGGCTTGTCGCAATCCAAGACTGGCGCGGGTTCGATTTAGGGCAACAGCGATTGCTGCTGCGCTTGCTATGCCAGTAGCTACGGCTACGGTTGGTGAAAGAAAACCATCAGGTATGTGCATCGATTTATCCCAAACGTGAGAACTCCCGACTTTTTAGTCAACTCTTTTTTACAAAAATTTACAATCCCCTATAGGGGGATTTCTGCCGATTTTGTTTTCACAGGATTTACGCACGGGGGACCAAAAACCCGGTTTCTGCGTGAATATTTGTCGAAAAAATCGACGATTTTTGGAAGAAACCGGGTTTTTTTGGCCTTAGTCCTATTTCAGAAGCCACATATTTGGGGCTTTTTGATAAGTATTATCAATAATTTGCGATCGGCCGAATAGCAAAATCCTTGAATAATCAAGCTTTCACACAAATCTTAAAATAAGATTAACAAACCAGTGAAAGTCAATAATTTTCTTTATTACAGCTTTTTGAGAATAAATTGTATTACTTGCTTTAAAAAAAAGTGGCAAAAATGCCGATTAAGCAGTAAAAGCAAAAGTTTTGGGTGCTCTAAAAACTAAGAAGCCGAATTTTATTGCTAGTTAATATCGTTTTGGGGTAATTTTCAGTGTTCGATCGCGCCAATATGCGATCGGCTCTTCTGTACGGCTTGTATTCCCAAGAATATCAAAATACTAATGCAACTATTCTCAAATGTGCTATTATAAACACCACCCTGTAAAGCATTCTACCTCTCAAACAACAAATGAAAGAACTCGACGAGAAAAAAACCCAGGAACTGTTATGCACCATCATGGAATGGGAACTAGCAGGAGTAGTACGCTACACCCACTATGCACTCATGGTGACAGGGCCAAACCGGATTCCCATCGTGCAATTTTTTCAAGCACAAGCAACTGAATCCCTACTCCATGCCCAACAAGCCGGAGAAATTTTAACAGGTTTAGATGGGCATCCCAGTCAGAAAATTGCTCCCATAGAAGAAACCTACAAGCACTCCATCAAAGACTTGTTAGAAGAAAGCTTAAATCACGAGAAAAAAGCGCTCGACAAGTACAAATCATTACTTGAAGTCGTGACAGATGCCAGCGTTTACTTGGAAGAATATGCCCGCACCCTGATTGGACAAGAAGAATTGCACCAAGTAGAACTCAAAAAAATGCTGCGGGATTACAGTTAATTTGATCGAAGGAAGAAGGAAGAAGGGATAATCGCAAATTCTACCTTTTTCCCAATTCCCAATTCCCAATTTCCCATTCTCCATGCCCAATGCCCAATGCCCAATTATAACTAATGAACTTTACTGAAGCCATCCCAACTTTTGCGATCACCCTCCGCGAAGGCGTAGAAGCCGCCCTAGTCGTCGGAATAGTCCTAGCTTGCTTAAAAAAAGCAGAGCAAACTCACCTCAATTCTTGGGTTTATACAGGTATCGGAGCCGGCATTGCTGCTAGCGCTTTTGTAGGTGCATTATTCAATCAGTTACTCTACGCACTCTCAACATCAAATCAACCTTACGCACCAGTAATCAAGCAATTGCTCGAAGGTTGTCTGGGGATTTTTGCCATAGTAATGCTAAGCTGGATGCTAATTTGGATGACTCAGCAATCCCGCTTTCTCAAAGCTGAAGTAGAAGGAGCAGTTACAGCAGCTTTGAAATCAAATACCAATGCCGGCTGGGGCGTATTCGGCTTAATTTTTATCGCCGTACTTCGCGAAGGTTTTGAAACAGTTATATTTGTCAGTTCTCAATTTCAACAAGGTTTAACTCCGGCTTTAGGTGCTGTGGGCGGTTTGCTTGGGGCCGCAATCATTGGTTCCCTAATTTTTAAATGGGGTGTCAAAATTGATATCCGCCAGTTTTTCAAATTTATGGGGATTTTGTTGCTGCTAATAGTCGCTGGTTTAGCAGTATCTGCACTCAAACATTTTGACCAAGCTGCTGCCATTTTGTCCCAGATAGATAGCAATTATGCAGCGATTTGTGTTTATTTCGATCGCACTGCACAACTCCATTCCTGTATTTTAGGCCCGATGGTCTGGAATGCAGCGGGGATTTTGCCCGATCGCGAATTTCCAGGTATCCTCCTCAAAGCACTATTTGGATACAGAGATCGACTTTATCTCATCCAGGCGATCGGTTACATAACATTTTTAGCAACAATCGGCAATCTTTATTTCCAAAAACTAGGCGGTAAGGCAACCGTTTCGAGCAAAAATACTCAGCCTACTCAAGAAACAACTATTGCTCCCTAGTTACTCACCCTTTCCCCCCCCAGGGCTGTTTCATTCTCGGTTATCGGGAGATGAGGAGAGGGGGAGATGAGGAGAGGGGGAGATGAGGAGAGGGGGGAGATGAGGAGAGGGGGAGATGAGG
>NZ_NXIB02000155.1 GCF_002412335.2 Tychonema bourrellyi FEM_GT703
CCCTCCCCTTATTAAGGGGAGGGAGTAAGAAATTCACAAATGATTTAGGATTGCTATATACAGCTACCAATGACTAAAATTTAGGAAAAAGTAGTTAATTGAGCGTGAAAAACAAGGAGAAAAAAGATACAATAAAGTAAAGCACAAAAATAAAATTTGTAGACATGAAACTAAAACGATTAGGTCACGTAGCCGTTTGCGTGCAAGACATTGAAAAATCTGCTGAGTTCTACCGAAACTTGGGCATGGAGTTAGTCTGGAAAGATCCAGACTGGGCTTATTTGAAAGCAGGAGAAGACGGACTAGCACTTTTAAGTCCGAGTTACGCTCAAGCAGGGCCACATTTTGGGTTCGTATTTGACTCGCGCACCGAAATGGAATCCGCCTACGAACAACTCAAAGCCGAAGGTGTTTCTGTCACCCACATTCACGAACACCGTGACGGTACTGCATCATTTTATGGTAGAGATCCAGATGGTAACGGCTTTGAGTACCTTTATGAACCAGCCCCTTCTCCCATTCCCGGAACATCCCTACCAGTTGCCGAAGAATCTGAGGTACAAAGATAAACTCAGTACACTATCGGCCCGATAATCTAAAATTTCAAATCTAAAATCCTTATGTTTCAGAGAATACAAGTCAGAAATCGCTGGACATCCATCCTCAAACCTTTGGAAGAACTAGACCTGTGGCTATTCGCCGCCTGCATCGGTCTCACCGTATTCGGGGGAATCATGATTCACAGCGTTGAGATCAATCAGGGACTCATCGACTGGTGGAGACACTGGGTGACAGGCGGAGTCGGCTTATTATTAGCAATCATCATTTCCCGGTGTCGGTATGAATTGTTGCTTCAGTGGAAATGGGGAATCTACGTGGCGATCAATTTGTCACTGATTGCTGTGCGGTTTGTCGGTACTACAGGGCTCGGTGCCCAACGGTGGATTAATATTGGCGGCTTCTACTTGCAACCGTCAGAATTCGCCAAAATCGGGATGATTATTACCTTAGCAGCCCTGATGCACGATAAAACAGTCCCTACGGTGCGGGATATGTTGAAGCTGCTAGCAATCATGGCTGTACCCTGGGGATTGATTTTTGCCGAACCAAACTTGGGTACTTCCCTAGTGTTTGGGGCGATCACAATGGGGATGTTTTACTGGGGGAATGTCAATCCTGGTTGGCTGATATTGCTATTTTCTCCTCTGATCTCGGTGCTCCTCAACAACCTGTCTACACCGATTTGGATAGCTTGGATAGTTGTGGCGGGTGTTATCGCTTGGCAAAGTTTACCTTGGCGTTGGCTTGGGACTTTCGCTACTGTGCTGGTGAATGTGGTTTCTGGTCACGTCGGGCATATTTTTTGGGGTGTCCTGAAAGATTATCAAAAAATGCGTCTGACAGGGTTTTTAAACCCCGAAAAAGACCCTTTAGGCAGTGGATATCACTTGATTCAATCTCGAATTGCGATCGGTGCGGGGCAACTCAAAGGTAGGGGATTGAATCACGGAACTCAAACTCAGCTTAACTTTATTCCCGAACAACATACGGACTTTATTTTTTCAGCTATTGGCGAAGAATTAGGTTTTATTGGCTGTATTTGCGTGTTGTTTGTTTTCTGGGTGATTTGTTTGCGGTTGGTAATTATTGCTCAAACTGCTAATGATAATTTTGGTTCTTTACTGGCTATTGGTGTACTGTCTATGTTGATTTTTCAGGTATTCGTGAATATTGGGATGAATATCGGGTTGGCACCTGTGACGGGGATTCCGCTACCTTTCTTGAGTTATGGGAATGCGTCGCTGCTGAGTAATTTCCTGGGGCTGGGGCTAGTAGAGTCGGTGGCGACTCAGCGACGGCGCAAGAAGAAGATGTGGAATAATTAATTGATATCAAGGCAGAATAATAGAGGACACGGCAGTGCCGTGTCCTAATTTCGATTACTTTAAGTCGATCGCAATAGTGTACCTCGGCGCACCCTAAAAAGTGATTAAGAGGCTCCGAAATTGATTTTTGTGACTGCGCCAGCGACAACATTAACTGTTTGTTGAATCTGACTGCCATCAACCTTTAACTGATAAGTTCCAGGAGAAAGCTCGATCGCCCCAAACCATCCTTTACCATCCGCCCGCAGTTGACGCACCTTGCTCCCAGCATCGATCGCCTGTAATGTCAAGTTCGCACCATCACAAGTTCGTGAAGCGAAGCTATCCCGTAGGGAATCGCACTTCTGCAACATTCCGGCGATCGCACCCAAAGTCGGCCGCGACTTCCAAGGCATATCAGGAATCCCCACCGGAGTCGCCCACACAGGCTGAGTTTGAACAGTTTTACCCGTCGCACCATCAACGTATTGACTCGGTTGCGACAGCGCAGTATAAAACCAATCATTACTCTGCGACAGGAATTTCCAAGGCTGGCGGGGCAAATCACCGCTACCGCCCGATCGCAGTTCGACATTACTGTAAATATTGGTGCTAGCGTAGGAATACAACACCGTACCAGCAACATGATTTCCTTTCGCAGAAGGCGCTTCAGCCCGACGAATCTGCCCTAAAGTGTCTTCGATATAGTTGAGATAATTACCAGGCCCGATCGCAATTTGGCGGTTGTATTGATGGTCTTTAGCGTACTCGATCCAGTGGTCAAAACCCAGCTTCTGCTGCGGCTTGTACTCGCGCTGGTACGTCATCGGCATCGCCATATCGATGATCCCTTCTTCCAGCCAAGCCCGCCAATCCTGCAAAACTTCTCTGTACGGTTGCGTTTTATACCAAGCTTCATCATTTTTCGGGCCGTCGCCCCAGGCGATTGTTGCCGCCGTCACTTTCACTCGCGGTTTAATCGCAAGGGCTTCTACATAAAGCTTCCGCACTAAATTTGTCACCTGATCGCGCCGCCACTGCATCCACGCGGGATCTGCGGGGGCTGGTTTGCCTGTACGCCCAGTTTGTTGGTTGAAACGGGCGATCGCAGTGGGATTGTAGCCCCAATTCGGCCCGCCGTAGCGCACGTAATCGAGTTGTACGCCGTCCACATCGTACCGCTTCAACAAGTCCAAATAGACGGAAACAGTATAATCTAAAGCGTCTGGATGACCGGGATCGAGAAAACCTTTGGCTTCCCCACTCGAAGTCAGCATTGCCCAATTGTCCCGGCCTGGGGCATTGGGCCCATGTTGTTGCCAAACATGATTCGCCGGGAGTTTGCCGCCCGAAACCACTGGTAGCGTTACCATCCAAGCGTGTACTTCCATGCCTGCGGCGTGGGCTTTGTCAATCAAATCTTGGAGGGGATCGAAACCCGCCGGAACATTGGAATCTAGGGTGCGGGGTTCGATCGCACTGGTGTAAAAAGCATCACCTCGGCGGCGGACTTGGGCAACGATCGCATTGGCATTTGCCCGCTGTGCATCTGCAATCAATTTTGTCACTTCTTGAGGTGTTTTGAAGCCGGGATTAAATGCGTCCACCCAGAATGCCCGAAATTCCGAGGTTTGGGGGAGTGGGGGAGTAAGTGCGTTAGCGCGATTCGGAAACCAGCCAGGAGTCAAGAGGAAACTAATTATTAAGCCGATCGAAAATAGACTTGACAAAAAGAAGGTTTTGGGTTTACGCATCAGAATTGTGTGAGAAAGCGTTTAACTGTCTGTTAGGGACTTTTGATTTGAGCGTCCGGTTGACATTTTCGCACAATGGTATATTATTCGGGCAAATAAGTAAAATCGGTATTGGAAAATATGCGTTATAGAGGACAATGCGATCGGGCTTCTTACTCCCGAACCGATAAAAGATTATCTACTTCTTCCTTCTTCTTCTTTCTTCCTTCGTGTCCTTCGCGTCTTCGCGGTTCAATAATACCAATCCAATTAGGGCGAAAATAAGCTAAAGTGGCGATCGGCTTTTTCCCAACTAATCATAAACTTATCGATAAACAACTACTGAACATAATAAAAATTTTAGACAATAACTCAATGACAACCAATAATCACTCGCAATGCCATATACTTTGTTATACAAGCGGTTTCGAGTTTCCCGGAAAATTCCGATCGCACTCAGTAAACCAAATAACTAACTAGCCAAAAAATCTCTGCAATGGAAAAAAAACATAACGCTGGATTGTGGGTATCAATATTATACTTCGCTCAAGGTCTCCCTTACACCGTCGTTAATTTAATGTCGGTGATTTTTTTGAAAGGTATGGGAACCAGCAACGAACTAATCGGATTGACAAGTCTTTTGTCTTTTCCCTGGGTTTTAAAAGGTTTGTGGGGCCCCGTAGTCGATATGTACTCAACTAAACGCAAATGGATTTTAAACACCGAAATCATTTGCGCTTTTTTGTTTGCTTCCCTAGCCTTTGGTGTACTAATGCCCCAGGCTATCATTATATCAGTAGTCATCCTAACTGCGATCGCCTTTGTCTCAGCTACTCACGACATCGCCATTGACGGATTCTATTTAAACACGCTCAATAAAGACCAACAAGCACTATTTGTCGGAGTTCGTAACACCGCTTACAGAGGTGCTGTCATTCTCGGTAGCGGTGTATTAGTTTTCTTCGCCGGTAAGCTAGCAGAAGAACATTTAGTCACCGGAACCGGAAGCGATACCAAAATATATCAAGACATTCCGCTGTCATTTTTTGGTTCATCCTTTAACGTGTCGGCGCTGCAATATGGATGGGCGACAGCGTTTGGCATTTGTGCCATTATATTTGTGCTGATTTATCTGTTCCAGCGCTGGTATCTTCCCTATCCTAAAAGTCATGATATCGAAGTCGGCGCACCTCGGAAAACCATCAGCTTTATTGAGTCATTTAGAACCTATTTTCAGCAAGACAAAATTGGTTGGATTGTCGCTTACGTCTTAATTTTTCGATTAGGTGATGCCTTGACTTTTAAAATGGCTCCTCCATTTTTAATGGATAAAATTGAGAAAGGAGGATTAGCAGTGTCTACGTCGGATATGGGCTTATTGTCCGGCACTTTAGGGGTAATGTTTCTGTTAGTTGGAGGGTTACTGGGCGGCTATTTGATTGCCAAACAAGGACTGAAAAAATGGATGTGGCCGACGGCTATTCTGCAAAATTCTACCAACGTGCTGTATTGGATGTTGGCGATAAATCAACCGGGGATTGAGTGGGCTTATGTCGTAAACTCGATCGAGCAATTTACCTACGGACTTGGCGTAGCAGCCTATACAGTGTTCCTGATGCGGACTGTTCGCCCAGAATATGAAGCCTCCCATTATGCAATTACAACCGCCTTCATGGCCGCAGGAGTGTTGATTCCTGGGGTTTTTAGTGGCTATTTGCAAGCAAGTCTTGGCTATCAAAATTATTTCTTGATGAGCGCACTGGCTGTGATTCCGGGTATGATGACAATCTTCTTTTTGCCATTAGAAGATGAACCAAAATTAGCATCTATGCCGAGGCCTGGATTGGACGATCCAGATTAATCAAGACTTCGGTGCAGTCCCAGAAACCGGGTTTTTTACAAATACTTTTTTACAGCCCACAGATTTGGCAAAAAACCTGCTGGTTGAGCGAAGTCGAAACCCGGTTTCTTTAGTCAAAATGCGTAATTTCTATGTCAACTAAATTGAAATAAAATCAGTAGCTGTGAGAGCGATTGTTTGAATACCGGGAATAGTGGCGAGAACTTCACCAGTGCTAGCTAATTGAATAGCAATTGCATTCTGGGTTGGATTAATTCTCAGTTGGCTAAAGGTCAAACCTGTGGTCAAACCGATTAAATCTTCACCCTTTTGAAACTCGGAAATCGTGTCATTACCAGCCCCTGTTCCTAACACAAAAACATCGCGTCCAGCGCCACCAATTAATGAATCCGCACCCAATCCACCAATTAGAGTATCATTACCTTCTCCCCCGTTCAAACTATCATCTCCTTTGCCACCGAAAAGCAAGTCATTACCAAGTCCACCGCTGAGAGTATCGTTATTCCGATTACCGCTGAGAGTATCATTTCCCGCATTGCCAATAATCGTATCATCCCCTGCTAAACCAAAGGCTATATTGTTGGCACTATCACCGACTAAATTATTAGGTTTTGACGGATCTAGAGCAGTTTGCATTGCAATAATATTGCCGAAAAATGAGGTTCCGGGAGTGACTCTCAATTGCTCTAATGTGGCACGGGATTGTAGTGCTGCTTTGAGTGGTGGTAATGCGGAATCCAAGCCAGCTAACAGTTCTAAATAATCTGAATCTGCGAAAGTAAAGTCAGGGCGATTTAGTTGATCTACAGATATTTCCGTCTGAATCAAACCGGGAGGTGGAGTTGTCAAAAGACCAGATGTAGTATGTTTTTGTAAGACAAGTAGCGGGTTAATGATTGGGTCAACAAATGTTTGAAAAAACACTTTTCCTGGCAGAAAAGCTTCTCCTCCCAAACTCACAAAGTCGCCGCTAACAATGTAGTGAGTTACATTTTTGCCTGCACCGACTTTTTGCTTAAATATATTGACTGTATCCTGATCGACTCCAGGGGAATTGAAGGTGACAATATCTCCGATCGCAGATGTGAACTCCGTAGCCGCTAATTGTGCGATCGCACCGCCCAAGCTATGTCCGAGAACATCTGGTGGTAAGCGGTTGGGGTTTTTTGTGGTATCTTGACTGATTTGTGTCAGCCAGTTTCCTAATGCTTGTTTGTTGGCTTCAAATTGGTTGAAACCGGTGCCTCGCGGGTCTGCATTGGCCACATCGTCGATCGCCTCATCGCCACCCCTAAATACTAGAACTGGTGGTTTGTCTGGGGTGGTGGAAATTAACCCGATCGCATGAAATCCCGTGGCTGGATCGTTGAATGTGCGATCGACTCGATAGCCAGCAGCAGTCAAACCACCTTGAACTACAGCTTGTAACTGGGGGTTATCGTCTATGTAAACTAATCGCTTGGCCAGATTTTCGTAAACTGCGGGAGAGGATGGCATATCTTGTTGTTTCCTATATTTTAACTTGGGATTTGTGTTAAACCTAATTCAATTATTTTACACCACCAAGCATTTATTTACCAAATAATTGGGTTGAAAGCCCCGTCCTTATAGGACGGCTTTAATTTTTATTTAATTGTAAATGTTTGTTAAATAAATATATTAAGAGGGATAGTATTCACAAGTGTGATAAACTAATTGCATGATAGTTTTAGAGTTTAAATTAAAAGGCAAAGCGGAGCAATATCGGGTCATTGACGAGATGATCAGAACAGCTCAATTTGTCCGAAATAAAACTCTTAGATATTGGATGGACAATCAAGGAGTTAAGCTGGTAGACCTGTACAAACAATGCGCTGTGATGGCGAAAGAGTTTGAATGGGCAGGCAAACTTAACTCGATGGCACGTCAGGCTTCCGCTGAACGTGCCATTTTTGCTATCCAACGTTTTTTTGCTAATTGCAAAGCTAAAAAACCAGAAAAGGGCTACCCTCAGTTTAAAAAGCACAGTCGATCGATCGAGTATAAAACGTCAGGTTGGGCGCTTTCTACCGACAAAAGATGCCTGACACTTAAAGACGGCTTTGCCGCAGGAAAGTTCAAGTTAATCGGTAGCCGGGACTTGCATTTTTATGCACCTGAAGAGATTAAACGAATCAGAATTGTGCGTCGTGCCGACGGCTACTACGCCCAATTCTGTATCAACGTGGAGCGAAAAGAGGAGCTTGTTCTTACGGGTAAAGCTATTGGGATAGATGTCGGGCTAAACCACTTTTATACTGACAGTAATGGCGAAACGGTCGCCAATCCTCGGTATCTCCGCAAGAGTGAAAAAGCTTTGAAAAGATTACAGAAGCGTGTTTCTCGAAAGAAAAAAGGTTCTGGTAATCGGAAAAAAGCAATTAATAAGTTGGGAAGGAAACACCTGAAGGTCGCGAGGCAGCGTAAAGACTTCGCCATAAAGACGGCGTTGTGCGCGGTAAAATCTAACGATTTTGTAGCCTATGAAGACCTTCAGGTGCGGAATATGGTGAGAAACCATAAGCTTGCTAAATCAATTAGTGACGCAGCCTGGTCGCAATTTGCTCAATGGTTAGAATATTTTGGGAAAGTGTACGGTAAAACCGTGAGTGCGGTCGCTCCTCAATACACATCGCAAGAGTGTTCAAACTGTGGCAATCTTGTTAAGAAAACGCTGTCAACTCGAACCCATATTTGTGAGTGTGGCGTGATATTAGATCGCGATCACAATGCCGCAAAGAACATCTTATTCAAAGGGTTGAAGCAGGCAAAAATTAATTTAAATACGGCGGGGCACGCCGAAATAAACGCTTGGGGACAGAACAATCTCTACTCAATGGTGGCAACATCAACGAGCAAATTGACTGATTGATCCAAGAATCCTCGTGCTTTCAAGCCGAGGAGTGTCAAATTAGTATTGTCAAATTGTCAAAAGATGTCTCCCAAAAAGATCGTCAAGAACAGGCAGGATGCCTGTTCCACAACAATTATGGGAGAGGTCTAAAGATTTGGTCAAAGACTTACCTAAAAATGACTATATCGAATGCCCCACACAACAGTAATACTCGCGATGAGTGCCGATGGCAAAATTACAGATTGCGCCCTCACCGCCGCCAGATTCGGTTCAGCCAATGACAAATCCCACCTAGAACAACAAGTCGCCGCCAGTGACGCAATTCTCTTTGGAAATGGCACTTTACGCGCCTATGGAACCACTCTGAGAGTGATTTCCCCCGATTTGATCAAACAGAGAGAACTGCAAGGGAAGCCCCCACAACCGGTGCAAATTGTCTGTTCGCGATCGCGCGAATTTGACCCCAACTGGCGATTTTTCCAGCAACCGATTCCACGCTGGCTGCTGACTGGGCAAGATGCAGATGTTAGCAACGGGCTAGAAGCCCGTTCCACAATTAATGAATTGTCTTGTGGAACGGGCATCTTGCCCGTTCTCAGCAACAGGCAAGATGCCTGTTCCACAATTAATGAATTGTCTTGTGGAACAGGCATCTTGCCTGTTGCTAAAAGGCTTATTGACAATGCTGCAACATCTCAGTTCGATCGCACTTTAATCGCCAACACCATTGCAGGAGAAATTGATTGGATTGATGCGTTTCAACAGCTAGAAACCCTCGGAATCAAACGTTTGGCAATTTTGGGAGGCGGGAAACTCGTCGCGTCTGTGCTCGCTGCGGGCTTGATAGACGAACTCTGGTTGACGGTTTGCCCGTTAATTTTGGGCGGCGCGGATGCACCGACACCTGTTGAGGGAAAGGGTTTTTTAGCGGATTTAGCGCCTAAATTGGAGCTTTTGGCAGTCAAACAGGTGGGACAAGAGGTGTTTTTGCATTATCGGGTTGATAAGACTTGGAATGGAGAGGGGAGAGGGGGAGAATGGGAGAGGGGGAGAATGGGAGAGGGGGAGAATGGGAG
>NZ_NXIB02000156.1 GCF_002412335.2 Tychonema bourrellyi FEM_GT703
CCCATGCCCCATGCCCCATGCCCAATCGAAAATCCAAAATCTAAAATCTAAAATCAAATTGAATGGTTGCTGAAATTATTTGTGTTGGTACTGAATTGCTGTTAGGGGATATTCTCAATAGCAATTCTCAGTTTTTAGCCAAGGAGTTGGCAAGTTTGGGAATTCCTCACTACTATCAAACAGTGGTGGGCGACAATCCCGATCGCATTAAACAAGTGTTAGAAATAGCAGTAGGTCGATCGCAACTACTGTTGTTTACAGGAGGCCTAGGCCCAACACCAGACGACCTCACAGTCGAAACTATAGCCGATTTTTTTGGCGTTCCCCTAATTGAAAGGCCAGAAATTATCGCCGATATCGAACAAAAATTTGCTCAGCGGGGACGAACCATGAGTAAGAGCAACCGGAAACAAGCTTTAATTCCAGAAGGTGCTGAGATTTTGCCCAATCGCACAGGTTCCGCACCGGGGATTATTTGGCAACCTGTTCCCAACGTCACAGTGATGACATTTCCCGGTGTACCAGCGGAAATGCACTTGATGTGGCGAGAAACCGCCGTTTCTTACCTGCAAAATAACGGCTGGTGTAGCGGAACTATTTACAGCCGGACATTAAAATTTTGGGGCATTGCTGAGTCGGCACTCGCTGAAAAAGTAGAGGGTTTTCTGAATTTAACTAATCCTACTGTTGCTCCCTACGCCAATCATGGGGAAGTCAAACTGCGAATTTCAGCTCATGCTGAGTCGGAAGCAGTGGCGAAAAACTTAATTAGCCCGATCGAACAACAATTGCGGCAGATTGCTGGCCTAGACTGTTACGGTGCTGATACCGATACCCTCGCTTCGACTGTCGGTCAATTGTTGCTCGATCGGGGGGAAAATCTCAGTGTGGCTGAATCCTGCACAGGAGGCGGATTGGGGGCGATGCTGACCAGTATTGCTGGCAGTTCGGGCTACTTTTGGGGCGGGGTTATTTCCTATGACGATCGGGTTAAGGAAAAATTATTAAATGTCAAGCCGGAAGATTTAACTGAATTTGGTGCTGTCAGCCACCAAGTGGCACAACAAATGGCTGCGGGAGTGCGCGCTAGTCTTAATACCAGTTGGGGATTGAGCATTACAGGCATCGCCGGGCCTGGAGGTGGCACGGATTCTAAACCAGTGGGACTGGTTTATGTTGGTTTAGCGGGGCCTAACGACGAGATAGAGAGTTTTGAATACCATTTTGGGGATGCGCGAACCCGTGACTGGATTAGAAATCTGAGTGCTTGTACGGCGCTCGATCGCCTTCGCAGAAAAATCTTATTGGCAAAAGTTGAAAAAATATGAGGTCAATTGTAAATTGTCAATAGTCTTAAGTAATCTTAAGCTTTATTTAAGGCTGTTTTCCGAAACATTTTGGTAATTTGCCATTTCCCTCTTGATTATCTGTAAAGATTCGTTATGATAATAAGATAGAACTGATTGGCAAATATACTCGCTCTCCCCGTTGCTGAAACCAACCTTCCGAGAGAAAGCAAGTTTAACTATTGATTTCAAGGTTCTGCTTGCTTGTGTTCAGAGATTTCGCTGTCGGTTTAAAAATCAAAATTATAAAAAAAGGAGCTATCAGCTCAATGGAAAACATTGAAAAGGTGCTGGAACAAATTCAAGAATGGGTTCGCAAACTGATTGAAGGACTGATGAATCCAGAACCTCAACCGGAACTGATACCGATTCCAGTTCCCGTGAACCAACCAAGACATCGCAGGTAGTCTGGACTTGATTTGAGGTTTGAAACTTGAGGTTTGAGATTGGTTCTAATACAGAAATCAAATCTCTCATACATTTTGTTGAGCTGGAAATTTTAAAATTGTTAAATATCCTGGTACTACACGGTCCCAATCTGAATCTGTTGGGTCAACGAGAACCTGGAGTTTATGGTTCTGCGACTTTAAATGATATCAACCAGTTGTTAGAACAAGAAGCGCTGGCGCTCCAGGTGAAAGCCTATATTCAGCAGTCTAATCATGAAGGAGTCTTGGTGGATGCAATTCATTCGATGTTAGGGCAGTACCAAGGTCTTTTGATTAATGCTGGAGCTTATACTCACACGAGTGTGGCAATTAGAGACGCGATCGCAGCCGTAAATCTCCCGGCGGTAGAAGTTCATCTGAGCAATATCTATCGGCGCGAGGCTTTTCGGCATCACTCGTTTATAGCACCAGTGGCGATCGGGCAAATCAGCGGTTTTGGCTCAGATAGTTATCGTCTAGGGCTACAAGCTCTCGTTAGTCACTTAAAAAACAACTGAAAATTTACTTACCGAATACCCAGATCCTCGATTTGCTTAATAAATCAGGGATCTAGCACTTATGGGATTAAATAACAGATATAGCCTTTCTCAGTAAGATGAGGGCATTGTGAATTGGACACTGAGCCCTTCGACTACGCTCAGGATAAACTCCGTCGAAGTGTGTCAAAGTATCTGGCAAATGCCCAATGCCCAATGCCCAATGCCCAATGCCCAATAACCAATAACCAATAACCAATATGCGGCATTCTCTGTCAAGCAAGTTTCAAGCAACCTTACTTGGTTCGGCTTTGGGAAATTTTATAGGCATTCAATACCAGAATCAACTTCTGGGAATGAGAGCCGAAACAGCAGAGTTGCAACCGATTTTACAACTGACTAAACACCAACAGTTGCCACTGACTGGGGGAACTTCGGGCCCTAAATCGTCGAACAGCAAACTCCAAACGGGCAAAAACTCATCCGAGTGCGGGAGGCTTGCTGTAGCGTGCGCTCAAAGTTTAATTCGGTGTGGTGGTTTAGATTTAAAAGATTGGCGCGATACTTGGACAGAATTTACTGAGTCTGAGCTTGAGCATTCGCCAACCACAGAAGGTAAAATCATACTTCATCCTGGTGAAGCTGCGGTTGCTGCATTGCCAATAGCGCTGTTTTTTCACGAAAATAAAGCGAAGCTGCGAGAAAAACTCTTGCTGGCGACTGAGGTTTGGTACAACCAAAGCGCTTCAGAATGTCAGACAGGAGTTTTGGCGGTAGGGTATGCGATCGCCCGATCGCTTAAAGAAAGACTTGACCCAGCAACGGTAATTCCTCAAACAATTACTTACCTAGCAACAGATAATGCTTTAACAGAGCTACTGTCACAAGTACAAATATTATTAGAACAGGGAGCTGATTTAGAAAGAGCCACAACCCACCTGTATAAAAGCGCAATCGCTTTGCAAGAGCGCCAGATTAAGGGTGAAAATAAATCACAAACGAACTCAATTGTCAATCCTGAAAATTTCATTCCTATGGCGATCGCTTTCTACTGCTTCCTGAGTACCCCAGAAGATTTGTCTTTGTCAGTTTTTCGGGCAGCTCGGTGTGGCATCGCCAGCCCGCTAACCTGTGCGCTGACGGGAGCTTTGTCTGGAGCTTACAATGCTTCTACCGCGATTCCTGTAGAATGGAAATCTAGATATTCAGCAACCGAGGGCCGACAACCCTCAGTCTGGTTAACGGGGAATCATGCCAAAATCGGACAGCTAGCTAATAACCTGTTTGCCGTCTGGACTGGAGTTTACAGCCCCCACTCCCAATCGGAAGTCCCCGTCATCCGGTCAGTGGTGGCTGCACCTTATGTGATTAGGCATCATCAGTAACAAAGCCAAATACCAAGAAGCTATCGGACTTCTTCAAAAAGTCGGGAAGCTAACAGCTATATCCTGACGGTGTAATTGGAATTGATATGAATGGCTAAATAGACATCTCCATAAAAGCAAATTTTGAACAGGCTGTCCGGCCTGTTCCACAATAAATATGGTCGAAGTCTAATAGTGCTGAGAAATACCACGGGGACTGAAGTCCCTCGTATCGCTTCCCTCTCAGGTCTGAAGATGCCGATTTTCCCGCGAACGGTGAGATTTTTATGAACACCCTCTCCTCATTAATGCGGCACATCGAGCAGCTAGGGGCTGCGCGATCGCTGCGCCAACATACTGCCAAGGTGAAAAATGATAGCAAGACAGAAAAACCCGTTAGCGCAGCCCTTTCGAGAGAGGATCGCCCTCGTGGTTCTCTTCTGAACCTTTTTTCACTGAAGAAATTCGATCGACCCGATAGTTTTACTCCTTGTAAATATAAAACTTCCAAATCGTACCTCAAAAATCAAGCTCGTTCCCCTGTGTTGGCGCTCGTAGCCGTAATTTCGCTCAGCAGCACTCTGGGGCATCGTTTTTATAACCAACCGAAACTAGACGTAGGAACAAAAGCTCCTGAGACGATTAAGGCTCCTGCTAGTGCTAACGTCCCGGATCTCAAAACCACTGAAGAACAGCGAAAAGCAGCGCGAATTGGGGCTGTAGCGATATTGATGGTTGACTCGATCGCCGATCGCCAAATCTATCAAGAATTACAACAATTTTTGCAACAGGGCAGCGAATTGCGGAAGGCGATCGGTCGGTGGCCTTTAGCCAGAGCAGAAGCGCTCTCAATAGACGTTCAATCTTACCTGCGGAGCTGTCCAGAGTGGGAATGGCGATCGATCCTAGCGCAAGTGGGAGACGGTAGTGCCACTTCCGGGGTCTTGAGTTTAGAGTCGCCTGCAATTGCGAAGCCGACTAGAAATCAGCCTCAACAAGATGCTGTAGCTCAACTGCAAGCTTACAGTCGATCGGTCTCCACGGCTGATTTCAAACAACTGACAGACGCTATTTCCGAAGCACGCCAAGGCTATTTGAAGGCCTTGGACGCGCTTTCGACAAAATCCGTTCCCAGGCTTGGACAGATTTATGATACTTCCCTGTTTGATTTGTCCGAAACAGCTTGGAAGGAAACGCAAATGGGTATGACTAAGGCCGCAAAAAGAATGTTGGCTCAAGGTATTCCCCAGGGTTTGCCCAAAGATATTTTAAAGGAAGCTGTGAGACTGCAAGTGGCAGACTCGGTGCCTGTGGCATCGCAAGCTTTGGCGGTTGAAGCTTTAACAGCGATTTTGCAGCCCAATTTGGTGCCAGATTCTGAAGAAACTAAACAGCTAGCTGAATTGGCAGCCCAAAAGGTGAAACTGGTGACGATCGAAGTAGACCCAGGCGAGATCATTGTTCGAGAAGGAAAAGAGATCTCGCAACAAGATTTCGTGTTGCTGGACTATTTCGGTTTGAGTCGGCGGGGTGTGAATTGGTTGGGGTTGGCAGGATTTGTGTGCCTAGTTGGGGTGGCAATTGCGATCGTACTTTTGGTGGAGAGGCATTACCGCTTGCGACGGAGAGATCATTTGCTGTTGTTGCTGTTGACTTTGAGTGCGCCAGTGTTGGTGAGTTTGGGGCTACCTTGGACGAGTTTGCCTGCGATCGGGATTTTAGCCAGCGGGTTCTACGGTTCGGCGGTGGGAGTGAGTGTTGTAGGGCTGCTGTCTGTGGTGCTACCCATTGGCTTGGAACTTGACTTGACTCATTTGGTGGCTAGCGCGGCGGCGGGATTGCTGGGCGCTGTGATGGCGGGGCGGTTGCGATCGCGCGAGGAGTTGGCTCTGTTAGGTGTCGCGATCGGCTTAACTCAAGCCATAGTTTATCTCGTAGCAACCATGATTGCCAGCGCCGCCACCGGTTCTATTTGGTACGTTTTGCTTGGTGCTGTAGGTTCCCAAGGTTTAGCAGGCTTAGCTTGGAGCGTTGTCGCTCTGGGCATCAGCCCTTATTTGGAACACGTTTTTGATCTGATTACCCCGATCCGACTGGCGGAATTGGCCAATCCCAATCGCCCGCTCTTGAAAAAGTTGGCTGCGGAGGCTCCGGGGACTTTTCAGCACACGCTGTTTGTGGCTAGTTTGGCGGAAGCGGCGGCGCGGGAACTCGGCTGCAATGTGGAGCTGGTTAGAACTGGAACGCTATACCACGATATCGGCAAAATGCACGACCCGATCGGATTTTGTGAAAATCAAATGGGCGGTGGCAACAAACATGATGAAATAAATGACCCTTGGGCAAGTGCTGATCTGATTAAAAAGCACGTTAGTGAAGGGTTGGTGATGGCACGCAAACATCGATTGCCGAAGGCGATTCAGGCGTTTATTCCCGAACATCAAGGGACGATGTTAATTGCTTATTTCTATCACCAAGCAAAGCAAATTGTAGCTCAAGAGCCGACAGATTCAAAGATTGCTTTAGCAAATGGGCATAATTTAACAACAACGTTAACCATTCCAAGTCGGGAAGTGAGGGAGAAGGATTTTCGCTACGATGGGCCGATTCCGCAGTCGCGAGAAACGGGGATTGTGATGGTGGCGGATTCTTGTGAGGCCGCTTTGCGATCGCTCAAGGATGCTACTCACGAGGAGGCTTTGAGTATGGTTAATAAGATTTTGCGCGCTCGTTGGCAGGATAATCAGTTGATTGATTCTGGTTTGACGCGGGAGGATATGTCTCTAATTGCAGAGATTTTTGTGCGGGTTTGGGAACAGTTCAATCATAAGCGAATTGCTTATCCTAGTGCAGTTTTCACTCCGAGATAAGGGAAACGGAGGACACGGCAGTGCCCATAGGTGTCAACTTAAGCCGAAAGCCCGCCAGGGAATGAATTCCCTGTCTAATAGCGAAAGTCCTCTCAAGAGGACTAATGAGTTCTTCAGTCCTATGCAAGAGGACTTTCGCTTTGAGACAGGGGTTGAAACCCCTGTCGGACTATCGGTTTTACCTTAAGTTGACACCTATGGGCACTGCCGTGTCCTCTCCCAATTCCCAATTCCCCATGCCCAATTCCCCATGCCCAATTCCCCATGCCCAATTCCCAATTCCCCATGCCCAATTCCCTAATTCTATCCCTTGACTCCGGTGGCTGTTTCTGTCGGTACAATGTATTTTTGCAATATCAAAAATAGTCCTAAAACTGGCACAATCGAAATAATAGAACCCGCCGCAACTAAACGCCAATCCAAAGAAAATGTCCCTGCTAAATTGGCGACTCCTAGCGGCAAAGTGTAATATTCTGGTCTGTCTAAAACTAGCAGTGGCCACAGAAAGTCGCTCCAAGAACCGATAAATACGAAAATCCCTAACGTGACTAATGCTGGCTTAATTGCTGGAATCATAATATGCCACCAAATACCTAATTCGCTACACCCATCAATGCGGGCGGCTTCTTCTAATTCTTTGGGAACTGCCAGGAATGCTTGGCGCAGTAAAAATATGCCGAATGCTGAGGCTAATCCGGGAAAAATTACGCCTAAATAACTATTTTTTAGTCCTAATTGTACTGTCAATACATATAGGGGAATCATCACGATTTGGAAGGGAATCATGATTGTCGAAATGATGATAATTAATATGGCTTCGCGGCCGCGAAAATTGATCCGGGCTAATGGATAAGCGGCGAGGGCACAAAACAGGACGTTTATGCTCACTGTCAGGGTGGCGATTAGGGTGCTGTTGAAGAGGTAGCGCCCGAAGGGGTTGGTTTGCCAAACTTTGATGAAGTTTTGCAGGGTTGGCTGTTGTGGCCACAGTTGCGGGGGAAATTGGAAGATGTTTTCGGTTGGGGATTTGAGGGATGTGCTGAGCAGCCACAGCAGGGGGAAAAGCATTAAAAGACCGATCGCACTCATCATGCCATATATCCACAGGGTTTTCCACAGCGAGGGAGTAGCGTTTGGGGAATTTGGTTTTTTAGTTTTGATATTGTTCATTATTGGGATATGATTGTAAGTCCTTGCTTCGCGAGAAGCCTTGTTGTCCATAAGGAGATTTTTGGCATGAAACCGTTTATTTACGAAACAATGTACATTCTGCGCCCAGATTTGGGTGAAGAAATGACCGATCAGGCGATCGCGAAATATCAAACTATTTTGCGCGATCAAGGTGCCGAAACTATCGAAACTCAGCACCGTGGCAAGCGTCGTTTAGCCTATGAAATCGGCAAGCACCGCGACGGAGTATACGTTCAAATGAACTATACAGCTCCGGGCGCTGCAATTTTTACTATGGAACGCGCCATGCGTTTGAGCGAAGAAGTGATTCGCTATTTGACAATCAAGCAAGATGTCCCAGATGCGCCTGAAGCGGAAGCCGAAGAAGTCGCTGCTGAGTAGGAATCTTGCACAATAGTCAATCAGGCTGTTGAGGGCGGGCAGGATGCCCACCCCACAATCAAATTAACTCTTTGTGGAACAGGCATCTTGCCTGTTGCTAACAATTCAGGATGCCCACCCCACAATCAAATTAACTCTTTGTGGAACAGGCATCTTGCCTGTTGCTAACAATTCAGGATGCCCACCCCACAATCAAATTAACTCTTTGTGGAACAGGCATCTTGCCTGTTCCTAAGAATGCACTAATCCGAGCTTAAAAATTCCAAATAATTATTAGTTAACTCCTTGACTGCTAACTCATAAAATTGCTGGCCATGTTCAGGAGTTGCTAAGGCCGGATTTGAACCCATTCTGCCATCGGGAAATCGGCGACGAAAGTCAGTAGCACCATAAATTTTATGCCCGGAAGCAACTTCCTCAGAAAGTGGAGCTTGCTTGATAGCTTCTGGATAAAGGTACTGAGTTAAGGCGACTTCGCTGGGTGTGGCGTGTCCACCTTCTTGATTTCCGTACAATTCTTTGGCTAGTTTATACACGGAACCGCACATAAACCAATTGCCGATTTGACACTGAATTCGATCGCAATTCGGCAGATTCAAATCTGATAAATGGGCGTAAGTCTCGGAAAATGCTGCTTTCATCGTCGCAATATTCCCACCATGACCGTTAATAAAGAAATATTTCTCAAATCCCGCTTTTGCCAAAGATGTGATATAATCCCTGATTACTAATATCATGGTTTGTGGTCGCAGGCTGATGGTGCCGGGAAAACCGGTGTGGTGCAAGGCCATGCCCACATTAATTGTCGGGCCGATTAAGGCATTGGTAGCTTCGCCGACCCCACGGGCTAGAGCCTCCGCAGCTATGGCATCCGTCCCGATTAATCCAGTCGGTCCATGTTGTTCAGTAGAGCCGATCGGAATAATTATGCCGCGGGAACTCTCTAGATAAGTTTCTACCTCCGGCCAGGTACTCAAGTGCAGCAACATTATAGGCAGTTTACAGATTTTTTACTTACAAGCTCGATCGTAGCCGACCATTGCAGAAAATAGTAGTAGGGACAAAGGCTTTAGTAGTAGGGAAACGGCAATGCCCATTAGTGTCAACTTAAGGTAAAACCGATAGTCCGACAGGGGTTGAAACCCCTGTCTCAAAGCGAAAGTCCTCTAAAGAGGACTGAAGAACTCATTAGTCCTCTTGAGAGGACTTTCGCTAGATACAGATGGCAATAAAGCTTGCTATATAAGCACTCTTCCTTCTTCCTTCTTCCTTCTACTTATTTGATTCTCAAACTCTACATTTAAAAGAGAAAATTTACATTTACATTACTTGTTTTTAATAATTTAACCACTTAATTACCAAAGCTTTACCTTTTAATAACCTTTTAAGAGTAAGATTGCGACCATCTCCCTATAAAGTGGGTGTTACCTGGTCAATTCTCAGCGGGCAATGTTTTATGAAATTAACACCAACCCCTAAAAATGACCAGGCTTCTGATGCCTGGACACAGGCAGACAGCGCGGCTCCGGCAACTGCTCTACGGCTTTATTCCTTGCACGAGCAAGTAGCAAAGGTCGAGCGCGCATCTGTTGGATGGACTGGCAGAGAATGTAAAACCATTGAAATGTCGATCGCATAAAGTGCGATCGTAGCGCGAGAGTGCCTCAGCTACTTAACAAGGCACCTCCCACCAGCCACAAACAAACATAACTCCAACACTGATATTTATGTCTTCTGCTGAATTAAGCGAAAGTCCTTTAAGGTCTACCGTTGGCAAAGCGGGTCGGATCTTGTTACTCGAAGGTGAAGACCTATTGCGGGAAATGCTAGCTTTAGCCCTTCAAGAACAGGGCTATGAGGTGGTCGTTACTAGCGACGGGCGCAACGCTCTCCCTTCCGTCCAAGGTGGATCATCCTATCACGGTGATTCATCCTTTAACCTGTTGATTATGGATTCAATTAACGGATTGGATCTGTGTCGAATGTTACGACATCAAGGAAATCCCGTACCTATTTTGATTATCGGTGCCAGAGGAAGTGCAAACAATTGCGCTTTTTACCTAGAAGCCGGTTCCGACGACTACCTGACCAAACCTTTTGGAATGAGGGAATTTATCGCCCGCTGTCGGGCACTAATGCGGCGTCAGCGCCTCGGTCAGTTGCCACAACCAGTCATGCTGCAATACAAAAGCATCACTCTTTTTCCTGAAGAATGTCGAGTGCTGGTTCGCGGTCTAGAAGTAAAATTTTCTCCCAAACAATTTCGCTTACTAGAATTGTTTATGAGTTATCCCCGCCGAGTTTGGTCTCGCGATCAATTGCTGGAAAAAATTTGGGGGCAAGATTTTATAGGAGACAGTAAAACAGTTGACGTTCACATCCGCTGGCTACGCGAAAAGTTGGAAATTGAACCCAGTCAACCGGAATATATCATTACAGTACGGGGGTTTGGCTATCGATTTGGGTGAAGTTTAAGATTAATCTTAGGGCACTATTAGTTAGAATCGGAATGATATAAACGGAGGACACGGCAGTGCCCATAGGTGTCAACTTAAGGTAAAACCCCTTCAGAGACTACTGTTTGACTATTAAGGCCAGATCCCCCCTAACCCCCCTTAAGAAGGGGGGGACAGGAGTCCGATCAAAGTCCCCCTTCTTAAGGGGGATTTAGGGGGATCTAGACTCAGGTAAAAACCAGATTTCTCAGGGCTTTCAGGCTTAAGTTGACACTAATGGGCAGTGCCGTTTCCCTACAATGAATCTGGGTAGGGAAAAGGCAGTGCCGTGTCCGACCTTACTTTGACAAATCTGCCGATAATCCCTCGTTAAACAATCTTTTACCTATGAGTATCAAGCGTCGCGAATTCCTGCTTTTTTTAGGTGCTGGTACTGTTGCACTCAATTCTTGCCAACAGAAAGCTTTCATGCCCTTCGGAAATCCTGTTAGTGCTACCAAAATATCTGCCAATCTTGAAGGAGGCATAAACTTTAAACCCATTAAAGGGCCCATGCCTCTCTCAGGTAGCAGTACAGTAGCGCAAACCGGAGAACTAATCCAAATTAGTGCCGCATCCTCACAGCAGCAAATCCAAGCTTACAGCACCTACGAAGTCGCAGATGACCTCATACTTCCCGAAGACTTTACCTACGACATCATAGCTGCTTGGGGAGACAAAGTAGGCGATTCTCGTTTCGGCTATAACAATGACTATCTTTCCTTTGTTGAAACCAGTAAAAACGAAGGATTTTTGACTGTCAACTTTGAATATATTAGTGCCAAACCTTGGATTGAAACCTATCAAAAAGTAATTGGTAAATCTCTACCTTTTGCTCAGCTAGCAACTGCCCTTAAACCTGCTGGAAAAGATGGGATTAATGCTTTTGCGTTAGCTGACAAAGATCCGACAAAAAAGATGATTAGTGAGGTACTCAAAGAAGCTTTAATTGATTTAGGCATGGGAGTCATATCCATTCGCCGCAATCCTGATGGTAAGTGGGAACGGACTAATTCTCCAGCCGATCGCCGAATTACAGGTATTTCCGGTTTAACAGACGGGCGCTACTTGAAATCAACGGGCCCGGCTGTGGCTATATTCAACAAAAAAGGTCAAGGCTATGAGGACAAATTGGGTGACAAAATCATCGGCACTTTTGCTAACTGTGCGGGCGGGACAACACCTTGGGGAACAGTTTTTAGTGCTGAAGAAAACACCCAAAATTTTGTACCGGAACCCGTGTTTGCAGACGGTACATCTTTTGACCCAAGTCAGAAAAACTTCTACATTGATGCCGAAGAAATTGGCGGTTTGGGCAATTTATTCGGTCTAGCGGGGAACAAATACGGCTGGATGGTAGAATTAGATCCAGCTAATCCCAATGATTATGGAACTAAGCATACTTGGCTGGGAAGATACCGCCACGAAGCGGTGGGAATTCGAGTTGTGGCGGGCAAACCTTTAGCATTTTACTCTGGGTGCGATCGCCGCAGCGGACATCTCTACAAATTTGTCAGCAAAAATACAGTTAAAGACCCTAAAAATAAAGCCAATTCCCAACTCTTGACAGACGGAATGCTTTATGCTGCTAAGTTTAATCCTGACGGTACGGGTAGCTGGATTCCACTCAAGGCTGACACCGCTGTTAATCCAGATTTGCCTAGCATTCATGCAGGCGGAATCATTAATTTGCCCAAGCGTCCCGAAGGCGGTATTTTTAAACTTGACAAAGACACAGATGTAGTTTCTTTCAAACAGAAGTTTAAGACTTTAGGCGACCTTTATGAAGGCACTGCTAAGGAAAAACAAGGTGCAATTTTAATTGACGCTCATTATGCCGCAAGTGCGGCGGGTGCGACTTGCACTGCTCGTCCAGAAGATACCGAAATTGCTCCTGACGGTTCTCTTTATATTACCTTCACTTCCGGTGCTGCAAGCGATAGTGATGGTGGCCCGGATTTGCGAATTTTCCAAGGTAAAGATGGGAAAGCTTACGAATACGGCTGGATTATGCGTTTGATAGAAGATAGTAATGAACCATCTGCAATGACTTTTAATTGGAAAATGTTTGCGACAGGTGGCGAACCTGCTGATGGCGGGTTGGGTTTTGCTAATCCAGATAATTTGATGATTGACAAGAGTGGGAATATTTGGATGGTGAATGATATGTCTTCTGATAAACTTAATACTGCTATTCCTGCGGGTCGAGTTGGTAAGGATGGAAAGCCAATTAGTCAATCTAGTTTACGTGCTTTGTACGGCAATAATGCGATTTGGTTTTTGCCTGCTTCTGGCCCGAAGGCGGGAGAGGCTTTCTTGTTTGGAATTGGGCCGATGGATTGCGAAACTACGGGGCCGTTTTTTACTGAAGATGAAACAACTTTGTTTTTGGCAATTCAGCATCCGGGAGAGGTGAATGGAACGCGCCAAGATATGGCTTTTGAGAGCCGTGAGTTGGCGATGAAAACTACTGATGGTCAGGAGTTTATGCAAACTCGTAAAGTGCCTATAGGTTCTAATTGGCCAGGGAATCAAGCTAATGATCCGCCTAAACCTGCGGTGGTGGCAATTCGTCGGGTGAATTTGGGTGCGATCGCATAGAATTGCATCAAAAATTTACACTACTTAGGAATGATAGAGGAGACGGCAGTGCCGTCTCCTAATTTCTTAGGGGATTTAAGACATATTGCTGGTATAATTAGTTGTGAACTTGTTCGGGTGCAGCCAATCGAAATGATCTAATATTTCCTCGAAAACAAGTATTTTCAAGCATGATTACACCATCAAGCGTCAAAGTTGTCGATCAAACTAACTCTGCAAGTAAATTAGCCATAAAAACTGCTCACGCGGTGAATCTGCGAACAGTCCTCATCGTTCCCTTCGTTTTGCAAATCTTCGCAGCGGTGGGAATTGTAGGCTATCTGTCATTTCGCAACGGACAGCAAGCCGTTAATGAAGTTGCTAGTCAGTTGCGACAAGAAATTAGCGATCGCATCTCTGAGCGCGTTCAAGCATACATGACCTTTCCTCAGCAACTCAATCAATTGAAAGCTAATGCTTTTGAATTGGGCGACCTCAACTTGCAAGACACTCCCAGAGTCCATCGTCACTTTTGGAAGCAATTGCAAACCTTTGACACAGTAAGCGTTACATATATTGCTACGCCAGGGGGAGATTTTATTGCCGCGAGACGGACTAATGACGGTAGTTTTTTATTACAAGAAAGAAGCGAACTTACAGAAGGCCGCATGAATTACTATGCTGTAAACAATAACGGTGAACCTACTAACTTAGTTAAAATCAGGCCTAAATATGACCCGCGAGTTCGTCCTTGGTACACCGCAGCAACGGAAGCAAAAACGGCAACTTGGAGTAAAATTTACGCAGACTTTACCAGCAAAGGACTCGGCATTACAGCAGCCCAACCACTATACGATACATCGGGACAGTTGCAGGCAGTATTTGGCACAGACTTACTCTTTTCGCAAGTCAATGAGTTTCTTGGTAAGTTGAAAATTGGTAAGTCAGGACAGACATTTATTATTGAGCGATCGGGCGCTTTAATCACCACATCGACTACAGATCCAGTATATTTAATTAAGGGTGAAGAGACCGAAAGAATTCAGGCGATCGATAGCCAAAACCCTGTAATTAGTCTCACAACTAAATACCTGCAAAAGAGCTTTGGCAACCTCAGCAACATTCAGCAAACCCAAGGGCTTAACTTTAAGATTGAAGGCCAGCTACAATTCATGCAAGTTACTCCCTTAAAGGATGATAAGGGTTTGGATTGGCTGATTGTGGTAATTATTCCAGAAGCAGACTTTTTGGAACAAATCAATGCCAACACTAGAACGACAATTTGGTTATGTATTGGAGCTTTGACAGGGGCGATTGTTGTCGGTGTATTCACGGCTAGATGGGTGACTAAACCCATTTTATATTTGAATGAAACTGCAAAGAATATTACCAAAGGTCAGTGGGGTAAAATTGTAGAAATCAACCGTAATGATGAAGTTGGAGAACTTGCTAACTCATTTAAGAGTATGGCAGAACAACTGCAAGTCTCGTTTGCCGAAATGCAAGCTTTGAACGTGGAATTATCTGAGAGTAAAAGCCGACTTGACCAAATTTTAGAAGCCGTCCCAGTCGGGATTTTTGTAGCTGAATCTAATGGTAAACCCTACTACATTAATTCTCGCGCCAAATCCTTGCTTGGTCAAGGTATAGTGGATAATATCAGTCCTGATGAAATTCGAGAGAAATATCAAGTTTATCTGGCTGGTAGCAATGAAATATATCCTCAAGATAAAGACCCAATACTTTGTGCTTTTAAAGGCTCAAGTGTGAATGTTGATGACTTAGAAATCCATAAAGGCGATCGGGTGATTCCCATCGAAGTTTGGGGAACGCCTATCTATGATGATCAAGGAAATGTGAGTTATGCGATCGCAGCTTTTGCTGATATCACCCAACGCAAAGAAGCCGAGAATTTGGCAGCCGAATACAACCACACTCTCGAAACTCAAGTCACCGAAATAACTCAAGAACTTTCCAAAACCCTGGACTATCTGCAAGCCACTCAGAACGAACTAATTCAATCGGAAAAAATGGCTGCTTTAGGACAATTAGTAGCCGGAGTGGCCCACGAACTAAATACTCCTTTGGGGGCGATTCGATCGACTGCTGGAAATATGACTAAATTTTGGGGACAAACTCTTTCTAAGTACGGGCGAATGGCCATTCGCCCCTACCCTTCGCTGTTTCAGTCACTGTCCCCCGCCGAAGCTGAAAACTTCTTCCTTTTACTAAATAAATCTCTGCAAAAAGATATGAGTTTAACCGCGAAAGAAGAAAGGAAGTTAAAGCGGTCTTTAATCAGCCAACTCGAAGACCAAGACATTGACAACGCTGATGATATCGCTGACACTTTGGTAGATATGGGGATTTACGAAGCCGACGATTTTTGGGTTTTGCTACAAAATGGCGATCGCGATCGCATCTTGGAAATGGCTTACAAACTTACAGAAATTCAGCGAGGAATCCAAACAATTAATACCGCAACGGATCACGCTTCAAAAGTCGTTTTTGCCCTAAAAAACTATGCCCGTTACGACTCCTCTGAAGTGATGATTCAATCGGATATAGTGGAGGGAATAGAAACCGTACTAACCCTGTATCAAAACAACATCAAACACGGCGTAGAAGTATTACGAAACTACCAAGCAATACAGCCAATACTCTGCTATGTAGACCAACTTAATCAGGTGTGGACAAATCTGATCCATAATGCCCTGCAAGCAATGGATAATACAGGCACATTGATTATTGATATTATTCAGGAGGACAACTATGTCAAAGTCGCGGTGACAGATAGTGGGAAAGGAATTCCTGCGGAAGTTATGCCCAGAATATTCGAGCCATTTTTTACGACTAAACCCCCTGGAGAAGGTAGCGGTTTGGGACTGGATATTGTCAAAAAGATTATCGAAAAACATCATGGTAAAATTGAGGTTGCATCGGTTCCAGGCAAAACCACTTTTACGGTTTTTTTATCTGTACGCTGAAACGGAAAACATTGTACGGGCGAATGGCCATTCGCCCCTACGCACCCTACGCCTCAATAAGTCCAAGTTTGTAGAACTTTTCCTGCTAATTGCTTGCCAAACCAAGGCGTGTTTGCCGATCGCGACTTCAGACTTTGCCCATCAACAGTCCAGCTCATTTGCGGATCGAATAAAATCAGCTCAGCAGAGACTCCTGGTACAGCCGTGGCGGGGGTTTGTCCGAGACAAATGGCGGGGGAGGTACTCAGAACTCGCCACAGTTCTAGAGCGGAAAATTCCCCTGTTTCAACCAACTGTTGCCACAGTAAAGGTAAGGCTAGTTCCAAGCCGATCGCACCTGGTGGAGCATCAGCAAAAGCCACGGTTTTATCCTCATAAGTATGAGGGCTGTGGTCGATCGCGATCGCATCAATCACCCCATCTTTCAGCCCTTGAATCAGCGCCAATTGGTCAGCCTCATTGCCCAAAGGCGGATCTAAACGCAAATTTGGATCGTAAGGAAACGAAACAGTTGTGTTGCCAGAAATTGCCCCGACATTCAAAAGCAAGTGCATCCAAGTTACACTGGCCTGCACCGGCAAACCCCGCGCCTTCGCATCTCGAATTAGTTCCACACTGCGAGCACAAGAAACCCGCATAATGTGCACTGGAGTCCCCACAGTGGCGACTAATTCCAGCATTGCAGCCAAAGCCGAAGTTTCCGCAGCCGCCGGAATTCCCGGTAAACCCAAACGAAGGGAAACCGCACCCTCCCTGGCGACTCCCTTTTCTGCCAAAGTGCGATCGCAAGGCCACAAAGCCACGGACTTACCCAAAGGCTGAATATATTCCAACAAACGCATTGCCAGAGCCGGATTAGCCAGCGGTGAACCATCCGCAAACCCGACTATCGGGTGGTCGGCCAACTCGGCTAACTCAGCCATCTGCTGCCCTTGAACGCCCGCTGTCAGAGCGCCCCAGAAATACAAGCGGGGAAGAGAGGGGGAGAAATTGCGGATATGTTGTTGAAAAAAAGCTAAACCTGCCAAATTGTCAATAGGTGGCGAGGTATCCGGCAAAATCGCCACCCGCGTAAAACCCCCAGCAGCCGCAGCCTGCATCAAAGATTGCAGGGTTTCCCGATCCTCAAAACCCGGTTCCCCGCTGTGACTGTACATATCAGTCAATCCCGGCCCCAAAATCAGTCCGCGACAATCTCGGATTTGTGTGTCAGGGGGGAATTCAGCAATTTTTGGCTCAACTGCTTTGATATGGCCTTCAGTAATCAGAACATCAGCGATGCGATCGCCCTGTGATACTGGATCTAGCACTCGTACATTTTGCAGCAATTCAGAAGTCATAAGTGGAGGGAATGGGCATTGGGCATTGGGCATTGGGCATTGGGCATTGGGCATTGGGCATTGGGCATACAGTCAACAGTCAACAGTCAACAGTCAACAGTCAACCGTTAACAGTCAACCGTCAACCGTCAACCGTCAACCGTCAACTGTCAACTAAACTTTTGTCCCACACTCAGGACAAAACTTATTGGTCGAAACATTTTTCGCCCCGCAACTTGGACAATAGATTAACTCTGCCAATTCTAATTTGCTGCGATCGGGCAAACCAACCATTTGAGCATTACTCTTGCCCGGAACAACCATCGGATAACAGTTTTCGTCCCTTGTCACCTTCGCATCCATCAGCACCGGGCCGTCATGGGCTAGCATTTCGGCGATCGCCCCCTTCAGTTCCCCCGGCTCCGAAACGAGCATCCCCTTCACCCCGTAAGCTTGAGCCAGCATCACAAAATCCGGCATCCCCACAGTCATGTTCGATGACGAATAACGCTCCCCATAGAAAGCCTGTTGCCACTGTCGCACCATGCCCTGCCAGCCATTATTCACAATTACTAGCTTGACATTAATGCCGTACTGTGCTAGGGTTCCCAGTTCTTGAATATTCATTTGGATGCTAGCATCACCAGCAATGCAAATTACTTGCTCCTGGGGCAGAGCCATTTTCGCGCCCATAGCCGCCGGTAGCCCGTAACCCATCGTTCCCAAACCAGCACTAGAAATCCAGCGTCGAGGCCCGTTGTTCAAAAATTGAGCTGACCACATTTGATGTTGACCAACATCCGTGGTGTAGTAAGCATCCGGCGCTTGAATGCCCAACTCCGAAATCACCTCTTGGGGAGACAAAATTTCCGAGTAATGAGGTACAACTAACGGATAGTCGCGTTTCCAGCCATCGATCCTTTCTAGCCATGCCACAGTTTGTCCAGGATTTCCCGAAACTCCTGTTTCCCGACAGCGGCGCAGCAAATCAATCAAAACTTGGCGGACATCTCCGACAATCGGCACTTCCGGGCCACGATTTTTGCCGACTTCAGCGGGGTCGATATCGATGTGAATCACCTTGGCGCGGGCTGCAAATTCGTCTAGTTTTCCGGTCACGCGATCGTCAAAACGAGCCCCTACAGCAATCAACAAATCGCACTCGGTGACGGCAAAGTTAGCGTAAGCCGTGCCGTGCATCCCCAGCATTTTCACCGACAAAGGATGGTTCTCATCAAAGGCACCTTTGCCCATCAGGGTTGTGGTGACTGGGATTTGGAACAGTTCCGCTAGTTCTTTGATTTCATCATGGGCCGCAGCCGCGATCGCACCACCACCCACATAAAGCAAAGGACGCGAGGCTTCCTTGAGCAAATGAATCGCTTGATTAATTTGCCGGGGATTTCCCTTCACCGTCGGCCGATAGCCCGGAATTCTGACCGCTCCAGCCTCGACTGGTAGATAGTCAAATTCTTCCAAACCTACATCTTTGGGCACATCAACCAACACAGGCCCTGGACGACCCGTACTGGCGATGTGGAAAGCCTCGGCGACAATTTTTGCCATATCTCTAGGGTCGCGCACTACATAGGAATGCTTGACAATTGGCAGTGTAATTCCGTAGATATCGGTTTCCTGAAACGCATCAGTGCCGATCGCCGGACGAGGCACCTGACCAGTAATAATTACCATCGGGATCGAATCCATGTGAGCCGTCGCAATCCCCGTCACCAAGTTTGTTGCGCCTGGGCCCGAAGTCGCGAAACAAACCCCTACTTGTCCAGTAGCGCGGGCATATCCATCGGCGGCGTGAGCAGCACCTTGCTCGTGGCGCACCAGAATGTGTTTGAGGCCGCCCTCGGCTTCAGCGCGGTAGAGTTCGTCATAAAGTGGCAGAATTGCACCGCCGGGATAACCAAAAATATGCTTGACACCGTGTCGTCTCAAGCTGTCAATCAGAGCAAATGCACCAGTTGCACGCTTTATGGCTACTTTAGTTTTTAGTTGCACAGATTTCCGTCCTTAAGTTAACTACAAATTAAAGTTAAAACCTTAATTTTACTTCTTTTTTTATCTGAATGTGGAACAGGCATCTTGCCTGTTCTTAATAATGCTGCAATATCTCAGTTCTCAAGAAAGTGAGGTATGCCCAATGCCCAATGCCCAATGCCCAATGCCCAATGCCCAATGCCCGATGCCCAATGCCCAATGCCCTTAAACAACATCCTGTAAAACATTTCGGGTATGTCGCCAAGCTACAAGCCCCATGACTGGGACTAAACAGCCCAAACTCAGTAACACAATCCGCAAACCGAGGTCATCGGAACCCACGGCTTTACCGACAGCATCTGTCAGCGGGCCGGTAATAGCTAAAGGCAGGCTGAGGGCAATATTAATTGCATTGTTCTCAAATCCAAAGACTTTTCCTCGCATTGATTCTGGAGTTTGCTCTTGAATTAACGCTTGCATCGGGCCGTTAATCAGGGAAGCACCGAAACCGAACAAAGCGCTTAAACTAAATCCCAACCACAACTGTCTGGTAAAGGCAAACATTGCCAACACAAAACCCATCATTAAGAAACCAATTAACGGTAAAGGTTTGTTGTACACGCGATCGCCCCAGTGTCCCAAAAAAGCGGCGCCGAATACCATTCCGATTCCCGCAGCAGCCAGCAAAAAGCCAAATTGAGTTTCCTTAAGACCTATTTTGCCCGAAAGTGCGATCGCCAGCACCTGAAGCGCAGCAAACACCGAATACAAAATCGTCAACTGTACCATCGCATTGCTAACCAGGCGATTGTGCTTCAAATAGCGTAAACCTTCCTTGAAATCTTGCCAAGGATGGATGTTTTTTGCACTGCTGCCAGCATGAGTTTCTTTGATCCGCATCGCATAAATCAAAACAGCCGATATCACATACAACCCGGCCAGCAAAAACTCTCTAGAACCTCCTCCGTAGCTGTGTTTGATCCAAGTAAACAGCGGTTCGCCGATCGTCATACCGACAATGATGCCACCCATCGTGGACGAGGCGAATAGGGCATTGGCCGACATCAGTCCCTCTCGCCCCACCGCCAGCGGAATGGCTGCGGCCTCTGCGGGAGCAAAAAATTGGGTGACGGTAGAAACCAAAAATGTAATCACCAGCAAGACAACAAAGGCTTTGGGCAAAAATGCCATCGCGACAATCAATAGAGCTCGAATCACGTTGCAGCCCATCAGCATTTGCTTTTTGGGAAAGCGGTCTACGGCGATACCTGCTACCGAACCAAAGACGATCGCAGGCACCGTGTAGGCAATCATCACCGCTGATAACATGGAATTTTGAAAATTCTGCCCTGGTGTGTAATCACCAGTTTTCAGGAGGATAATCAGCAATACATAAAAAATCTTATCTGCCACTTGGGCCAAAAGTTGGCCAGTCCACAGGGCGAGGAAGGCGCGGTTTCTGAATAGGGCATTGAGGCCATTGCGGTCAGGGGGAGGACTAGCTGGGTGCATAGGAATAGTTTAACTGACCGCCTTTGGTAATTATAGTTTTCAGCAATACGTGCAAATTTGACATAGCAATATGGAGGCTGGGAAAACTCCTGTCTCCTGGGTTATTTTTCTGTTTTAACAGATCGCCGTCGAAAGGCTACGGTCTTTTCACTCTAATGCGATCGGCTCCGTCTAACCCAGGCTTTGGCAAAATCAAGGAATTCTGTTAAAATTTGGCATACTTTTCAATGCCATTACCAGATACGGTAGTGTATTTGACAAAATGCTTGGCCTTGGCAATGATATCAAAAGGTGTCACGGCAATTAAGTAATATAACGAAGGAACTAAGTGTCAGGAGTAAAAAACTTGAAAAAAGTAGAAGCTATTATTCGTCCGTTTAAGCTTGACGAAGTGAAAATCGCCCTCGTCAATGCTGGGATTGTGGGTATGACTGTTTCTGAAGTTAGAGGTTTTGGTCGCCAGAAGGGTATGACTGAACGCTATCGCGGTTCTGAGTACACGGTTGAGTTCTTGCAAAAGCTCAAGGTCGAGGTCGTTGTTGAAGACGATCAGGTTGATATGGTGGTTGATAAAATTATCGCTGCTTCCCGCACAGGTGAGATTGGCGATGGCAAAATTTTCATCTCTCCCGTAGAACAAATTATCCGAATTCGGACTGGGGAAAAGAACATGGAAGCAATCTAGAAAATTTGGGCATGGGGCATGGGGCATGGG
>NZ_NXIB02000157.1 GCF_002412335.2 Tychonema bourrellyi FEM_GT703
AGGGGCATGGGGCATGGGGCATTGCCCATGTACCAATATCTGAAATAGGTGATACGATAAACCTTCATTTGGGCATTGGGCATGGGGCATTGGGCATGGGGCATTGGGCATTGGCCATTGTTGAAATAACTAATAACCAATAACCAGTAACCAATAACCAGTAACTAATAACCAGTAACTAATAACTAATATTTAAAATGGCAATTTTACACGGTAGTTGGATAATTGATTCGCAAGAAAGTTGTTTATTTATTTGGGGAGAAGTTTGGCGGAAAACAGAAGCGATTGATACCATTGAATCGGGTATGAATCTACACCATCCCTTAGCAATGACTGAATCTGAGTTAAAGACTTTCCTCACTTCCTTGCAGCAGTCTGGTAAACTGAATTGGCAATTACCGGAAACCGCAGAACCTACACAGGAAAAAGGCAAGAAAACTAGGCGATCCTCTTCGAGGGCTTTGCTAACGGCAAAAACAGAAACTGCACAAGTTATCCCCCAAAAATCATCAGTTAAGAAGGAGATTCGGGCGATCGCACTTCCGACCCAAATTTCCGCATCCAACCCAAATCTGGTGATGCCACAGCACTCAGCCGCAGCACTTGCAGAACCTCCCCAAACTGAGGAAATTTACCTTTTTCCCTGGCAAGTCGAGGGTTTTTGTCTCAATCCTCAAACAGCTTTTATTTTCTTGCAAGCACTACCGCTCAATAGCACAGCAACTGACTCTTTTGTCGGTTCAGATTTGCGTTTTTGGTCTCATATAGCTAGATGGAATTTGGATTTATTGGCGAGATGCAAATTTTTGCCTGGATTAGAGAAACAGTCCGACGGTTCCGCTATTGCGAAATGGCAACCTCTGTTGGATAGTTCTATAGATCAACTCCGTCTCGCTACTTTCGTCAAGCAAATGCCTACCGCTTGTAGAACATATCAATCGAAGGAAGAAGGAAGTTCGGCAGCGGATTTTGTAACGGATTTAACGGATGCAAGAGCAAGCAATTCGACGACGGCTAGCAAGGTACGGGATATAGCGGTGGACTTGCCGATGGGTGCCCAGGAGTTAGTGTTGGGATTTTTGAGTAGTGTTGTGGATAGTCAAGTGCGATCCTCTTCGAGGGCTGCGCTAACGGCTATTAGTTCAAATATTGGCTCAACTTTAGAAATCAAAGCAGTTTCTCCAACCCGCGAATGGCTACAATCTTTGCAACAGGAATCTGGGATTGTTCAAGCAGAATCATCAGCCTTGGAAAACATGATCACAAAGCTGAGTGCTTGGACTGCGCCACTGCAAAATGCGCTATCTCAACAACATCAATTTCGCACTTGTTTTCAACTCATGCCACCATCATTCGGCACAGCCGAATGGAGTTTAAATTATTGTTTGCAAGCAGCAGATGAAAATGAATTATTAGTAGATGCCAGAACTATTTGGAACAATTCAGTTGAGAGTTTAAATTATGCGGGACGGACTATACAATTACCTCAAGAAACTTTGCTCAGCGGCTTGGGTTTAGCATCAAAACTTTATCCCTTAATTGAACCGACTTTGCAAGCACAGCGACCTCAATCTTGTCCGTTAAAACCTTTAGATGCTTACAATTTTATCAAGTCTGTGGCTTGGCGATTTACTGACAGCGGATTAGGCGTAGTTTTGCCACCCAGTTTGACTCATACTGATGGTTGGGCGAGTCGTTTGGGTTTGAGTATTAAAGCGGAAACACCGAAGTTGAATCCTGCTAAGGGTGGAATGGGATTGCAAAGTCTGTTAAGTTTTAAGTGGGAATTGACGATCGGTGGACAACGCATTTCTAAGGCTGAATTTGATCGATTGGTAGAGTTGAATTCGCCTTTGGTGGAAATTAACGGCGAGTGGGTAGAATTGCGCGCGCCGGATGTCAGGGCTGCTAAAACTTTTTTTGCTAGTCGTAAAGAGCAAATGACTCTTTCTTTGGAAGATGCTTTGCGTTTGGCGAATGGTGATTCTCAGACAATTGAAAAACTACCTGTGGTGAATTTTGAAGCAACTGGTCAACTTCAGGAGTTGTTGAATACTTTAAATAATAATGAGGCCGTAAGTGCGATCGCGCCGGCTAGTTTCCGAGGTGAATTGCGGCCTTATCAAGCCCTAGGAGTTGGCTGGTTGGCTTTTTTAGAACGTTGGGGTTTAGGTGCTTGTCTCGCGGACGATATGGGTTGTGGGAAGACGCCCCAGCTAATTGCATTCTTGTTACATTTGCAAGAAAATAAAACACTGGAGAATCCAACATTAGTAGTTTGTCCGACATCAGTATTGGGTAACTGGGAACGGGAAGTCAAGAAGTTTGGCCCGACACTAAAAGTCTTACTGCACCACGGAGATCAACGCGCTAAGGGGAAAGCATTTGCTACGGCAATTAAGGGGAAAGATTTAATCATTACCAGTTACGCCCTGGTGTTTCGTGATGCGAAGGAAATTCAAAGCATTAAATGGCAAGGATTGGTTTTGGATGAAGCACAAAATATTAAAAACTCGGAGTCTAAGCAGTCGAAAATAGTACGGGAAATTGAGGCATCTTTTAAGATTGCGCTGACAGGAACTCCGGTGGAAAATAGACTGCAAGAATTGTGGTCTATTTTGGAGTTTCTGAATCCGGGATATTTGGGGCCACGCAATTTCTTTCAGCGCCGATTTGCGATTCCCATCGAGAAATATGGAGACAGGGAATCTTTGCATACTTTGCGATCGCTCGTTCGGCCATTCATCCTACGCCGCCTCAAGACTGACAAGTCAATCATCCAAGATTTGCCCGAAAAACAGGAAATGACTGTATTTTGTGGACTGGCGACTGAACAGGCGACATTATATCAGCAAATAGTCGAAATGTCAATAGCAGAATTGGAATCTGCCGAAGGTATTCAGCGCCGGGGGATGATTCTGGCTTTGTTGGTAAAACTCAAACAACTTTGCAATCATCCGGCGCTTTTGACAGCTAAACAAAACCCGAAAGCCTTGGAAATTAAGAGTCAGGAGTCGGGGAAATTGCAGCGGTTATTGGAAATGTTAGAGGAAGTTGTCGCCCAGGGCGATCGGGCTTTGATTTTTACTCAATTTGCTGAATGGGGAAAACTCCTGAAACCCCATCTAGAACAGCATTTAGGTCGAGAAATTCTGTTTTTGTACGGCGGAATTAAGCAGCAACAGCGGGAAGAAATGCTCGATCGCTTCCAACACGACCCCCAAGGCCCACCGATCATGATATTATCCTTGAAAGCTGGCGGTACTGGTCTCAATTTAACCAGAGCAACCCATGTTTTTCACTACGACAGATGGTGGAATCCAGCAGTAGAAAATCAAGCAACTGACCGCGTGTTTCGCATCGGTCAAACTCGTAATGTTCAAGTGCATAAATTTGTCTGCACTGGTACGTTAGAGGAAAAAATTCATGATATGATTGAAAGCAAGAAAGCTTTAGCTGAACAGGTAGTGAGTGCGGGTGAAAACTGGATCACTGAGTTGGATACAGACCAACTTCGCAATTTACTAATTCTCGATCGCAATGCTATCATAGAAACCGAAGAAGAATAATATATAGCCTTTCTCAGTAACGTCAGGTGCTATTGGGCATAGGGCATAGGGCATAGGGCATAGGGCATAGGGCATAGGGCATAGGGCATACCTCACCACGCTTGAGAACCGCTATAGCAGAAGGCAGAAAGAAAATGCAATAAAATTAATATTTTCAGCAATTAGAAATGCCCTAATTACCGAGAATGTTTCTATAATCTGAGATCTTGCACCAATGTCAGCAACAGGCAAGATGCCTGTTCCACAAAGAGTGAATTTTCTTGTGGAACAGGCATCTTGCCTGTTCATAAAAGGCTTGTTGAGAATGGTGCAAGATCTCAGTATAATAGGACTGTCGAATTCCCGATGCCCGATTCCCAATGCCCAATGCCCTATGCCCAATTCCCAATTCCCAATTCCCAATTCCCAAAAGATAAATGATTGACAGAGAATGGTGGACACAACAATGGCTAGACTTAATCAATACCTATCGCTTCAAAAAGCGTTTAGAACGCGGTTGGCAATACGCGCGCGAGGGCAAAGTTCTCAGCATTGAATTTCCCAATCAAGAAGTAATTGCCATAGTTCAAGGAACAGATCCCAAACCCTATCAAGTTTCATTAGGACTCGATACATTGAGCGATGAAGATTGGGAATATGTGATTGAAAATATGTCACAAAGAGCCATCTTTTCTGCGAAACTATTAGCAGGAGAAATGCCCCACAATATTGAAGATGTATTTGCAGCCGCCGGGAAAACTCTATTTCCGTTAAGTTTGTCGGATATTCGATCGCGCTGTAGCTGTCCCGACCCCAAAAATCCTTGCAAACACATCAGTGCAGTATACTACCTATTGGGCGATCGCTTCAGCGAAGACCCCTTCGTGCTGTTTCAAATGCGGGGTAGAACCAAAGAGCAAATCCTGACAGCACTCCGCCAAAGAAGAGGTACGGAAACCAACGAAAATACACAACTCAATTCAGGGGAAAATTCCCCAACTGAGGATGCAAAATTACTTAAAGTCGATCGCTTCTGGGAATACAACCAACAGCTAGAATCATCTCTAGTCGTAATTGTACCCCCACCAAGCAGCGAAACAGTGTTAGATATTTTAGGGCCAATTCCCCTCGCAACTGACGGGAAAGGAACAGCCAGCAAATCATCCCCAGCCTCTGACGCACTCAAACAGCATTTTAGCAAAATCTACCAAGCAGTTAGCCAACAAGCAGTTTTATCAGCACTAAAACGCAGTGAAGGAGATTGATAGCTTTGCTTCCACCTTACCCACTACCTAGAAAAACTCTAATTTATCTAAAATTTTATACAAAAACAATTCAGTTTAATCTTGCCGAATACTATCAGGTACACCCACCGCAGAAATACCCGCAATTGCCTTTAAATTCTGACACCGAATCAAAGTATTAAAATCTAAACCAGAACCTTCAATTTGCGCCACAGCCTCGATCGCACCTAGCAAATGTTTCGCAGCCTCAGATTCACTGTAACCACGCCTCAGAGCCACTTTAATCGCCCCCTCGTCAGCATCTAACTCCACTTGAGAACTGCGGTTATCCCGCCAAATTCGAGTCATCGCAAGTCCTGTCAAACCACCTGCGATCGCAGTGCCGATCGCATCTCCCTGCAATAATTCTACCACTGTGCCGACAATTCCCGCCAGTGCCACCCCTTGATAAATATCCGGTTTAAACCACTTAACATTCGCCAGGAAACTGACACTCCGTAATATTAGTAAATCTCGTTGTGGCTTAGACAGTAACCTCCAGAGGTCAAAATTAATGTAAATTGGTCGATTCCGATTCCAAGGTAAAGGAAACTGGCTATCAATTACCTTTGATTGCTGGGGCTTATTAATAATTTTACACATCATGCGGCCGGAGGCGGGCATCATATCTAATAGGCGGCGAATTTCTGGTTCGGGATTCATATATATATTGGGGAATTGGGAATTGGGAATTGGGAATTGGGGAATTGGGAATGGGGAATGGGGAATTGGGAATTGGGAATTGGGGAATTGGGGAATTGGGGAATTGGGAATTGGTGATTACATCGGCATAAAACAATCATATCCGTCAAGGCTTCGTAGGGGCGGGTTCATCAACAATAATTGCCTAAAACCGACAATCTCGTAAACCCGCCCCCACCCAAGGACTTATACACGGGTGGCCAGAAACCGGGTTTTTTGCGAAAATACTTTTTTACAGTCACAAATTTGGTAAAAAACCCGGTTTCTTTGGTCAAAGGGCGGACTTATACACGGGTGGCCAGAAACCGGGTTTTTGCGAAAATACTCGTTACAGTCACAGATTTGGTAAAAAACCCGGTTTCTTTGGTTAATAGAAGATATTAAGGATTTTTCTTGGATTCGGGAGAAGGAGATTTTGTAGCTTTTGGAACTGCTTTTTCAGTCTTCGGCGACGGCTTTGGATTTGCAATTTGTGGGGCAACTGATGGCTTTGAAGTTGCTACTGGTTTCGGAGAACCAGGTGCTGTTAATGGCGCAGCAGGGGCTGCCTTAGTGCCTAAAATGCTGGCATCTCCTGTGTCAAATAAGCCGGCGATACAAGCAATCATCATTGTTGCTAAAGTGCCGACAAATAAGGCTTTCCAACCGAGTTCGGAAATGTCTTTGCGACGGGATGGAATTAGGGCGATTGTGCCGCCGACAAATATGCCGACAGATGCGAGGTGGGCAAAGCCGGAAAGGGCGTAACTGACAATCAAGACTGTGCGATCGCTAATCAATCCTTTTCCTGCAACTTCTGCTAAAGTTTGGTAAGGTGGAATCGCGGTTTCCAACAGTCGGCGACCGATAATTATAGATGCTTGCCAAGAGTCCTCAAGGGGAACTCCGGTTAACAGCGTCAGGGGATAAAATAAGAATCCCATGATGTTGGCTAGGGTAACAACTTTAAAAACTCCACCAATCGGGTTGGGTAAGATAGCCAGCCAGCCGAAGAATTGATTGATTAAGGATACTAAACCCAAGATTAATATCAAAACGGCTGCGATCGCAACAGCCATCTTTACCCCGTCCAATGCGCCAATGATTGCTGCATCCAAAGGGCTAACTCGTTCGATGGGTTCTCCGCCCACTGTCTCTTGTTGACGAATTTCGCCGTCAATCTCTTCTCCCACAAATTCTCTGCCTTGAGGCTTTGGTTTTTCCTTGGGAATGCCGCCCATTGTCAGCGGTACTCCTGTTTCGGGAACTAAGATTTTGGAGAGGACAAAGCAAGCCGGAATTGCAATAATTGAGGCTGAAACTAAATGTCCTAAAATATTGGGGAAAACAGGTTTAAGGAAACTGACATAAATTGCTAAGGTTGACGAAGCGGCAGTGCCAAAACAGCAGGAAAGAATTGCACAAAGTTCCGAACGAGTCATTTGTGGCAAGTAAGGTTTGACAACAATTGCTGCTTCAATCCCTACGAAAATATTGGCGGCACCGCTGAGTGCTTCGGCACCACTCAAACGCATTGTTTTATAAAAGATTTTGGCGAAAAGTTCCGTGACAATTTGAATAACGCCGATGTTGTAAAGCAAGGCCATGAGGCCGGAAAAAAAGATGACTGTAGGTAAAGCTCGAAAGGCGAAAATATATCCTAAATTAACTGGGGAGTCTTGACCGGGGATTGGTACAATGTTTTTGCCGAATACAAATCTGGCACCGGTGTCGGCGGCGGTAAATACGCTGTCAAGCAAGCTAGTAAACCATTCTAGGGCAATGCGAGTTGGGGGGAACAGGAATACTAAAAATCCTAAGACTAATTGGAGCCCAATGCCCCAAATGATGACGCGCCAGGGAATATACTTGCGCTGTCGGTTTTCCGAAAAAATCCAGGCGATCGCGCATAAGCCAAAAATGCCTAGAAATGAGATAAAGTTGTAAATAGACATGACCCTAGTCCTTGAAATATCTGAGAATATCGGCTGACGCCTTATATCAAATCAGTTATACTCTTCATTTGAGGGCAAATGTCAAAAAAATTAACTCTTGGAGTTCTGCGGAGCTTTCGCAACCCTTGATTTGCCGTAATTACCAGCAATTTTAATATATAAACTCCAACACATGGAAGCTTTTGCTCCAAATCCTCCCGAATGGACTGCGACAGCAGTTCACGCTTATGAATTCTGCTGTCCTAGATGCGGTGCTAGCTGCACGGAGGCGCATGAGGTCTGGATTAATCGTCGATCGCCAGTATACACCGAATTCAATCGTCGCAAGTGGCAGGAGTTTTATCGCTGTCAGTGTGGTGGCATCTGGTGGGCCTGGAGTAGCGATCGGCCCCCTTCTGAGCTGGTGCGTAGCGATGAGATCACTAATGAGAGTTCAGATAATGATTTCTGAAAATTTAATTAGTCGCTGTTTTTAATCAGATTAAATACACCACACAGCGAGGACACGGCAGGGATACAGGACACGGCAGTACCGTGTCGTTATAGCAATCCTAAATCATTTGTGAATTTCTTACTCCCTCCCCTTAATAAGGGGANAGGGGAGGGTTGGGGTGGGGTAAAAAACTTTACGAATCATTTAGGATTGCTATATCATGATTGTGGAACAGGCATCCTGCCTGTTCAAGACTATCTTTTCTGGAGAAGTCTATTCACCGCAATCCCTTTTCTCGCAAAAACGCATCAGCCCAAACAGCATCTTCTTCCTTCAGTCGCGGCACCGGCGCTTGAGTATAATCGAGCGATAAATCAAAGCCTGCTTGGTCATAAATTTCAGCAAACAAAGATTGCAATTCCACATAAACTTCTGCATCTCCTGGCTGCAACGGTAAAAGAAATGGTGGAATTTCTTCTCGCACTGTAAAAGCATATAATTGAGCTCTGGGCCGACGATTTCCCCGACTAATCAAAATGCGATAATCTGTGTTTGTCCCACCCGTCATCGGCATTGGCTTCCCCGCTCTGAGCAAGTCAATTTCTACTAAATGAGAGGCACTTCTCAACACTTCTTGTCGCTTATTTTCATACTCCTCTCTTCCTTTTCCGGCGCGTTTGTTCTTGGGAGAAAGAATCTCTATTACCGTTATTACCCGATTCGTGCCTACCTCTCGAAGTTCTAAATAACCTTCTCTAGCTTCTTCCAATATCGGCACTGTAACTGTTATCGGTTCAGGATGCAGCAGGGTTGCAGTCGCGGTCGATTGACCACCAGTTGATGGCTTAGAAAATATTGTCACGTCAGGAATTGCCAAGAAATCGCTATCTTCTGCATCACTCAAATAAATTCGCTTTTCAATTGCGACTCGGTACTTAGGCCGCAGGGCCGGCCCTATGGCAATGGCTATTGCGGTAATTAACCGATGATGTACTTCAGGCCAAAATTCTGAATTTTCTAAGTACGGGTCTACCCCTGGAAATGGAGATGGCATTTGATGACCTCTAGTTATAGTTTTCTAAGTTGAATCTAATTTTTGATGATTAATTCTCTTCACTATAGTAGTACAGTCAGAGTGTTGCAAAGTAGCAAAAATGGTACATGATTGTATTGTTTTTTGATAACCTTAAAAAAGGTTAAAAAATTGGGAATTTGTTTAGATAAAGCTGAGTTTTTCATAAAAAGTCTCATCTAAATAGGCTAATTTACTAATTTAGTGGCAGCCAAACCACGAATGTAGTCCCGCGATCTTTTGGATATAAATGAGAACCTACAGAGGGCAGCCATTCGGGGTTGACTGGGGAAAATACTTCGATTTCTCCTTGGGTTTGGTGAACTAAGTCGCGGGCGATTGCTAAACCTAGTCCGGTTCCGGGAATTTCTGTTTGTGCTTTTTCTCCCCGGTAGTGTCGCTCAAATAAATGCTCTAAATCCTGGGGGGGAATTCCTGCACCTGTGTCGCTGATGGCAATTGCTATGGCTGGTAATTGATGCTTTTTTGTTCGATCGCCATTTGCTGCTTTGTACTCTACTTTAATGTAAATTCGGCTACCGGCTTGGCTATATTTCAAGGCATTGTCAATTAAGTTGCTCAAAACTTCCTGCAAAGCTCGATCGCTCAGGGAGACTTTCGGCAAATCCACAGGAATGTCTGCTACCAGTTTTAGCTTTCTTTCCGATGCGATCGCCTCGGCTGACATTAACAGCGGTTTTAAAACGGACGCAACTGAACAGGATTCATCAAAATTGGTAACGGGCGAGAGTGACAGAGGAGACTGGCGATTTAATTCAACCTTGGACATTTCCCGATCTGAATTGCCAGATGGTAGTCTCCGATTTGCTTCGCCGATGTCAACGGTTCGATCGAACTGTAACAGCAACTCTTGCAGCCGATCGCTCTCTCGGACAATACTCGAAGCCACATTGCGGTTTTTGTCTTCCGGTACGAGCCGCTTTACCAGCAGTTTGCCAAAAGTTCGCAAGGCTGTCAACGGACTTTTGAACTGGTGTAGCAAGTTCTGCATTGTGTCGTAAACCTGAGCTTGGATTTGTCCCTGCTGGCGCAATTCTTGCTGCATCCACTGCGATCGCTGGTCTAAAATGCTGGCTAAGGCCAAGGTGCGAGCAATTTGCTGCATTTGAGCATCCTCTCGATCGTTCCAAGACCTGTCTTGTCTACCGCTGACCAGAAGTCCCATTACCGCTCCTTCGTGAATCAGAGGTGTCACAATTTGGCGTCTAGAAAGCCAACTATTTTCCGGGCCTTGGCACTGATTGGCATTGCTGTCAAAACCTGAAAGGGACTCTGGTTCGATCGCCCCCATCGCCGATGCTTCCTGACTAGGAGTTGGGTTCGCCAAAAGTCGCTGTATCGGCTTCACTGCCGAGCTTGCCGGAGATTGCAGCCTTAACCCCTGATTTTCTTCCCATGACTCTGAGGTTTCGGGATAAACTGCGATCGGCACCAACTTCGCCTCGCTACCTTCGATCAATTCTTCAGTCAGGTATACCGCGCTGAATGTTGCTCCCAAACTGACCGTAATCGCCACCTGCGATCGACAAAGCTTCACAAATTCTGAACTGGCTGGCATTAACATGAGCGCCACATTAAGATATTTAACCAAATTTTAAGTAAATTACAACGGCTAAGTTGCCGATTACAGATTTCTGTGTTCTCCAGACCGAATATTTTTGTGAACAAAATAGCTGAACCGCCCCATCTGCCTAGCTTTTACAGCTCCTGGAGCTTTCCGTCGCCCTGACTTTCACAGCTCACCTACCACAATTCCAGCACAGTTGTCTATCGGGATAAACATTAAGATTATGTCGAATTATTAAATCAACTTGATTTTTTGAGCTAGAACAGATATACTCAGCTCGGATTTGGTAGCTATAATCACAACCTGTCTGCTCACAGAGGAGGTAAAGAAATTGGCCAGGAGACGCAAGCGCAAAAGTCGCCGCCGACAAGAAGGACGCAGGATTTTAGAGTGTGTCCCTCAATATAGCATCGAGAGCGGCGAAGATAAACCCGTGACGGCGGCCCGCAAGTTCATCCATGCCGAAGGCATTGCCCCCCCAGCTTTGCTATTGGTCAAACGCAACGAGCATACCACCGATCGATACTTCTGGGCTGAAAAAGGTTTATTTGGTGCTCAATACGTGGAAGAGAACCATTTCTTATTTCCCAGCTTAAAAGTGATGTTGGAGTCTACCGCAGAAAAAATATCTGCGGTGTCAACCAGTCGCGCATAGCTCAAAACCCAGAACCCAAAACGCTCAATTTAAAACGCTGCGTTCAAAATACTCAACTCAAAATGCTGAGTTAAAACATTGACGGCAATGTTGATGCAACTTTTTTTACAAAAGCGCTTTTTGCGATCATTGTCTAGAGAGTGTCAACTGAAATTTAAGCGAAAAGTCCTGAGAAAATTAGGTGTCAGGAGCCATCGCAACAGGGGCGATCGTCACAAGGGCGATCGCCACAGTCGGCACTCTCAGGATAATGGCTTTTTTTTTGGACTACTGTTTCAAGGGTTTGTGACATTTTGGTTCGATCGAACTAATTATTTGGCGTAAGCTGTTCGGCATTTAAATTCCTGGCTGTCGGTGCGTAGGGGCGAATGGCCATTCGCCCGTACAAGGTTTTCCGTTTCAGTAGGGGCGAANTGCGTAGGGGCGAATGGCCATTCGCCCCTACAAGGTTTTCCGTTTCAGCGTAAGGGTTCTAGTTCGATCGAACTAATCATTTGGCGTAGTTCAATCCAGCAGTTTGAGATCCAAAGCTTTTTGCATAGCAGCGAGTTCATCACGATGCCCTCTCACCGTAACTAAGCTCTTGGTTTGGTTTCCCGACTCAGCTACCGATTCGAGTTTGAGGGAAACTTGCTCAGGGCGTCCAGCTTTTTTCCAGTAAAATATCCCCGTCAGTGGCGATAGCAACACCAAAGCGAGAAAAATCTGACCTTGCTGAGGAACGAGCATGGCCAAAACCAGTCCCAGGCACAAAGCGCCCCCAGCACTCAGCAAAGTTAAAAAAATCGCTAAAAACCAACTAGGGCGCACAAAACCTTCAAAAGTAACTTTGTAGTTGGGAGCATCGACTGCTGCAACTCGGTAAGCTCTCTGGGCAAAATACTCTTGTAGCTCGGTTAACAGTGACTCTTGGGCGCTCTCTGAAGAGAGTTTAACTTGTTCAATGCGGTCTTTGACAGAAGCCTTAATGAAAAAAAACAAGCCCACAGCTAACAGCAGCGTCAGCACAAATGTTGATGGCAGAACAGCAGTATTCATCGGGTAGAAATTTGTGTAGAAGTATGGCATTTAAATGCAAGACAGTTTACACCATCTAGCTCTACTGGTCGTGCGATCGAGCAAAGCGAAGGCCCGCGAGGCAAATCGCTTTGCAAGTAGTGCCGAAATCTGAAGAGTTTAGGCATCCGATTAAAATTGGATTAACCCCTTTGCCCAGTTTCTAACTCTTTGTGCTGATTCCTAGACACGCCTTTTCCCTGAGCGATATACTCATGCCAAAGATGAGCCAGGTCTTGAGATTGATGTCGCCACTCTGGCAGAATTTGATACATCCGGCGAGGACGGCCACGTCCTTCTACTTTTTTCCAGTAACCGGTAATGACCCCTTCATCTTCGAGGAATTTGAGAGCGCTATAAAGCACTGTGTCAGAAAGTCGGTAGATGGGGAATTCCTTCTCTAGTTGTCCGATCAGTTCTGTTCCGTAGGAATCTCCGCGCAACAAGACGGAGAGAATGTAGCACACCGCTAGTTCCTTGTTTAGATAAACAGGAGGGGGGTCTTGAAAAAATTGATAGATATGTTCAAACTTCATGGGTATTTTCCGCTGGAGACTCTCGTGATACCGTCAGGTTAACGGGAGAGGAAAGCGGGGCGGGGTATGCCGCTTCCTATTAATTGGGCAAGGGGGAGAGCAGAGGTGCGTAGGGACTCGATATGTCGTGTCCTCGACGTTCCTGTTGATAGCCGACAACGCCTATCCTGCACTTCGGTGATGTTCGTGCGTGCCGTTTGATGGTCACTGACGTAACTAGCTTACTAACTTCGAGATCTAGATGTCCTCTTCCAATCTATCGCAGTGACTATTGGCAAGTGTGCGATCGCCAACGAATTGGCAGTTACTTCGGGAGTTGATGTTTTAACTCAAAACTCAAAATTTCTCCTTCTAACTTGTAGAGTTTGCATGACTAATTTGGCTTCAATGGTTTGTAGGCTTTTCACTCTTGAGATTGTCCTTAAACCGGACTCAAACCTAACATAGCTTGCAGTGTAAAAGTTACAAAGACCAAAGTTGCTATGAGGAAAGTAACCAGGGCGATCGCACTAGCTGGTTTTTCGAGCAGAGGTTTGAGTCGCTCGAATAGGAAAAAGAAGATTCCGAGACAGATAGTAATGAAAAAACGGGGGTAACGAGAGACGTTATTAATGAAATCTTGCATGAGCTTGGTGGGGTAAAGTGTCGCAGTTTCGTTTTTGACTGGTAACACTTGTGAACGAGTTAGACAATTTTGGCACAGCCAGAGCTAAATCGGGCGATCGGGACAGCAGTTGGCTCGATCGGGCATTTGGGCGATCGCACTAACAAATATAATTCTAGCGACAGATTTTCATTGATCGCCACCGCCCTGTCCCTTGAGCGGGGCAAAATCAGCTCCGATCGCAAATTCAGATTGCATTCAGTTCTAGTTATGATAAATATGATAAGGCTGCTATTTCTACACAAATGTCTGGTTCCGCACCTTCTCAAATCTTGCCACGTCCATTTCTGAAATGGGCGGGAGGCAAAACTAGGTTGATTACACAATATCAACCTTATTTTCCTGAAAAATTCACAACTTACTACGAACCTTTTTTGGGTGGCGGATCAGTATTTTTTTATTTAGCACAGCATCAACCTTCTTTGCAAGCTATTTTAACAGATATTAACCCAGAGTTAATTAATGCTTATTGCTGTGTTAGGGATCAGGTGGAGGAGTTAATTGAACTTTTGAAGGATCATCAGTCACAACACACCAAGTACCATCAAGAGTATTATTACTGGGTGCGATCGCACTCCTACAAAACAAATGTAGAAAAAGCAGCTCGGCTGATTTACCTAAACAAAACTTGTTACAACGGCCTCTACAGAGAAAATTCCCAAGGTCAATTCAATGTTCCCATAGGTAGATACAAAAATCCTAACATTTGTCAAGCAGATTTATTGCGATCGGTATCATCAATGCTTGCTTCCGTTCAAATTGAAGTTAGGAAATTCGATCGAGTCATGGACTTTGCAACAAGCAGCAAAGACTTTGTTTACTTCGACCCACCCTATCATCCGATCAGTTCCACGAGCAACTTCACAGCCTACAGCCGGAGTAACTTCAAAGAAGCCGAACAGATTCGACTGAGAGACGTTTTTGCACAACTTACCGAACGAGGAGTTAAGGTGATGCTGTCTAATTCTTATTGTGATTTCATCAATGAAATTTACACAGATACTCAAGCTTTTAAAACCGATCGAATGCCAGAATTAATTGAAATATCAGCATCTAGAGGCATCAATTCCAATAGTTGTAAGCGCGGCAAAGTCAAGGAACTATTAATCACTTCATTTTAAACAAATTATGGAACTGAGGACACGGCAGTGCCGTGTCCATACCCAGAATAACATTGTAGGGACACTCCAAAAGCCCATTGGTGTCAACTTAAGCTTGAAAGCCCTGAGAAATCTGGTTTTTACCTGAGTCTAGATCCCCCTAAATCCCCCTTAAGAAGGGGGACTTTGAGAAGAGTCTTGTCCCCCCCTTCTTAAGGGGGGCTAGGGGGGATCTGGCCTTAATCGTCAAACAGTAATCTCTGACTGGGTTGTACCTTAAGTTGACACTTATGGGCACTGCCGTGTCCTGATTGTGGGTAACATTTTAAAGATGCTTATTTGCCCAAGTAATAAACCCTTCAAGCTTATAAACTCCTAAGAGATTTGGATTATCAGGAATTTGTTTTTTGAACCAGTCAATTGACCCTTGCCTCATGCCATCACCACCAACAATCACAATAGTAGGCACCCGATAGCAACTTTTAATATTTAAGTTGAGATAAGGATACTTCTCATCAACAGAACCTTTATCTTCTTGCCACTTACACTCAACGATTAAACCCTGAGAAAATGCACCAGAATCAACAATATAAAAATCCACATTTATTTCAGTTTCATAAATGCTAGACCCAATATATACCTGTTTGGCATAACGCTTAGGAATATCAGTAGAAACTAACAGCCAATCCCGCTTGCGTTTTTTCGGTAACTGCGGACAGATTTCGAGATAACCGTGACCTTCTAATGTGCCAGCTACAGTTTTTTCTAACACAAAACCGGTTTGATTAGCCCTACAACCCCTATTCATATTTTGGCTCCTAAATATCATGTGAATTAAGCCGATCGCACTTCAATCACTCCCCGATCAAAAACCCGCTTGTCCGTACCAATCCCACTCACAAACATCCGGTCTTCATAAACATCAAACGTCGCAAAACTCAACCTACTAGCAGAATACTCCGTCCATTCAGAACGCCCCACGGGACGAGTGCCAGCACCAGCACCACAAATTAAATAAGTCGTCCCATTAATCGAGCGAGTTCGTTCATAACTGTGCTCATGTCCGTTAATATAAAGCTGCACACCATACTTTTGAAACATCGGTGTTAAAGTCTTAATAAAAGGTTGATTCAATCCGTATATACCAGAAGAATAAATTTGATGATGTCCAAACACAACTTTCCAAGGTGCTGTACTCTGACTCAACTCTTTTTCTAGCCAAACGAGCTGATTTTTCCAATCCGCATTATCATTAGTATCTAAAGCAAAAAACTGTACAGATTCCCGCCTAAAAGTGTAATATCGACCTTGCATATTAAAAGCTGCATACTTAACTTGTAAGTCGCCATTAGCAGTGCGGATATCATGATTTCCCAAACAAGCATAAAACTTGACACCTTGCTGTAATAACGGTTGATAAGGCCGCTCAAAAACAGCATTAATTTTTTCAAATTCGCCGTTATTATAGATATTGTCGCCGGCGAGAATAGCCAAATCAAAAGGATTTTGCCCGTGATATTGCGCCATCGCCTCAGCCACAGCATACTGGCCTTGGGCACCGGTTCCCGTGTCTGCGATCGAAATAAAGCGTAAAATAGGTGGTGTAGTGGGTAAAGGCGCGATCGCCCTTTCTCCCTCAACACCAGGAGGCATAGCAGCATAGGCATCTGTACCCCAGGAAGTCCGAAGCTGAAACATTTTCCATATTATTGCAGCGAAACCTAAGCTGCTGAGACTGCCTAAAATCAGAAAGTAACGACGTTTGATGCTCATAACTAGATAAAATGATAAATTAACAGTGAGATAGCTCAACTAAAATTTATCGCATTTAAGTATATTTGGAAAGCCCAGAGGCAGAAAAAATGTCAGAAGAACAAACAAACCAGCCAAATCAAGAACCGTCTCCATCCGTAACACCAGAGATTGACTCCACCCCAAAGTCTGTAATTTCTGAAAATATGGTAGCAGAAACTAACGCCGTTCCCACACCAAAAGTTGCTGTAAAATCTAATAGTAAGTTTGTCGCAACCAGCACTACAGGGAGTTTTTTGGAGAAAATCGGTTGGCTTTGGCAAAGTATTGTGAAGTTAGTGCGATCGCTTTTGCCCGCATCCCTCAGTCAAAAGCTATCCGATCCAATTTTGAACGCAGCCATAGCAGCAATTCTGCTCGTTGTAGTCGGTTCAACTCTCAATATTTTATCGGGAAAACCAGCGGACCAAATTGCGATCGAATCACCGACAAATTTGCCCGATATTGTTGCACCGTCGGGGTCAGAATCTGCCAAATTCAACAGCAAGTTACCCGATTTAGTTGCACCATCAGCCACAAAAGTTGTAGAAACTATCCAGCCGCCACCACTGACACCGGAACAGTCTTTGATTGCTGGGATTCAAAATCAAGTTGCTGAATTTACAGATCGACTTGGTGGCGATTTAGTCAAGTCAATTCAAGCTAATTTTACCAGCAGTATTTTGACAGTAAAAGTGGCTGAAGATTGGTATAGACTCAGCGAAGTAGAGCAAAATCAGCTAGTAAAGAAAATGTTCAAAGAAGCTAACTTACTAAATTTTAGTAATTTAGAAGTTATGAATCTGGAAGGAAAACTAATAGCTAGAAATCCGGTTGTTGGTTCGGAAATGATAATTTTGGATAGCACTGGAAATTAGTTAGTAGTTATTGGTTAGTAGTTATTGGTTAGTAGTTATTGGTAAAAATTAACCACTAACCAGTAACACCCAGGAACCAATAAATAACCAATAACCAATAACCAATAACTAACTATCAAGGCTTCTTAACAATTGGTTTAAAACCTTGCTTTTGGAAATAAGTTCGGAATACCTCATGAGCAATTGGGGCCGCCGACACAGCACCAAATCCGCCACCTTCAACGATAACCGCGATCGCAACTTCCGGTTTATCAGCAGGAGCAAAACCCACATACATAGAATTGTCAGGATGACCAGGTATTTCCACCGTCCCTGTTTTGCCCGCACTCAAAGGAATAGTACCATCATTCATGCCTCTGCCAGTACCTTTTAGCACCACATCAATCAATCCCTCCCGAATCACCTTCAAAGTTGCTGGCTTAATACCAGTTTGAATTTTTTGAGTAATCGGAGTGTTGGTTTGAGAAGCCAACAAATGCGGCTGCACTCGCCAACCACCATTGGCAATAGTTGACACCATCACAGCCAATTCTAGGGGAGTGCAAAGTACCAAACCTTGACCGATCGACATTGTTACCGTATCGCCTACATACCAATCTTCCCCATACATTTTCTTTTTCTGTGCTGGTGTCGGAACTTGACCATGATTGGCGGCATCTAACCCCAAAATATCTAAATTAATCGTACCACCAATTCCCATTTTGCTAGCCCATTTCGACATTTGTTCTGGCCCCGCAGCCATCCCTACTTGATAGAAAAATGTATTGCTGCTGTAGGCTAAAGCATCGCGGAAACCGATGGTGCCGTAACCGCTACCGTGTTCGTTAAAGGAAATTCCACCGATGTTAATTGAAGCAGAACTTAGCAACGTTGAATCAGGAGAAAACTTGCCCGACTCCATCCCCGCTACAGAAGTGACAATTTTAAAAGTGCTACCCACTGGATAACCTTGAACTGCTCGATTTAAAAATGGTTTATCTGGCCCTTGTAGCCGATCCCATTCTTTTTGAGTTAACTTGCGGGTGAAAATATTTGGGTCAAATGTCGGCCAACTACCCATTGTTAAAAGAGCTCCGGTTTTGATATCGATCGCCACAACTGCACCCAGGCGATTACCCAAAGCTTTTTCCGCAGTTTTCTGCATATCTAAATCTAAGGTTAGTTGTACCGGTTTGCCAGCAATAGGCTCTTTTACACCTAAATCTTGGATTTCCTCGCCCTTAGCATTCACCTCAATCAAACGGCTTCCCCAAACACCTTCTAAAGTGGGATTAACTAATTTTTCAACTCCCATTTTACCGACGATCATTCCCATCGGATATCCAGGATTAGCTTTTAATTCATCTAAAGTAGCTTCGCCGACGTATCCCAAAAGATGGGATGCTAATTGCTGGTTGGGATAGTCGCGACCCGATTCTGGGCGAATCTCTACCCCTCGCAAAGTATTCGCTTGTTCTCCCAAAGCGATGAAGGTAGCAATATTGATATCCTTACTAATTCGCACTGGTAGGGCAGATTTATAGCCTGCCTTGTCGATCTTTTGGATGATTTCTGTCGCGGGAATGTTTACGATCGGGCTGAGTATAGCGACGGCTTCTTGCCACTCCTGGGGCGATCGCTCTTTTGGCCACAAATATACCGATCGAGATACGCGATGGGTCGCAAAGATTTTCTGGTTACGGTCTAAAATCTGACCGCGAACCGCCGCTACTGAAACTGGACGAATCCGGTTGTTTTCTGCCCGTTGTCGGTTATAAGCTCCCTGTACCAGTTGCAATTCGGCTAGACGAAATAGGGGTAATGTGACTAAAGTAGTGACCAGGAGCATAAAAACCATGACTTTGAGCGATCGACCCCGTTGCCGTACAGTATTGTCTAAGCCATTTTTTTCAAATTTGACTTGAGATTTAAAAGAAAAGTCGCTAGCCATATTAGTTAATCTACTCTTTTTTTCAACTAACAGGTAGAAGCGGTTCCCATCCGGGAAAAATTGCTGATGATTATAAATTACCCGTATAATAAAATATCAGATACAGATTATGCCGATCGGTAGAGGAATCAGCGGAGTTTTTTGATTAATATAAAAATCAAGTCACAAGACATTCAAATATCAATTTTTTTTACAATACAACTGTAATGGAGGTATGGGCTATGGAACCTATCGTTTTTTTGATTGCTTGGCTAGTTACTGGCAGTAGCTTGCTGCTAATTTCTCAATTGCCGATCGGCGTTGAAATTGACAGTACGCCAAAAGCAGTATTTGCAGCGGCGGTTTTAGGAATTTTGAATGTTTTAATTTTGCCAATCTTGAAAGCAGTTTTTTTTGTGCCAAATGTGCTGACTCTGGGCTTGCTTTCAGGGCTCTTTGCGTTTGTCATGAACGTGATTATTTTTGCCACGGCTGCCAAATTAGTTGAGGGATTTAGCTTGCGGATGGGGATTTGGAGTGCGGTATTAGGAGCACTCGCTTTAGCTTTAGTCAGCAGCTTGATCAACGGCGTGCTAATTTAGCGATCGCAGTCTTGGACGTACCATCAACCTTGTAGGGCAATACCGTTCAGTTAAGGCTAAAACTCAACAAATCTATGTAGGTTGGGTAGAACGAAGTGAAACCCAACAAAGCCTCGTCCAGGTTGGGTTTCACTGCGTTCTACCCAACCTAAAATCATTTTTAACTAAACCGTATTTCCTTATAGGGGCGATCGCGGGGGGATTGCCCCTACAAAATGCTCTAGGTAATTAGTAACAATTAACCAATAATCAATTTATAAGCTGTCACCTTACTATCAATTCCAGTAATATCTGTACCGACAACCACAGCAGTCGCTCCTAAATCTAATGCTTTTTTTGCCATTTCCGGGCTAGAAATGCCACCTTCGCAAATAACTGGAACCTCTAATTTTTCCACCATTTTAGCAAGCAATTCAAATCCCGGTGGACGTTGATTTTGCGTTTCAGCAGTGTAGCCAAAAAGAGTAGTTGCTACGATATCTGCACCAGCTTCGACTGCTGCGATCGCAGATTCTATTGTATCTACATCTGCCATCACTAATTTGCCTAATTCGTTGTGAATTCGGGCAATAAATGTCTTTAAATCTGGTTCTGCTACCGGACGATTTCTGAGAGTAGCGTCAATAGCGATGATATCAGATCCGGCTAGTGCGATCGCCCGTGCGTCTTCAAACCGAGGAGTAATATAAATCTCGCATCCCGGCAATTGCTGCTTCCAAATCCCGATTATGGGCGCAGATATCTGTTGTCGCACAGCCGCAATGTGGGCGGGAGTATCAATTCGCACACCACTAGCTCCTCGATAGACAGCCGTGAGAGCGATTGCAGTAATTGCGATCGGATCGTGCAGAGGCGAGTCAGTAGGTGCTTGACAAGAAACAATTAATCCTGTAGGAATCTGGCAATTAATCATAAATAATTAGGAATTGGGCATAGGGCATCGGGCATTGGGAAATTGTACTAAGCCCTTCGACTACGCTCAGGCGCAACATAGATATATTACAACTCATATGTTACACCATTTTCAATAAGCTGTTTATGAACAGGCTTTCCGGCCTGTTCCACAAGAAAATTTACTCTTTGTGGAACGGGCATCTTGCCCGTTCTTGGCAATTGTGCAACAGATGAATTGCAATGATAATTTGACAATTCATAACTTTCAATTACCCCTTTGAAAGTCGGTGCGAATAACCAATTCCCCATGCCCCATGCCCCATGC
>NZ_NXIB02000158.1 GCF_002412335.2 Tychonema bourrellyi FEM_GT703
CATCTCCCCATCTCCCCATCTCAACCGAGAATGAAACAGCCCTGCGGTGGACGGGATCGATCGCGCGGTGTCCTTCATAAACGTGGAATTTGCCGTAAGAGTCGGAGTAAATAGCCAAATACTCTGCTAAACTTGTCTAGGTCTATCTTTAAAAACAAGTTTATTAAGTTTTACAAAGCAGTTGATTTTTGTACCGAAATCTGCCATCAAAGATTATGGTATTTAATGTATTTGTGAGTAAATATTAGCTAAAAGTATCGGAACATCTACTTCTATGGCTCGCGAGCCGATTTCTACCTGGTATTTTACCCTAGTTGTCGTTCACTTAGAAAACCGTTTTCTATTGGTACAAGAACGCAAGTACGATCAGCAGTGGTATCTCCCAGCAGGGAGAGTGGAAAAAGGAGAGAGTTTGCTGGAAGCGGCGCTGCGGAATACGGTGGAGGAAGGAGGAATTTCTGTCATTATTGAGGGGATTCTTAGGGTAGAGCATACCGTGATGCCTAGAGGAAATGTGCGTCTGAGGGTAATTTTTGTAGCTCGTCCAGAGGATAAAACCCCGCCCAAGAGCAAGCCGGACGAGCATACTTTGTGTGCTGGCTGGTATTCTCTGAAGGAATTAGACCAGTTGTCCCTGCGGGGAGAGGAAGTTAGGGAAATTTTTGACTATATGGCAAGTGGTGCTCCAATTTATCCGATCGACTTGCTCAGTCAGGAGGGAGCGCCTTTTAAGATGCACCGATATCGGTGGTAAGTCGATCGATTTGGGATTTGGGATTTGGGATTTTGGATTGAAGAATTGACCCCTTTCGCTTCCCGTTTATGTCTATAACCGAATTGAAAACGGCAGTGCTGTGTCCCAACTATGATTCCGGTGCGATCGGAATTGCTATAATTGTGAGTGACATCGTATTATAATGGTAGCTTTGAATTGCTAAATTTTTACTTTTCACCCGCTCCCAATAAAAAAATATCGGTAACAAATAACCAATAACTAATAACCAATCACCAATTCTCAGTTGTCATGAATGACTCTTACTCCCTAGCCAACGCCCTTTCCGAACCACTGCGCCAGCCTTTTTGGTGGGCAGCTTTAGCTTCTGTCGGCCTTCACGGAGTGCTCGGAGTTAATGCGCCTAAGATCTCAAATCTAATCTATGGTGGCAATTCATCGAAAAATCTGCCCGGTTCAGTTGGATTGGTAGAGCTAACTCCTACGGAAATGGGACGACTGCCACAAACTATACCGTCATTGAAATCCAATGGTAAATCACCATTGTCGATCGCACCAGTTCCACTGCCACCCAAGCTCACCCCGCCCTTACCGCCAGCCCCAACCGCAATTAACCTACCAGCCCTCCCACCGGGAATGCCACCTCCAGGATTCTTTTCCCCTCTTCCCCCTTCTCCTCTTCCCTCCTTAACTCCCCCAACACCTCCGACAGCTTCAACCCCCACTGCTGCTGTCAAAGGCCCAACTGTCAAAATACCCCTAGCCATCCCGCCACAGCCACCCGCCAATCAACTTTTCCCGCCCCCCGTTAATTTCGATCCGATTATCCCGCCACCACCACCATCATCACCGGCACCGGAATTGCCCCGGTTTCTTCCAGGCGAATCTGAGGAAACTAACCCGGACGTACTGCGACGTATGATAGAGAGATCCGCAGTGCCAGGTCTGACATCTGCAACTGATATCGCTACCCCAAAAGACTTCCAACCAGGTGGCAGGTATTCGTCGGAACCCGATCGAGATCAGCAAAATACAACCCCAAAAACTCCCGAAGAAATAGCGAGGGAGGCAATTTTTGATAGGAATAATCAAGATTTGCAGCGTCGAAACTTATCGCCCGATCGAGAAGCAATGCTCGATGCTGGAGATAAATATATTACCTTGTTTGAGAAATTCAAAAAGGCTTATTCTGACTTGGCAATGACGGGGCCGACTCCGGTGAATATCCCTTATCCCAAAGCAGCTTGCTCGCAAAAACTCGAAGGAAAGGCAGTATTTGGGGCCCTTGTCAACACTCAAGGCTTGGTCAAGGCTGAACCTCAAGCGATCGCCCTGACGGGTTCCAGCATTCTCGACGACGCAGCTCAAGCGATGATTAACTCTTCTTTAATACTTCCAGCAGCCAGCACGCACAAGCTTTATCAATTGACTTTCGAGTTCAAATATGACGAAAAAGTTTGCAGTGGCATTCCTGTAAAAGCATCGCCAGCCCCGACTGGGCCACAACCAACGCTCCCACAATTGACATTGCCGTCCCCAGTTCCACCAGTGCCAAGCCCAGTAGTTCAGCCGTCGCGCTCCCCAGCCCCGACAGCTCAACCGAAACCACGAACCCAGCAATCTCCTTTGCCTCAACCGAAACCAGGAACCCAGCAATCTCCTTTGCCTCAACCGAAACCAGGAACTCAGCAATCTCCTTTGCCTCAACCGAAACCAGGAGCTAGAGATTTAATCTTACCTCAACCGCAGCCAGCAGCGGAAGAGTCGCCTGCACCTGAACCGCAGCCAGCACCCGAAGAGTCGCCGACTCCTCAACCTACTGCTTCTCCGACTACGGAATCGTCGCCGTCGCCATCTCCTACGGCTTCTCCTGTGGCTGCACCGTCGCCGACTACGGAACCGTCGCCGACAGCATCTCCATCTGCTCCTTAGCAGGCAATCGGCGGTTGAAACCGCTTCTACACGAACGAAGTCCGCCTGCGCGGACTAAGAAAAATTCCATTTATATCAAATCCGTTAGCATCGGAATAGTAAATTAGAGTGAACAGTGAACAGTGAACAGTGAACAGTGCACAGTGAACATCATTCCGGTTGCAACCGGAATTGATCAATTGTATTGCACTTTATACATCTGAAATAAATCGCCGCTTTGCTTTTTCACTATCTTTGCACCGACAGTTTTAATCAGTTTTTCCCAATCGTCAATTTCTTCTAAAAACACCTCGCCTGTTCGGTAAGTTTCCAGAATTGCCCAATCTTCTGCTAAGGGAGCATTGGGGTTGAGGACATCAAAAACAAAGTGACCGCCCGGTTTTAATACTCGCTTAACTTCTCCCATGACAATAGCCCAATAATCTATGGGAAAATAGCAGCTAAAGCCTGTGGCGATGCACAAATCGAATTGATCTTCTTCGTACTTTAAGCGATGGGCGGGGCCCAGTTCTACGCCTTTAAATAGCTTGGAATTGAGTTGAGGGCCACGGGCGTTTAAGGCATCCCGCGCGGCGCTGCTGATTTCTTGCCCGTAAAAAAAGGCTTCCCAATCTCGCCAAGGGTAGATCAGAAAGCTGACTCCGCAGCCAATGTCTAAACAGCGCTGATTTTTTTGGGGTTTGGCAATTTGCCAGAAGGGGGAAACTGTTTTGGCTTGGAGGGTGCCGGCGACAGACTCCAGAAAGATTGGCATTGCTTCGACTTCTTCGGGTAGGGCGAAGGGTTCTCCTCGGTATTCGCGATCGAACCGAGCAGCAACTGGCGAGAGTAAAAGTGGCCAGCTATCTGATTTGTCCGTAGCAAACCAATTTTGCTCTGGATTAGAAGCTAGGCGATCGGACTTTTTGGACATTCTTAAATTACCTTCTAGAGGCTTTGAGAGCCTTTGTAAAGTTTTGGCGATAAGGCTTATTGAAAATTAATGCAGGCCAAAGCAGGGCTAGCTTCAGTCGGTTGGGAAAACTTCGATCGAAGTTTGTGCGATCGAAACCATTCCAAAATTTCCAAATACCTGCACCGTAAGCGATCAGCAATGCCAGGCTAATTAACTCACTCATTGAAATAACTCCTAAGCAATTGATCGGATTTTGGGTCAGTTTGTCAACTGCTATCTCTAATCTATCATTTCTGCGGCGCTAAAGGCAATTTAGACAGTGGTTTTTGGTAGCGCCCGCTACCAGGGCAGAAAGTTACTTCCCAAAAGTTTTGAGACTCACAGATAATTAATTAAGACCTGATAGCTGATGACTAAGCCAACAATTTTAGATTTGAGCTTTTCGAGTTAAAAATAATCAGGAGTGCTTTTTGAAGCAAGGAGGATTTTATGCGTGCAGTGCTGATGGCTGGGGGGTCGGGAACGAGGCTGAGACCTCTGACGTGCGATTTGCCAAAACCGATGGTGCCTATTCTAAATCGCCCGATCGCACAACACATTATCAATTTGCTAAAAAGGCATCATATTACCGAAATTATTGCCACGCTACACTATCTTCCCGATGTGATGCGCGAATACTTTGGTGATGGCAGTGAATTTGGGGTGCAAATGACTTACGCTGTGGAGGAAGACCAACCGCTCGGTACCGCAGGTTGTGTCAAAAATATTGCTGAATTGCTCGATCGCACGTTTGTCGTGATCAGTGGCGATAGTATCACAGATTTTGACTTGACGGCTGCTATACAATTTCACCGCAGCCAGCGATCCAAAGCTACGTTAATTTTAACTCGTGTTCCCAATCCAATGGAATTCGGAGTGGTGATTACTGGTGAAAATCACCGGATCAATCGATTTCTGGAAAAGCCCTCCAGCAGCGAAATTTTCTCCGATACTATCAATACTGGTATCTACATTTTAGAACCAGAAGTCTTGGATTACCTGCCGATCGCTCAAGAATGTGACTTCTCGAAAGACTTGTTTCCGCTGTTGCTGGAAAAAGGTGAGCCGATGTACGGCTACATCGCCAATGGTTACTGGTGCGATGTCGGCCAGCTAGATGTCTACCGGGAAGCTCAGTATGATGCGCTGCGGGGGAAAGTTAAACTGGATTTGGACTACTACGACCAAGTGCGATCGGGATTTTGGGTAGGTCAGAATACTTCTATTGACGATAGCGCGATCGTAGAAATGCCAGTGATGATTGGCAACAATTGCCGCATCGGAGCCAGAGTCAAAATTCAAGCGGGTTCAGTAATTGGAGATAACGTGACCATCGGGGCCGACGCCAACGTCAAACGTCCGATCGTCTGGAACGGCGCAATTATCGGCGAAGATGCTCATCTCAGGGCCTGCGTAATTTGCCGGAGCACTCGCGTAGACAGGCGCGCTCATGTATTGGAAGGTGCTGTTGTTGGTTCAATGTCAATCGTCGGAGAAGAAGCGCAAGTAGGGCCGAGCGTGCGCGTCTGGCCGAGCAAAAGTATTGAATCCGGTGCTTTGTTAAATCAGAATTTGATTTGGGGAGAACAAGCTAAGCGGAATTTATTTGGTCAGCGGGGCGTTCAAGGACTGGCAAATGTGGATATTACCCCGGAATTTGCAGTGAAATTAGGCGCGGCTTACGGTTCTACTTTGAAACCAGGTGCTTCGGTATCGGTTTCTCGCGATCAGAGAAGTATTTCGCGCATGGTTTCGAGGTCTTTGATTGCTGGTTTAATGTCAGTGGGAATTAGTGTGGTCAATTTGGAATCGACGGCAATTCCGATCGCGCGATCGGTTTCATCTACTCTGTCAGTGACTGGTGGGATTCATGTTCGCATTTCGCCCGATCGATCGGACCACATTTTAATTGAATTCTTCGATAGCAAAGGCATCAATATTACTAAAGCGGCCGAGAAAAAAATCGAGGGCGCTTACTTTAAGGAAGATTTGCGACGGGCGCTAATTCCTGAAATTGGAGAGATGTCATACTTTAACCAATCTCTTGACGTTTACTCCCACACCTTTGAGCGGCAAATGAATGTTGAAGCAATTCGCTACAGCAATTCTAAGGTGGTAATCGATTACGTTTACGCAGTTTCCGGGGCATTTCTGCCACAAATACTAGCTAAGTTCGGCTGCGATGCGGTGGTACTCAATGCCAGTCTGAAACAAAGTTCTCTGAGCAACGGGGAGCGGGAATATTTGCTCGATCAACTCGGCCGCGTGGTGAAAGCACTCAGCGCTAATTTTGGGGTACAGGTGTCGGCGAACGGCGAACAGCTAATTTTGGTAGACGAATCGGGAATAGCGATTCGGGGGGAAATGCTGACGGCGCTCATGGTAAATTTGATGCTAACTTCTCATCCGAAAGGTACAGTGGTAGTACCGGTTAATGCTTCTTCTGCGGTAGAGGCGATCGCCCGTCGCTATCAAAGCAAAGTAATCCGCACCAAAGCAAATCCCAGTGCTTTGATGGAAGCAGCTAACAGGAATCCGAATGTAGTTTTGGGCGGTAGTGGCAATATGGGTTTTATTTTCCCACAATTGCATCCCGGATTTGACGGAATGTTCTGTATTGCTAAAGTGATAGAAATGATGACGATTCAGGAGCGATCGCTCGGACAGATTAAAGCTGAACTTCCCCGTGTCACTCACCGCAGTTACAGCGTCCGTTGTCCTTGGACAGTCAAGGGTTCGCTAATGCGATATTTAGTAGAAACTCATTCACCAGATAGTTTAGAATTAGTAGATGGAGTGAAAATTTTCAACTCCAGTGATGACAATTGGGTATTAGTGTTGCCCGATGCTAGTGAACCGACAGTCCATATTTTTGCTAACAGCGAGGATCGAGATTGGGTATCTGAAACTCTGAAGGAATACCGTACTCTCGTTCACGATTTTGTTGGCAACACTGAGGCTGCTGTTCGACAAGATAAATTCGGCAATGGTTGACAGTTAACCGTTGACTGTTGACTGTTGACAGTTGACAGTTGACAGTTGTCATTAGTCACTTATTTCCGATGCCCAATGCCCCATGCCCAATGCCCCATGCCCCATGCCCAATGCCCCATGCCCAATGCCCCATGCCCAATTCCCAAGACCCCATGCCCAATGCCCAATGCCCAATTCCCAATTCCCAATTCCCAATTAAATTATGAATAGCTTCATTTTGATGGCGGAAATAATTCAACAACCGCAACTCCGTTATACTCCTGACAATCAACTTCAAATAGCTGAAATGCTGGTGCAGTTTCCAGGTTCTCGACCCGAAGATCCACCCGAACATTTGAAGGTGATAGGATGGGGTAATTTAGCAGTGGAAATTCACGAAAAATATCGCGAGGGCGATCGCGTAATTATTGAAGGCCGACTCGGCATGAATACGATCGAGAGAGATGGAATTAAAGAAAAGCGGGCTGAAATGACGGCTCAAAAAATTTCCAGTCTCGGTGCTAATGCCATGAATTCAGCCCCTGCAACAAATAGAACCGCCCCCGAATCAGCTCCAATTCGCAGCAGTGCGCCTTCAACCGTACCTAGCAATGTGGTACCCATGAGTTCCCGAAATCGCAGTTCTAGCAACGCTCCCGGAGGCTCTAGTAACACTTCCAGCTCTGATTGGAACTCACCGCAGTCTCCAAGCTCTGACTCAGATCGCCAGTCGAATTCATCTAGCGAATCTGACAATCCCGATTATGACCCAATTCCGTTTTAAGTAGTTTTGAGTAGGGAAACGGCATTGCCCATAGGTGTCAACTTAAGCCTGAAAGCCCGCCAGGGAATGAATTCCCTGTCTAATAGCGAAAGTCCTCTCAAGAGGACTAATGAGTTCTTCAGTCCTCTTAAGAGGACTTTCGCTTTGAGACAGGGGTTGAGACTTCTGTCGGACTATCGGTTTTACCTGATTGTTGACACCAATGGGCATTGCCGTCTCCTTAGTGGAGTAGGGACTGTGATACTTCTGCCCGCACCATTTCTACCCTAAAAACTTCGGCAAACTCCGCCACCACGATCGCCCTAACGCGATCGACCTCAATCCCCGGAATAAACTGCTCTAAACTACCAACGGGCTTATCTGGAATCCCGCAAGGTACAATTTGCCGAAAACCTTCAAGATTCGGACACACATTTAAGGCAAAACCGTGCATAGTAATCCAGCGACTAACCTTAATCCCGATCGCACCCACCTTACGCCCATCCACCCAAACCCCAGTCATCCCCGGCACCCTTGCCCCCTTCAACCCCAAAACATCCAGCACCCTCAACAACACCTCCTCCAACTGTCGCAAATACCAGTGCAAATCCGGCTGATGGCGGCGCAAATTTAAAATCGGATAGCCCACCAACTGGCCCGGACAATGGTAAGTCACCTCACCACCCCGTTCAACTCGGTGCAACTCCGGCACAGTTTCGCCATCAAATTTCAGAAATTCCAACTTCGCGCCCAGTCCCAAAGTGTACACAGGCGGATGTTCCAGCAAAATCAGCACATCCGGCAAATCTGGATTTTCCCGGCGCTCTAGCACCAATTTTCGTTGAGCTTCCCAAGCTTCCGAGTAGGGTACTTGTCCCCAGTCGAGAAGCCAGCAGGATTGAGAATTGAGATGTTGAGAAAAAGAAGGTAAAAGCATGAAAAAATCAAGAGTATTTGTACCGAATATTGACGCAGCTAAAATTAAGAATTATCAACACTTTAAAAAGATTTTGAAAATAAGTGTTTTCTAGAATACAAGGTGCTACTGTATAAACTATACCCAAGTTACAGAAGGGAGGGAGCTCTATGAAGCTTGTTATCCAGGGTAAAAATCTAGAAATCACCGATGCGATTCGCGAGTACGTCAATCAAAAGGTGGAAAAGGCAGTTAGCCATTTTCAAGCTTTGACGACGGAAGTGGACATACATCTGTCGGTGGCTCGTAACCCAAGGATCAATCCTAAGCAGACTGCTGAGGTGACAATTTATGCTAATGGCAGCGTAATTCGGGCTGAGGAAAGCACGGAAAGCCTTTATGCCAGCATAGATTTGGTCGCCGACAAAATAGCCCGTCAACTGCGGAAATTCAAGGAAAAACGTCAGGACAACAAAACCAATAGCAATGCCAAAACGGTAGCTGTGGTGGAAGAACTTCCTGTAGTGGCGGATTTGATTGGCGATCGAACTCCCGAACTTCCAGCCGAGGTAGTAAGGACTAAATATTTTGCCATGCCTCCGATGACTGTGCAAGAAGCTTTAGAACAATTGCAGATTATTGACCACGATTTCTATATGTTTCAGAATGCGGAAACAGGCGAAATTAATGTGCTTTACGAACGCAAGAGTAAGAGCGGCTATGGAGTGATCCAGCCTCGCAATGCCAAGGCGCACGGTAATAGCAAGAATGGCAAAACTGCCCACAACGTAGCACATGAAAAATCAGGCGCTGCGAAGGGTTAGATAATTGTGAATTGCTAATTGCGATCGCACGGGACACGGCGCCGTGCCCATTGGTGTCAACTTAAGCCTGAAAGCCTTGGTATCTCTTGCTTTTACCTAAGTCTAGATCCCCCTAAATCCCCAGGGCTGTTTCATTCTCGGTTGATGGGGAGATGAGGAGAGGGGGAGATGAATTTTTAAGCTTTTCAGTCATCCATCCGATTCCCCTTCTCCCCCTCTCCTTCTCTCC
>NZ_NXIB02000159.1 GCF_002412335.2 Tychonema bourrellyi FEM_GT703
AGGAAGAGTGCTTATATAGCAAGCTTTATTGCCATCTGTATCTTACGTTTAATTAAGTGGATTTACTTAGTGCTTCTAAAATAATAGATCAAGTAGGTTGGGTAAAGCGATAGCGAAACCCAACAGTGGATTTCAAATGAAGATTTGGGTTTCCTGACTCATTTTAAATTTAAATGAAGAGTTTTAAATGAAGAGTTGGGTTTCGTGACTCATTTTAAATGAAGTGTTGGGTTTCGTGACTCATTTCAAATGAAGTGTTGGGTTTCGTGACTCATTTCAAATGAAGAGTTGGGTTTTGTGACTCATTTCAAATGAAGAGTTGGGTTTCGTGACTCATTTCAAATGAAGAGTTGGGTTTCGTGACTCAACCCAACCTACAGATTTGGGATTTCAGTCTATTCAAAAAAAGCACACAAAAAAGGGAGAAAAGTGATCTTCTCATCTCCCAATTTTTATTTGTCCCGTAAACACAAGCTGAAAACTAATCCAAACTAGAGTCCGGGTAGTGATTGCGAATTTGTTCTGCTTCTGGACAATCATCAGAAACTAAGGGCTCGCAAGTTCTCGATATCGAAGCCAACTTCTGGGACACAGATCCAATACTTTCTAGACGCACCATTTCTTCCCAAGAGCTGAGCTCGTCTTCTTCGTCCGTTTCGTAGCGCAGCGTGACTAGATCCCCTTCAATATCTAGGATACGAGCGCGCTCTATCCAACGTTGCTGATCTCGAAGAAAAATAGAAACCTCACGACCATCACAACAGAGTTGATAGATTTTGCGCTGTAGCATTTGTCAGTTCTCCTGCGCAGTGTATGTGCTCAAAAAGATTGCCTGTTTACAGTAACGTACTTTGAGCTTTACATCGGAAGACATAGCCCTATAGACCAGCCAGCTTCACGTTTTCCAAAACTTTGAAACCGATGGGAGTTACCAAATTAAATCATACCACTAAATCTACCCACTACGCCATTTATATTGTCACACTTTATGCAATGGCTGTGTTAGAACGAAAAATTAGGATTAGAGGCGTAGCGATCGGCCGTAGAATACTAACACCATGATTTTAACATATTGCTAAAAAAATAATTAAATTTAGCAAATTGTGATGGAAGTCACTGACAGCAGGGCGTCACTAAATGTAAAAAATGGTGGCAGCCAATAACTAGCTTCAAAGCGGGCAGCGGAACCTGTGGCGGTTAAGCTAAGAAAATTGCGGTTCCGTTCAAAAAAATTGAAGTAAACGCGAGTTGTGCGTGTTAAGGAGGCTAATTGATGGTATACGCAGAAAATTGGTCGCAGCCGTCTATTTTGGATCTAGCGCGATCGGGCAACTTTCAAGCCCTGAATTACTGGATTGACAGCCTGCTTCGACCAGAAGGGATTTATGCCCGCGTAGAAGAAGCTCAGGCTGGATGCGTGCAAATATTGGTAGAATTCCAGCGCGACTTTGCCTCAGATACCACATTACTGGGGAGCACTCTGCGAGAAGGCGTAGTCAAATTTATTTGTCACCAACTCTGGAGACTAAACTCGCCAGCAGTAGAAGGAGTGAGAATTCACGCGCGTTTAGCTGGAGAACCAGAGATTCTGTGGAAACAATCAGTACGAATTGTGACTCCGGCAAATCGCGATCGGCGACGTTACCGCTCCCTACTGGTCGTTGATTGGGTTAAATTTAAAACCTATCGTTCCCTATTGCTAATCGGTTCATCACTGGCTTCATTTGTTCTGGGTTGTTGGGTGACATACCAGGAAGCTTTGGTTCTGCGGTCATTCTCGATCGCCTCCTGGCAGCAGCAAGCTGCATTAATGTCCGGGTCACCTCCCAAACGTGCCGATACCGTGCAAGCAGCTTTAGAAACATTACCAGTAGTACAGCACAAACAAGTTGCCAATCCTTATGACCCAACCGTCACCTTGATGTTCGGTGGGAATGTGAATCTATTGGATGCGTTTTCCCAAGTGGCAAACAGAGGCTACGATTGGGCATTCGCCAACATGGAAGAATATCGCAAAGCAGATGTGGCGATGGTTAACCTCGAAAATCCCCTAACTCGCTCTACCTTGGGTAAAAGTAAAAAACAATTAAATTTTAAAGCCGATCCAGAATTGGTCAAAGTATTAACAGCAGGAGGAGTGGATATTGTCAATTTGGCAAATAACCACGCTATGGACTACGAGGAACCCGGACTGGTGGAAACTATAAATACTCTAAATAATGCTGGAATTCAGAGTGTGGGAGCCGGTCGAGATATCAAAGAAGCTAGGCGTCCAGATATTATTGAAGTTAAAGGTCAGCGAATCGCGTATCTTGGTTATTACGATTCCGACCTCCAGGCTGCTGACAATGGGAAAGCCGGAACTAACTCTCGCCGAAACAACCGCGTAGCCGAGGATATTCGAGCTCTCAAAGGTCAGGTAGACTGGATTATTGTGAATTATCACTGGGGAGTAGAATTGGCAGATTATCCAGGGGATTGGCAGATAGATTTGGCTCGGTTTACGATCGACCAAGGTGCTGATTTGGTGGTGGGACATCACCCCCACGTTCTGCAAGGTGCGGAAGTTTACAAAGGCCGACCGATAGTGTACTCCCTGGGAAATTTTATCTTCGGTGGCAATGCTCGCAGCGATTACGACACAGCAGTGCTAAAAGTATCGCTCAAAGACAGAAATATGAAAGTAGAATTTCTGCCTGTGGAGGTGAAAAAGTTTCAGCCGAAGGTGGTAGAAGGAGCAGCGGGCGATCGCATTCTCAAGCGCGTCGAACAGATTTCGAGTATTTTTGATAAACCTATGCGATCGCAAATAGTTCTCGAATCCCCATTATCAGCACCAGCCCAAAAAACTCCGAATTCTCAATTACCAGGAGCAACAACAAACGGTACACAACAACCCCAGCCCAATTCCCCATTTCCAGGAGGTGAAAGCAATACGCAAGAGCAACTCAAACCAAATTCTATGCCAGCTTTGCCCATTGCGCCCAAACAGCAGGAAAACTCGTCAGTTTTGAAGAACGGAAATTTTCCGACTTCTGAGTCAAGCCCACCTCCCAGTCAAGATTTGCCACCGCGCCTCTACCGAGGTCAAAATCCCAAACCCAGCGGGGAATCAGATCCCTTTACCAAAGAGCCATTCATCAAAGAACCGTTCATTTCACCTCCATCTCCCAGTTCGGGAACGGTACTAAGTCCCCAAGGCTATCTTCCCCCAACTCAGTCTCCATCCTTCAAAGTCGCTCTAAAAGAACCGACTCCCATAGCGCTGATTCCAGTTACCAAAGCCTCCAGCGACTACAAGCCGATCGCCCTACCTCCCCTATCTGCAAAGATAGGTTAGCCAGCAGCCAGGACTACTATAAAGCCGTCCTAAAAGGACGGGGTTTCAACCCATTTTTATGATGACAAGTCAGTTTGCGATCGCACTCAAGCAAAAGCAGTACAAAACCTACGTCCTCTCCGACGAAACCGCTAACTCGGTTCTAGAAATTGTGCCGGAACGAGGCGGTATTGCCACTAGCTGGCTGGTTGAAGGCAAAGAAATCTTTTACTTAGACACCGAACGGTTCACCAATCCTGATTTGACTGTACGTGGCGGAGTGCCAATCCTGTTTCCGATTTGTGGCAATCTCCCCGACGATACTTTCACACACAAGGGCGAAAAGTGGAAACTCAAACAGCACGGCTTTGCTCGCGATTTGCCTTGGACAGTAGGGGAAGTGGCTACGAAGGGAAGCGCTGCTCTTACCCTGATTCTCGACAGCAACGAAAAGACCCAGGCTGTTTATCCCTTTGATTTCCGACTAGCCTTCACTTATCAGATTAAAGGCAATTCTCTGGAGATTTTTCAGCGATACATCAATCTGTCTGAAGAACCAATGCCGTTTTCTAGTGGCTTCCACCCTTACTTTTTAGCGCCGGATAAATCCAAGCTGCGCTTTGAAATTCCGGGGATGCAGTACAGAGACCAGAACACTCACTCCAAGGGTTATTTCACCGGGGTTTTTGACCAGACGCTGGACGAAATTGATGTTTCCTTTGATGAACTCACCGGTCTTGCTGCTACGGTAACAGACTCGTCGCGCGACTTGCGCCTCACCCTTAGCTACAACTCTAGCTATGGCAAGTTGGTGTTCTGGATGCTCAAGGGCAAGGATTTTTACTGTTTGGAACCTTGGACTGCTCCTGGGAATGCCCTAAACACAGGCGCACACTTGATTTATTTGCCCCCTGGCGCGACTTGCGAGATGCTGATTCGGATGACTGCAACTTTTTTGTGAAAAAGACTTGCTATTTAAATAGATGGGTGCTACTATCAGTGAATGTGCGCGGTGAGAATGTTTTCGCGGGTCGCTAGCTCAGCGGTAGAGCATTCGGCTTTTAACCGATTGGTCTCGGGTTCAAATCCCGGGCGACCCATAAATCAGCATAAACTATAAATATTGAGTTCAGAGTTTAAATCTCGGAACTCAATTTTTTAGTAGGGACACGGCACTGCCCATTGGTGTCAACTTAAGCCTGAAAGCCTTGGTATCTCTCGTTTATATCCTAGTCCAGATCCCCCTAAATCCCCCTTAAGAAGGGGGACTTNAGAAGACTCCTGTCCCCCCCTTCTTAAGGGGGGTTAGGGGGGATCTGGCCTTAATCGTCAAACAACATTCTCTGACTGGGTTTGACCTTAAGTTGACACCTATGGGCAGTGCCGTGTCCCTACGAGGATATTGATAGTCCTGGAGGCAAAAACCCGGTTTCTTAACGTAATTTGGTCATCTGAGGTTGACAATGGCGAGAAACCGGGTTTTTTTAGGTTGATAGTGCGTCCAGGACTGTTGAAATGTGGAAACATCCTGCGCGATCGGTGGCAAATTGTCTTAAGATTATCGTAAGAATTGAACTTGTCAAAAATTCACTGCCCAGAAAGCACAAATAATTAGGAGGAATATCTATGGCGCTTGTACCTATGAGACTGCTGCTCGACCACGCGGCTGAAAATGGTTACGGCCTACCGGCTTACAACGTCAATAACATGGAGCAAATCCAAGCCATCATGCGCGCTGCTGACGAAACCGACAGCCCCGTGATCTTGCAAGCTTCTCGCGGCGCTCGCACCTACGCTGGGGAAAATTTCCTGCGCCACTTGATTTTGGCCGCAGTTGAAACCTATCCTCATATCCCCATTTCCATGCACCAAGACCACGGTAATGCCCCTGGTACTTGCTATTCCGCCATGCGCCAAGGTTTCACCAGCGTCATGATGGACGGTTCTCTGGAGGGAGATGCTAAAACTCCTGCTACCTACGAGTACAACGTCCAAGTGACTCGTGATGTGGTGAATGTTGCTCATTCGATCGGCGTTAGCGTCGAAGGCGAATTGGGTTGCTTGGGTTCTTTGGAAACAGGAATGGGTGAAGCTGAAGATGGCCACGGCTTTGAAGGTGCTTTGTCTCACGATCAGTTGTTGACTGATCCTGAGCAAGCTGTTGATTTCGTTGAGCAAACTGGCGTTGATGCTTTAGCAGTGGCGATCGGCACTTCTCACGGCGCTTACAAGTTTACTCGCAAGCCAACTGGCGAAATTTTGGCAATCAGCCGCATTGAAGAAATTCACCGCCGCTTGCCAAATACTCACTTGGTAATGCACGGTTCTTCTTCTGTGCCCCAAGAATTGCTGGAAATCATCAACAGCAACGGTGGCAAAATCCGCGAAACCTACGGCGTACCTGTGGAAGAAATCCAAAAGGGCATTAAGTGTGGTGTTCGCAAGATCAATATCGATACTGACAACCGTTTGGCAATTACTGCTGCGGTGCGTCAAGCTTTGTTTGCGAAGCCTGATGAGTTTGATCCTCGTCACTTCTTGAAGCCATCGATCAAGTTTATGCAAAAAGTTTGTAGCGATCGCTATCAATCTTTTGGCGCAGCCGGTCATGGTACAAAGATCAAGCAAATGTCTTTGGATGATTTTGCAGCTAAGTATGCTAAGGGCGAATTGAGCTCTACTGCTAAGAAAGCTGTAACTGTTTAATCAAAATGCCGCCTGTCCTCATCTATAAAAATTTTAGGTAGGGATGGGCGGCTCCAAAATTTCTCAGAAAACAGAATGCAAATTATTTTAGAAGTCTCCGATCGCCTCGGCGAACAATTACAAGAATTTGGCGATCGCCTACCGGAAGTTCTAGATCGCGCACTTCGGGAAATCACCGCTACAGAAACTATCTCTTATCAAGACGATCGCCAAATTATTGAACTACTGGCTAGTCAACCGAGCCCTGAAGCAATCCTGGCAATTCGCCCCACGCCTGCATTGCAAGCCCGAATGAGCGAATTGCTCGATCGCAACAAATCCGGTAATCTGTCGCGCTTAGAGGAAGTGGAACTCGATCGCTATTTGCTCTTGGAACATTGGGTACGTTTAGCCAAAGCTCACGCCTACAAACGATCGCAGACAGTAGCATCGGCAGAGGCTTGAGTCCTGCAAGTGAAAAGAAGTAACATTTCTTAAAATGTTACAAAAGTTAGCTATACTTAATATTAGATGTTGGTTGGGGAACTTTTTGGGAAATCACCCGATCGGATGAGTCTCAAAGACGATGCCAAACATCAAGAAAAATTTTACATTAAAAGTAATCCTGAGATTTAATTAGGTGATTCGGTATGATCGTTAGCCCTAAAAAAGAAACTGCTCAGGTCAAGGTGGAAGATACTAAAAGCGCAGACACCAAGGCCGCAGAGACTAAAATTACAGATAAAAAAACCGCCCAAAAGCAGTCTCCCAAAAAACCCGCGCCGAAGTCGAAGCGGTGGGCGATCGCGCTAGTTGCAGCCGGGTTGATAGCTGTGCCGGCCACCATGTATATAGTAAATAGTAAATCAAAACCGAAAGTGGATGCGATCGCCACGATGACTGTGCCTGTGGAAGCACAAAACCTCACCGTGCGGATCACATCCAGCGGCACGGTACAACCCGTACAGCGCGTGAATCTCAGCCCCAAAGGTTCTGGGCGGATCGCGGAATTATTTGTCGAACAGGGCGATAAAGTCGAAGCAGGACAAATTATTGCCCGCATGGAAAGCCGCGACGTAGAAGCCCAACTCGCTCAAGCCATAGCCCGCGAAGCCAGCGTTCGAGCCAAACTCGCCAAAATTCAAGCCGGGAATCGATCGGAAGACATCGCCAGTGCTCAAGCGCGCTTAGATCAAGCCCAAGCCAGTCTCGCCCAACTCCAAGCCGGGAGTCGCGTTGAAGAAGTTGCAGGAGCCAGGGCCCGCTTACAGCAAACTCAAGCCAACTTGCAAAAACTGCGTACCGGCACCCGCGTGGAAGAAGTCAGCCAGGGACGAGCTAAATTAGCGCAAGCTCAGGCTCGTTTAGCAGACGCTCAAACGGGTAGTTCAAAACAAGAAATTGCCCAAGCACAAAGCCAAATTGATTCTAGTAAAGCCCAAGCCGAACTAACCACGAAACGGGTGGAACGCAATCGGTCATTAGTACAAGAAGGTGCTCTGGCTCAAGATAAACTGGATGAATTAATCAAAGAAAATCGTACCGCTCAAGCTAAGGTAATAGAATCTCAAAAACGCCTAGAACAACTGCAAGAAAATCGGCTGTCGCAAATCCAGCAACTGCAAGCTGCTGTGGAAGTTGAGCAACAAGGATTGAAGCAATTGCAGAACGGGACGCGATCGGAAGAAATAGCTAAATCCGAAGCCGAAGTTGCCGAAGCAAAAAGCAAATTAGCACAAGTAGAAAACGGCAGCCGTCCCGAAGAAATCGCCAAAGCCGAAGCAGCAGTTGCGGAAGCAAAAAGCCAATTCGCAGTACAAGAAAACGGTTCTCGCCCGGAAGAAATAGCTCAAGCTCAAGCTGAATTAGCAGAGGTTCAAGCTCAAGTCCGCTATCAAGAAGTGCAGTTAGAAGATACGAAAGTTCGCGCTCCTTTTGCTGGTGTAATTACCCAAAGATACGCGATTCAAGGAGCTTTTGTAACTCCAGCAACTTCGGCATCGGAAGCTACTTCGGCAACTTCGACATCGATTGTGGCTCTAGCAAGAGATGTGGAAGTTTTAGCGAAGGTGCCGGAGGCGGATATTAGCCAAATTAAACCGGGTCAAGAAGTTGAAATAGTCGCTGATGCTTATCCAGATAAGGTGTTTAAGGGCAAGGTTAAATTGATTGCGCCGGAAGCTGTGAAAGAACGGGATGTGACGCTGTTTCAGGTGCGAGTTGCGATCGACACTGGCAAAGATTTATTGCAATCGGGTATGAACGTCGATTTGAGATTTGTTGGTCAAAAGCTGAGCAATGCTTTGGTTGTGCCGACGGTGGCAATTGTGACGAATAAAGGTCAAACTGGTGTCCTAGTTCCCGATGAGAAACAACAGCCGAAGTTTCAGGCTGTGACGGTTGGATCGACTATTGGTAATAAGATTCAGATTTTGGAGGGTGCGAAGGCGGGCGATCGGGTGTTTACTGAACTTCCTCAAGGTAAAAAGTTGGAGGATATTATCAAGAATCAGAAATAGGGAATGGGGAATTGGGCATTGGGCATTGGGCATTGGGCATTGGGCATGGGGCATTGGGCATTGGGCATTGGGCATTGGGCATTGGGCATTGGGCATTGGGCATTGGGTATTATTCATCTCGATCACTCCTACAAGAGGGCGGGCACGGGGGCACCGCCCCTACAAGAGGAGGGAAACAAGAGTTTTGTAGGGGTAGTGCCCCCGTGCCTACCCCGCTCACTAATAACCAATTCCCCAATCTAAAATCCAAAATCTAAAATCTAAAATCGAATCATGGATATTGTTGAAAGTGTCAAAATGGCTGTCACAACCTTGACGGGAAACAAACTCCGCAGCAGCTTGACGATGTTAGGAATTATCATCGGTAATGCTTCGGTAATTTCGATGATTGGCATCGGTGAAGGGGCTAAAACGTTTATTGCGGGACAAGTTAACTCTCTGGGGTCAAACTTGCTATTTATCATTCCCGGAAGTCCTGAAGCCCAAAGCCGCCCGGTGATTCCTCCCCAAACTTTAGTAGTGGAAGATGCAGAGGCGATCGCCTCTCAAGTTCCTTCTGTCGAAGAAGTTGCACCAACTCTCAATGACAGTCAACTTGTTACCTTCCGCAACAAAAACGTTTCGTCTTCTATTGTTGGAACTACACCAGAATTTCTGACTGTCAGAAGTTTCGATGTTGCCCAAGGTAGATTTTTAAGCAAATTAGATTTACAAAGGGAAGAAAATGTAGTAGCTTTAGGTTCCGAAGCAGCAGAACAATTGTTTGGCAATTCACAGCCGCTTGGTCAATATATTCGCATCAAAAATTCGACTTTTCAAGTGATAGGAGTAATGCAGGGTAAAGGTTCTAGCTTTGGTGATAATCAAGATATGAACGTTTATTTGCCACTGACCACAATGGCAAATCGAATTGTCGGTCGCTCGTCTCCTTACGGTACAAAAGTCACATTTATTTCGGTTTCTATTAAAGATGAAAGTCAGATGAAAGCTGCTCAGTTTCAAATAGAAAATTTGCTGAGATTGCGGCACAAAATTACTAAGGAGGATGATTTTACTGTCCGAAATCAGAAAGATTTGATGAAGATTTTGGGAACTATTACTGATGGTTTGACGTTGATGTTGGCTTTTGTGGCGGCAATTTCGCTGTTTGTCGGTGGCATCGGGATTATGAATATTATGCTGGTTTCTGTGAGGGAACGGACTAAGGAAATTGGACTGCGAAAGGCGATCGGAGCTTCTCAGCAAGATATCCTAATTCAGTTTATGATTGAGTCGGTGATTTTGTCTGCTGCTGGTGGTGCGATCGGCACTGGATTTGGTATTGGCGGTGTGCTTTTGGTGGCTGCTTTTACTCCTTTGCAAGCTAGTGTGTCCGTAGGGGCGATCGCACTTGCAGTCGGTGTTTCCGGCAGCATCGGCTTATTCTTCGGCATCGTACCCGCAAAACAAGCTGCTAAACTAGACCCGATTGTGGCACTCAGAAGTGCTTAATTAGTTTGTTGACGGTTGACGGTTGACTGTTGACTGTTGACTGTTGTCATTAGTTACCAATGCCCAATGCCCAATGCCCGATGCCCAATGCCCAATGCCCAATGCCCAATAACAAATTATGAATTTTATTGAAAGCGTCAAAATGGCCGGTCAAACTCTAGTAGCGAATAAAACCCGCAGTAGTTTAACCATGATTGGAATGATTGTGGGTAACGCCTCAGTAATTGCGATGATTGGAGTTGGAGAAGGCGCTCAAAAGTTTGTAGCAGGACAAGTTCAATCCCTTGGTACAAATGTATTAATCGTCAGGGCTGGAGTACCGAATGCTAGGCGCGGTGGGCTCGGAAATACGCCTCAAACTCTGGTACTACCAGATGCAAAGGCGATCGCAACTCAAGTCCCCTCCGTTCAAGGTGTCTCCGCAGAACTTAATAGTTCGGAAATAGTTCGCTACAGTAACAAAAATGTGTCTGCTTTGATTTTTGGCACTATTCCAGAATTTCTCCAAGTTAGAAGCTTTGAAATGGCAAAAGGGCGGTTTTTAACAGATATTGATGTCAAACAAAGTAACCAAGTTGTGGTTCTCGGTTCAGAATTAGCAGAGAAACTTTTTGGCAATACAAATCCCTTGGGCGAACAGATACGGATTAAAAATGTCAGTCTTAAAGTAATTGGAGTCTTGGCACCGAAAGGCACATCTTTTGGTACGAATTATGATAACTCGGCCGCAGTGCCGATCGCCACAATGGCCAATCGCATAGTCGGGCGCAAATCTCCCTACGGTTTGGCTGTCACGTCGATATTTATTTCGATTAAAGATGAATCGAAAATGGATGCGGCGCAATTTCAGGTCGAAAACCTGCTGAGACTGCGGCATAAGATCACCACAGAAGATGACTTTACGGTGAGAAATCAAAAAGATTTAATGGCAACAATGGGTGCAATTTCCGGTTCTCTGAGTATTCTGTTAACTGCTGTTGCTAGTATTTCTTTGTTAGTCGGTGGTATTGGGATTATGAACATTATGCTGGTGTCTGTGAGTGAACGTACTCAGGAAATTGGGCTGAGAAAGGCGATCGGGGCATCGCAACAAGATATCCTATTTCAATTCATTGTCGAAGCTGTAATTTTATCAGCCGCCGGGGGCTTAGTCGGTACTTTCGTAGGTGTTAGTGGCATTTTGCTGATCGGTAATTTCACTCCCTTACAAGCTGGAATATCACCAATGGCGATCGCCCTTGCAGTCAGTGTATCCGGTGGCGTCGGCCTCTGCTTCGGCGTTATACCCGCCCGCCAAGCCGCCAAACTCGACCCGATCGCAGCGTTGAGAAGCGCTTAATAAATATTTACTTATTTAGTTACACAATCCGCTCCTTTTATGATAGTAAAAAATATCTCGATCTAAACATTAAAACAACGGTTTTATTGTCAAAACTTAACAAAGTTGCAGTATTTTAGGCAGTTTTAATGACTGTATTTCTACGCACACCCACAGCGCAAAACTTCTCAAAAACCCGTTAAATATTAAAGATTAAATAAAATTCCGGTTGCGAGGTTTACTTCCCAACCGCAAAGTCGAGTAAAATTAAATCACCGGCAAACGGGTCTAAGTATCTACACGTGGTATTATAAAACTTTATTAAGTTTGTAAGCAGTAGTAAGCAATGGTAGTATCATATAGTCAGAATAGTCAACAAGCGAGAATTATGGCGAGCGTTAAAAAATGGAGATGCTGAATGCAACTAGCAGAGAGACACATCATTAAATCCACAGAACATCGTTTTGTTGAAATAGACGGATTAGCCTTTAAATCCAAAAATCTCTACAATGCCGCTAACTACGTGATTCGTCAGAGTTTTGTCTATGGATGGGGTTATATAAATTACAACGAAATGAATCGTTTGATGAAATCTCATTCAGCATACAAGGAATTACCAGCCAAGGTAAGTCAACAAATATTAATGATATTAGACAAGAATTGGAAGTCTTTTTTTGAAGCAGTCAAGGCTTACAAAATAGACTCCACTAGATTCACAGACCGCCCGAAATTACCGAAGTATAAAGATAAAGTCAAGGGTCGGAATATTCTCGTCTATACAATTCAGGCGATTAGTAGCAAGGAACTAAAGAAAGGAATTATCAAGCTGTCGGGTACTAATATTTTAATTAAAACCCAAATCAAACCAGAGCGAATTTGTCAAATTAGATTGGTGCCAAAATGCGATTCCTACATAATTGAGGTGATTTACAATGCCTGTACTGAGCCGGAGTCCACCCTTGAGCTTGATGAAAACCCCAAAGAATTAGTAGCTAGTATCGACTTAGGGCTGAATAATTTAGTGGCGTTAACTTCAAATCAGCCGGGATTTGTCCCTTTACTGATTAACGGGCGACCACTGAAATCGATTAATCAATTCTACAACAAGCGTAAGGCACGACTACAATCTCAGTTAAAAGGTCTGCGTAAAACTTCATCACGGATTCAGCGTTTAACCCGTTGTCGCCATCAAAAAGTCGATAATTACTTGCACTCTGCTAGTCGGTATATCATCAATGTTCTCGGCTCACGAAATATCGGAACGCTAGTAATTGGTAAAAATGCACAATGGAAAAACGAGCTTGATTTAGGAAGGAAAACTAATCAAAGCTTTGTAAACATTCCTCATGCTCGACTAATTGAAATGTTGAAGTACAAAGCTGAATTGATGGGAATAAAGATCGTAGAACAAGAAGAATCCTACACTTCCAAATCGAACTTCCTGAATTTAGATCCAATTCCTGTGTACGGGTATATTGGAACCTTCGATGTCACATTTAGTGGTCAGCGAATTAAGAGAGGATTGTATAGAACATCATCGGGTCGATTGATTAACGCTGATGTTAACGGGTCTTATAATATTTTGAGAAAAGCAATCCCAAATGCGTTCAGCAATGGGATAGGGAGCTGTGTAGTTCAGCCGAGGCGGGTCAATCTGCTCGAAGTAAAAGCGAAGGGGGAGGGACTCAACGCCTCCCATGTCATGTCATAAATGCCTATACTTTTACCAGCTATGAACCAATGCGCTTTAATCAAACTATCCCATAAATAAACATGGCATCCCTCACCGCAAGTTCTAAATTTGACTATCTTGAAGGAACCACCCAACCTGATAGATTTAATGGCTTGGATGGCAACGACATAATTTATGCCAATAGCGGAGACGACTTCATCGAAGGCGGTACAGGCAAAGACAAAATCTGTGGCGACCAAGGCAACGATACCATTTTTGGTGGTGCAGACGATGACATTATTTGGGGAGGCAAAGGCAGCGACCTAATTAATGGCAACTCCGGCAACGATATCATCTACGCGGGTGCAGACAGCGATACCGTGACTGGCGGCGAAGGAAACGACATTTTCGCTATCAGTAAAGGCAGTGGCGGCCCAACTTTAGCCACAGCCGACTACATCACCGACTTCGGTAACGGGAATGACAAAATTCGATTGCTAAATGGTCTCACTTTTGAAGACTTAAACATCCAACCAGGCACTGACGCTAATAGAAACAGCACAGTAATTCAAGACAAACTTACGGGGGAGTATTTAGCTGTATTGCAAGGAGTCAACAGTAGCAGTATCAACTCCAGTAACTTCACAACTCACTTATCGGGAAACGCCGTCACAGACTGGAACAGCGCCTTACTCGACGCCGTGCGGACAGACAGCACCGCGCCTCCTTTGGCCTCCCGCAACATGGCAATGGTTCAGGCAGCGGTTTACGACTCTGTTAACTCCATTAGCAAAAAATATAGCCCTTACAAAGTCAGCATCGATGCGCCCGCTGGTGCATCAGCCGAAGCCGCCACCGCAGCCTCCGCCCACCGCGTTTTACTCAATCTCTACCCAGCACAAGCGGTCAAATTCAATGAAGCATACGCATCATCTCTAGCCAAAATTCCTGATGGTAAGTCTAAAGATGATGGTATCGCGATCGGACAGCAAGTTGCCGACCAAATTATCACTTGGCGGAGTACAGACGGCGCGAACAAAGTAGTGTCGTATACCCCCAAAACTGAACCAGGCAGTTGGGTGCCGACTCCCCCCGCCTTTGCATCAGCCTTGCTTCCTCAGTGGCCCGATGTTACTCCCTTTGCGATGACTAGCGGTTCTCAGTTCCGCCCGTCGGGCCCTCCCGCCCTCGACAGCGCCAAGTACGCAGAGGAATTGAACTATGTCAAAGAAATCGGCAAAAGTGACAGCCTCACGCGCACGCCGGACCAAACTGCGATCGCCAAATTCTGGGCCAACGGCGCAGGCACGTTTACGCCTCCGGGCCACTGGAACCAAATCGCCGAAGAAGCAGCGACTCTCACCGGTCAATCGATAGAAGATAGTGCCCGCTTGTTCGCGCTGCTGAATTTTGCCCTGGCTGACGCAGCGATTACTTCGTGGTGAACAAAGAGGTCAAATAAGTCTCATTAAACGCCTATTGCAACGGCAATTAGGAGAATTAAATCAAGAAATAGAAGATAACTTGTTCCGACTATCTTCAGAACAATTATCGGCATTAGGTGAGGCTCTTTTCGATTTATCTAGTTTAGCTGATTTATCCAGTTGGTTAGAAACTAATTGTCCTAATTGAGGATGACTGAGGTGATGCCGGTGTTGCAATCTATAGCGTTACATTTTGGATAGATTAAGCATCGGAATGATATAGAGGAGACGGCAGTGCCCATAGGTGTCAACTTAACGTCAAACCCCTTCAGAGACTTCTGTTTGACGATTAAGGCCAGATCCCCCCTAACCCCCCCTTCCCAAGGGGGGACAGGAGTCTTCTCTTTCGTCCCCCTTGGGAAGGGGGATTTAGGGGGGATCTAGACTCAGGCAAAAGCGATATTTATCAAGGGTTTCAGGCTTAAGTTGACACCAATGGGCATTGCCGTGTCCTCCATGATTTTGACTAATTACCAATTAAGCTGGTGTTTCTGAGGCTTCTTCAGAACTTCCTTGAGATCCCAGTACACTGACAACAACCTGATTTGGTTCAGCAACAGCTACAACTCCTGCTGGCAAAACCAGTTCGTGAATATGCAGTGCATCCCCTACATTTAAATTAGAAATATCTACTTCAATGGCATCAGGAATGCTGTCAGGTTTACACTTAACTGTTAATTGCATCATCACGGTATCCAAAAGGCCACCGCCCATTTTGACACCGACAGATTCGCCAACAAAACGTAGGGACAATTCAACTTCGAGGCTGTCTTGACTTCCGACAGCAAAGAAGCTGAGGTGATAGGGAAAACCTTTCCAAGGATGACGCTGTACTTCCCGTAGCAAAGTTTTGCCTTTCCAAGAAATCTCTGGAATATCCAGGTCAATTAAGACGTTGTTGATAACGCGCTGTTTGAGGAGATTTTCAACTGCTTTGGCTGGGATGGTGAGTGAAATGGACTCACAGCCCTTGTGTCCGTAAAGTACGGCGGGAATCAATCCTGAGCGACGGAGGGCGTTGGGCTTGCTGCCTTCAGCTCGCTTTTGACATTCAACTGCGATTTGCATTTTCTGAACTTTTGGCTTATTGTTTTCACATTTTACCAAATTTGTGCTAATACGATCGCACTTAATTAAATTCGCTGAAGGTATTGATAGTTTTCATTTTCCACACACTTGAGCAATTCCAGCATTTTTCTCAGACGATAAGTTCCTGATTGATACTCTTCTTTTTAAAGGACTCTCTGAAGATACTGATAATTTTCATTTTCCACACACTTCAGCAAGTCTAACAATTTCCTGAGACGATACGTTTCTGCTTGGTATTCTTCTTTGAGAGGGGAATCACCCAGCTTAGCAAGGACGGTATCGCTTTCGCAGATAATTGCGTCGCGGAAAAAATTTCTAAACTTCTGGCGAATATCTTGATCTAACTCAACTAAAGGTAGCTTTTCCTCCTCTTCATCTATCAAAATATTTCTGGGGACAGATTTGCCAATTTTGGAAAATTCTGATTTTGCCAACCACTCGTAAACGTCTTCAGACATTCTGACATAGTGCGGTGGCTGATTAGTTTTGAAGGCATAAAAAATTATGTCTAACATTAGCTTTCCTCATAAATAAGGATACACTTGACCTCGCGGTGGGTCAAGTGCACTAAATCTGCTGGAACTCTGAACTAAGTTGGTCGCGGCGAGACTGCCAAAAACTTTGAGTATGATTGGTTGATACCCAAAACGATACTTTAAGGCAACATCAGGCTGGCGTACCGTCAACCGACAATAACCCGCGCTTGGGGCCGTGAATCGGGTCTTCGACAATGATAGTTTGGTCGCGGCCGGCACCGAGAGATACGATCGCGATCGGCACTTCCATCAAATCTGCCAAAAACTTCAGATAATCCAATGCTTGTTGCGGCAAATCTTCCAAATTACGGCACTCTTCCGTTGACTGTTTCCAACCGGGAAGGGTTTCATAAATGGGTTTGCATCGAGCAAATATGCGGGAATTTTTTGGGAAATCGATACAACGTTCCCCATCAATTTCGTAAGCAACGCAGACTTTGATTTCTTCTAGTTCATCCAAAATATCGAGTTTGGTAACTGCTAGACAGTCAAGTCCGTTGATGCGAACGGCGTAGCGACCAATTACTGCATCAAACCAACCGCAGCGACGTTTCCGACCAGTTGTTGTGCCAAATTCGGCTCCTCTTTCGCCCAAAACAGCTCCAATTCCATCTACCATTTCGGTAGGGAAAGGGCCTTCTCCCACACGGGTTGTGTAGGCTTTTGCTACGCCGATGACGCGATCGATCGCAGTTGGTCCAACTCCAGTTCCTACACAAGCACCACCTGCGATCGGACTGCTGGAAGTAACGTAAGGATAAGTGCCGTGATCTAAGTCTAATAAAGTGCCTTGGGCACCTTCAAACAGAATATTTTTCCGCTTGTGAATTCCCTCATAAATCTTCAGCGAACTGTCTACTACATGAGGGCGCAAACGTTCCGCATAAACATGATATTCATCAATCACATCTTGGGGATTGAGAGGAGGTAAATTGTAGAGTTTTTCCAGAATGACATTTTTATAATTAATTGTCCATTCCAGTTGTTCTCGAAACCCTTCCAAGTCCATTAAATCGAGCATCCGAATCCCAGTACGTTCGGACTTATCCGCGTAGGTAGGGCCAATGCCACGTCCCGTTGTCCCAATTTTATAATTTCCCCGCTGTTCTTCCGATGCCACATCAATTAATCTGTGGTATGGCATGGTGATGTGAGCAGTCTGAGAAATCATCAACTTGGCAGTAGAGACGTTCAGTGTTTCTAACTGATCCAATTCTTGAATTAAAACTTTAGGGTCAATAACCGTACCGCAGCCGATGATACATTCTGTTTCAGGGTACAGAATTCCAGACGGAATCAGATGCAGCTTGAAAGTCTGACCGTCTACTACCACGGTATGACCGGCGTTGACGCCCCCTTGGTAGCGGACAACGATATCTGCGGATTTGCTGAGCAAATCGGTAATTTTGCCTTTTCCTTCATCGCCCCACTGGGCACCGATTACAACTACGTTAGCCAAGGGTTTTCGCGTTCCGTTCTAGTTGACACAATCTTAGATTATGTATGAAGCTGTCCAGAATGTCAATAGATTTTAGATTTTAGATTTTTGGGCATGGGGCATGGGG
>NZ_NXIB02000015.1 GCF_002412335.2 Tychonema bourrellyi FEM_GT703
AATGCCCAATGCCCAATGCCCAATGCCCAATGCCCAATGCCCCATTCCCCATTCCCCATTCCCAAAATTTATGTTTCGTAAAACACCCCTTGCATGGTTACAAGTAACTAGAGAAAAAACCCGTCTTGCAGTTGCGATCGCAGGAATTGCCTTTGCAGACATCCTGATCTTCGTGCAACTAGGATTCCGAGATGCACTATTCGATTCTGCTGTTAAACCGCACCAAAGTTTACACACAGATTTAGTGTTAATCAACCCTCAATTTGAAACATTTGCTGCGGTAAAAAGTTTCAAAAGAGATAGATTATACCAAACACAAGGGTTTGAAGGAGTCGAATCTGTAACTTCTTTGCATATTGATATCGGACAGTGGCGCAATCCCACTAATCGTACTACTAGAGCGATTTTAATTTTTGGCATTGATCCGGGAAGTATCACATTTAATCTGCCCGATGTCAATCAAAATCTGCATCAAATTCAAATGTTTAATCATGCCTTATTCGACCAATCTTCGAGGCCAGAATATGGAGATATTGCCCAAATAATTCAGAAAGAATCTACCCTCGAAACTGAACTAAACAAACGAAATATTAAAGTATCAGGTGTGTTTACCCTTGGAACTTCTTTCACTGCTGATGGCAATGTGATAGTCAGTGATTCCACATTCATGAACTTATTTTCAGAACAAAAACCGGATGAAATTGATGTCGGTTTAATTAACCTTAAACCCGGTGCAGATATCAAAAAAGTCCAGTCAATGCTGAAAGCTGCTTTACCCGATGATGTCAAAGTTTTAACCTTAGCAGAATTTGCGGATATCGAAAAAGCTTATTGGGCAAATGCTACTCCCATCGGCTTTATTTTTGGATTTGGAACCGTCATCGGATTCATTGTGGGTTTGATTATTGTTTACCAAATTCTTTACTCTGATGTTTCCGATCACTTAGCTGAATATGCTACTTTAAAAGCAATGGGATATAGCGATGGATATTTAGTAGGAGTCTTAGTTCAAGAAGCTCTCCTATTAGCTGTTTTAGGTTTTATGCCAGGAATTGTGTTCGCAAATGGAATGTATTCCTTAGCACAATCTGCGACTTTATTACCCATTGTAATGACCACAGATAGAGCAGTTTTCGTGTTAGGTTTGACGATTGTGATGTGTACTGGTTCCGGTGCGATCGCGCTTCGCAAACTCCAATCAGCCGATCCAGCAGATATTTTCTAATCTGCATTCATCAGCGTTAATCTGCTGTCAAAAAAATCCCCAAAGATTACTATGCAAACCCTAAATATTCCCGCTGAAAAAAACACCGCAACCGAACCAGTAATATCAGTCAAAAATCTCAATCACTACTTCGGCTCCGGCGCACTCAAAAAACAAGCCTTATTTGACATAAATCTCGATATCAACCCAGGAGAAATAGTAATTATGACGGGGCCCTCCGGCTCTGGCAAAACCACGTTATTAACGATGTTAGGAGGTCTGCGTTCTGCCCAAGATGGTAGCCTCAAAATTCTCGGACAAGAAATACGCGGAGCTAGCACAAATAAATTAACTAAGCTCAGAAAGCAGATTGGTTATATTTTTCAAGCACACAATCTGATGACTTTCTTGACGGCGAAACAAAATGTGCGAATGTCTTTGGAATTGCACAAGGAAATGCTAAATCAAAATATGGATGCTTTGTCAATAGCGATGTTGGAAGCTGTTGGTTTGGGAGACAGGGCGAATTATTACCCGGAAAATTTGTCGGGGGGACAGAAGCAAAGAGTTGCGATCGCGCGTGCGTTAGTCAGTCACCCTAAAATAGTTTTAGCAGATGAACCAACGGCTGCTTTAGACAAAAAATCTGGGCGAGATGTGGTAGAAATTATGCAGACTCTAGCTAAAGAACAAGGTTGCACGATTTTGCTTGTCACCCATGATAATCGGATTCTGGATATTGCCGATCGCATTATCTACATGGAAGACGGCCGTTTAGTCACAAATCTCGCCGATCAATAGTGGTAGATTTAATTTCAAGTTAGTTAAGAAGAATAGGAACAGCCAAGGCTGTTAAGGGACTTTAGTTCTAAAGCCCCTTGGCCCAGGGCTATAACTACTCCGGTTCAATTCCCAAGGCCCGCAACTGGTCAGCTAATCGCTCTACCCGCTGTTGGGCTTGTTGGGCTTGTTCCTGGGCTTGTTGGGCTTGTTCCTGGGCTTGTTGGGCTTGTTCCTGGGCTTGCAACGCTGCTTCTTCCGGTGTGGGAACTAATTCCCCATCTGGACTAAAATAGCGCAATTTTCCCTCATGAATTCCCAGATATAATTCCAGTATATCACTCCACAATCTACCAGATTCATTGGCGACAATGGCTTGGTATTCTTGACCGATTAAGCGAAAACCAGCTAGTTCAAAATCTTCTGGATCGAACCAAAAATATTCGGGAGTTCTAAACCGATTTTGATACAAGATTTTTTTCGCATTTCGGTCAACTTTTGCGGTGGATTCCGAAAGTAATTCTATAATTACATCGGGGTATTTACCATCTTCTTGCCAAACCACCCAAGATCGACGCGGACGTTTTTCCGTGTTCCTGACTAAGAAAAAATCAGGGCCGCGAAAATCCCGATTCCGCAATTGTTGTTCGCTGTAGTAAACTGTGAGGTTGGCTCCAATAAAAAAATTATTGCGATCGCGCCACAGCCATTCTAAACAAGCAACTAATAAAGACAATTGTAAGTAATGTAAAGAACTTTCCATTTCAGGTTCGTCACTTTCAATTTTACTGGCATCTGGCATTATTGCTGCCAGTTCTAGAGCTGTAAACACCATCGCTGATTCCTCTTTTCAAGAAAATTCCGCACGCTGCGTCTATCTAAATATACCAAAATCCCCGACTTCTTGAAGAAGCCGGGGATTTAAGTAAAATTTATGGTTTGCCTTTGGGGAAATGATCGATGCCGGCCCAACCGTAAAAAACCAGCTCGTCATTTTGGACTCGACAGCGGTCTACTCGTAGTTGAGTGCCTTCGAGGGCAAATTTGTCTAAATCTAGCAAGTTATTTACGTGGACAATTATCGCTTTGGCCAAGTCTACTGCTGCTTCGTCACCGCCGTAAGTAACGCTGACAAATTGGATTTTCCGCCGTTCTTCTACTTGCAATTGAGCAGTAATATCTATCTTGACTGATTCACTAGAATGGCCTACGATAACCTGGGATTGAAGCCGAATTGATTTATCCGCACCGAAGCTGACTTCGGTGTTTTGAAACAGGAGAGATTTGTCTTGATAACTCAGCCGCTGAAGTTTTTCAACTACAAAAGGCGTATTGAATGAGGTGGTTAAATCTGACTTACTCAAAACTACTCGCATACTTGCCTGGGTAGGCTGGCGTAATTTCACCTGACCTGCAAAAATCGCTCCAAAATCAATGGAGAGTGCTTGCAAGTAGAGTTCCATTACTTCGATGCGAAGGCCGTTGTACATTAACATACCTTTGCCAATGAAGTCGAAACCGTCGATGCTTCCCTGTAATAGTTTGGCAACAGGTTCGACTCGGATGTTGGCTTCAGCCTTTTCCGAACGTTTGAATAAGGCCGCAATTGCAGCTCCTGCTACTTTGCTGACAAGGCGATCGCCACTTTGACCTTGAAAGGATGTACCGCTAAACAAAGCTGCTACCATTTATGCGTTTACTCAGTTACAGTCGCTATTATAACCCCTGATTAAGAAATGTTAAAATAGCTTGTGCTTATGGACATTATAAGAATGAATTGTTTTGTTGGCGTGTATGGAAAACAACACTTCGACCCAAAGACACTTCCACACTTCGACTACGCTCAGTGCGCGGTTCAGCCAGCGTAGTCGAAGGGAGTGCGCCGCATTTTTGAATTTCAAAGGCTGAGGGGGGTGCCTTGGAGACAGGCTCGATCGAGCAATGCACCATCCCAGACAGTTTGCTCGATCGCAGCACAGAGCAAATTCGCACCCGTCAGATTAGCGCCACGGAACACGGCTCCATTCAGAATCGCTTCTTCCAAATCCGCTCCAGACAAATCAGCGCCGGACAAATTGGCATGACTCAAATCTGCGTGGTGCAAAACTGCCCTAGCAAAATTCACGGCCCGCAAATCGGCGCCACGAAAATCGACACCGCTCAAATCCACATTCCCGATCGCGGCTCCAGCCAAAAAAGCTCCCCCAAAACTTGCCTCAGAGAGTTGAGCATTCCCAAAGTAAGCTCCCCGCAAGTCAGCATTCCGAAAATCTGCGCCTCGCAAGTCAGCCCCGCTCAAGTCAGCGCCCCGCAGGTTTGCTCTCAGTATTGCTCGTTGCAAGTTAGCCCCAGCGAGATTAGCTCCACTCAAATTAGCTTGAGACAAATCGGCATCAGCGAGGTCAGAACCCGATAAGTCAGCGCCAGCTAAATGATAGCCGGCTAGCATTTTAATTTTGCCTTTGCAAATGGCTTCTATGTTAGTCATTAGTTATTAGTCATTAGTCATTAGTCATTAGTTATTAGTCATTAGTCAATTGTTTGTTGTCAGTAGTTACCGAGGGAGCGCGATCGCCCAAATCTTCCAACCAGACATTCGGCAATTGACTAGGGCGAGTCGGTAACTCCATTAAACCCATTTCTGCCAGCCTCACCACGTTGCCGAGGGTTTCCACCAAAGCCGGATCGAAGCGAGTGCCACTGATGTCCCGGCACTTTTCCCAAGCTGCTGTCAAACCCAAAGCCGGACGATCGCCCCGCGCTTGAGTCCAGTCTTGAAAACAAGCAACCAAGCCCAAAATCCGGGAAGCAACGGGTGTCTCTTCGCCTCGCAAACCCTCTGGTCTGCCGCTGCCGTCCCAGTGTTCGAGTTTATGCTTGACAATTTCGGCTACAGGTGCTAGTTCCGGCATGGCTTGCAGGAGTTGGGAACCGATGAAACTGCGATCGCGCCAAAACGCCAAAGTCTGTTGGTCGAATTGATCGGAAGTTTGAGTGAAAACCTCATTTGGGGCCGAAACCAAGCCAACTCGAAACAGCAATCCCGCCAACCGCAACCGCCGCAACTGCAAAGTCGGCAAATCCAGAAGTTGACCCAAAGTTTCCGACAAAGCCGCCACTTGCAAAGACGCGGTGGGATTTGACCCATCGCGTTCATCGACGCGCTGGGCCATCCGCAGAAAAGCTTGTAGTTTATTCGCGTTTAAGTTGCGACTGATGCGAAGGGCTTGACCTTCCAATTCCCACAAGTCACGGCTTTGGCGGTTAATTGCCACCATTTGCTGCTGAGAACTTTGCAGGTAAGTCACAATCCGGGTCACTACGCCACTAATGTCGGCAAGGGGCGGGCCAATGGTTGCGAGAATTTCTTGGTGAATTTGCAGTAATTTGTCTGCGAGATGGCGATCGTAATGTCGTGTTTGTTCTATAAAAATTTCTGCCGCCGCCGACACTAAGGATTGGTCAAATGACCATAAACCGTAGAATTTTCGCTCTGTATCGACTTCTGGCTTACCTTCTGGCAGGTATTCTTTGTGTGAAAGTTCGCGACAAAGCACCATTGCTTTGTAGGTTGGGGCGAGAATGATTAAATTCCATTCTGCGACTATGGGGTCGATCGGATCAATATTGATTAAAGATACATTTTCTAATTGACCAGTTTTGTGGGTAGCGAAACCGCTGTCGGCTACTGCGCCGATGACAACGCGCCGAGAGGCATTAGCAATATCAAAATAGCGATCGGCTTCCTGCAAATACCATTTTCCCTGCTGAAATGTCACCAAAACTAGGGGTTTGAGTTCGAGATCGTCCCCGCCACTGGTTTGTAAAATGTGGTCTTCTAGGGCGTGACAGAGGGCTACTAGGGTGTTTTTGAAGTAGACCCCGTAGCTAGAAGGCAGTTTTCCGTCGGGGAGTGTAGCTTGTAGTCTGGCGAGAGTTGATTCTGGATTCATTAACAAAACGCTGTGCCGGCTCTCAATCTATTGTAGCGGGCGATCGCACTTCTGAATCAATCAGTCAATTTTAGATTTTAGATTTTGGATTTTAGATTGGGTGCATCCCATTTTTGCAAATATATTCGTAGGGGCGAAGCATGACCGCAGACAATTTATTACTGATTATCAAAGATTTACTGCGGTCATGCTTTGCCATCACAAAATTGAGGTGCACTTTGTTCTATTTTTTCGTTGACTCAGAAATCAAATCGTCTTTATCAACTTTCGGGATAAAATCAGGGCGTTCTTTCGATTCCCAACCGGGGAGGCGCTTAGAGTTGTACCAGGCGATCGAGCCGATACTAACCGCCGCCACAAATCCAACAAACAGAACTGCTAGAGGAATCGTGAAGTCATGTTCTACCATTAGGTTAAAATCCTGATTTACGCTACTTTTGTCTAATTTTAAGTGCTAATGGCATTTTGTTGATATGTCTGAAGACTGAAAAAATCAATAAATTACAGCCATAATAGCTGGTAAAAGTATAGTCATTTATAGGCATGGGAGGCTTCAAGTCCCTCCCCCTTCACTTTTACTTTGAGCGGATTAACCCGCCTCGGCTGAACTACGCAGCTCTCTATCCCATCGCTGAAGGCATTTGGGATTGCTTTTCTAAGGATGTTGTACGAAGCGTTGATATCAGAATTAATTAACTGACCCGTCGATGTTTTGTACAAACCTCGCTTGATCCGTTTACCAGTGAACACAGTCTCTTTTTCGGTTTTTCCATAAACAGGAATTGGGTCTAAACACAGAAAATTGGCCCGTGAACTATAGGATTCTTCCTGCACAATTACCTTGATTCCCGCCAGCCGAGCTTTGTATTCCAACATCTCAATTAATCGAGAGTGAGGAATACTGACAAAATTTTGGTTGGTTTGTTTACCTAGATTGATATCGGTTTTCCACTGTGCATTTTTGCCGATTACCAGCGTTCCAATTTGGTTCACTACCAAATGGTCAACAATCACACGACTAGCATGATGCAAGTAATTATCAACTTTCTGATTACGACAGCGAGTTAATCGCTGAATTCTGGGTGAGGTTTGACGATTCCTTTTCAATTGGGATTGTAATCGGGATTTGCGTTTGTTGTAGAACTGGTTAATCGATTTTAATGGTCGCCCGTTAATCAACAAAGGAATAAATCCCGGTTGATTTGAAGTTAACGCCACTAAATTATCCAGTCCTAAATCAATACTAGCTACAGAGTTGGCATTGCCAAGGGTAGACTCCGGTTCACTTCGACTACGCTCAGTACAAGCATCATAAATCACCTCAATTACATAGGAATCACATTTCGGAACCAGTCTAACTTGACAAATATGGTTGGGATTGAGTTGGGTTTTAATTGAAAGCTCAGTGCCGGAAAGCTTGATAATTCCTTTCTTTAACTGTTTGCTACTAATCGCTTGAATCGTGTAGACAAGAAGGTTTCGCCCTTTGGTTTTGTCTTTGTACTTTGGCAATTTTGGGCGACCAGTGAATTTTGAAGAGTCAGCCTTGTAAGCTTTAACTGCTTCAAAAAACGATTTCCAATTCTTGTCTAGCACCATTAAAATTTGCTGACTTACTTTAGCAGGCAAAGCCTTATATGCTTCGTGAGACTTCATCAATCGGTTCATTTCGTTGTAATTGACATAGCCCCACCCATAAATAAAACTCTGACGAATGACGTAATTGGCGGCATTGTAGAGGTTTTTGGACTTGAAAGCTAGTTCGTCTATTTGGGCGAAACGGTGTTCCGTTGATTTAATGATGTGCCTCTCTGTTAGTTGCATTTGAGACTTCCGTTCTTTGGGCTATGCGTATTCCTTGTTCAACACTCACAACAATATAATACCATTATTGTTTATAATTGCTTATAAACTCAATAAAGTTTTACAATACTTAGAGATAGAAAGTGAAGGGCTAATTTTATGTCGTTGTCGATCGCATTGTTGTTAGCCGCCAGTTTCGCCCTCGGTGCTCTACCACTAACTAAATGGATGGTGCAAGTTCTTTCTGGCAAAGATTTGAGGGTTTTGGGCACAGGGAATGTTGGCGTGTCGGCTGCTTTCATTCACGGGGGAAAGTTGGCTGGAATTGCTGCGGTGTTGGCGGAAATTGCCAGAGGAATTATACCAGTTGTGGCTGCGCGATTTTGGTTGCCGGATCAAAGCGCGATCGCACTTACTGTCTTAATTCCTCTAGTTGCAGGTAGATATGCGATCGCCCGTGGTGGAGGCGTGACCAACGCTGTTTGGGGCATTTTGGCATTTTCCCCGCCAGTGGCTATCTCATCGGGCATTTCGGGGCTGCTGGTGTGGGGTTTGGCTGAGGTTGTGTGGACTCAGGGCGATCGAACCAGGCTGTTTGCTACCCGTTGCGGATGTCTTTGTACTCCCATCTGGGTTTGGGTATGGCGACAAAATGCCACAGAATTTTTAGCAGCAACAGCATTAGCTTTTTTACTCTTCACAATTAGTCTGCTTCAGGGTGACGATATGGCTTTATCTAAATCAGAAAAATTGCTTTCTCTCGATGACTCCCTAGATGCCAAAGTTTGCGGTGACAAAGCCGCGAAATTGTCTCAACTGAAACGAGCCAATTTCAATGTACCGCCCGGTTGGATAGTATTGAATGAATCGGGAATTGGGAATCGGGCATCGGGCATCGGGCATCGGGCATCGGGCATCGGGCATCGGGCATCGGGCATTGGGAATTTAGGAAATACTGAGGAATCGTCAATTCCTAATTCTTTAATTGCAAATCTAAAATCCAAAATCCAAAATCGAATGATTGTGCGCTCTTCGGCTGTGGGAGAAGACGGCGATATTAGTTCGGCTGCTGGACAATATCAAACCATTGGGCCTGTTTTCACAGAAACAGAATTAATCGATGCCATTCATCGCTGTCGCCAGTCTTATTGGACTTCCGAAGCAGTTGCTTACCGCCGCCAGCGACAATTACCCGACACCCAAATGGCTGTATTAATTCAGCCTTATATTGATAGCAAATTTGCCGGAGTTATGTTCACCCGCAATCCTTTAGATGGCGGTTCCCAGATAATTATTGAAGCTTTACCAGGAGGAGCAGAATCTGTTGTTGGTGGACAATTTACGCCAGTGCATTTAGAAATTGATTTTAGGACATCTGAAACTTTAGAAAAAAGTTTAATTGAAATTGGGAAATCAGAAACCGGGTTTTTTTACGAAAATACTTCGTCGCCATCCGCAGATTCGGTAAAAAACCCGGTTTCTTTGGTCGGAGTGCGTAAGTCTTGTGAACTTGAAACTAATTTAATTATTGATAAATCAGTCGTAGCAGAATTAGTTAAATTAGCGCAAGCAATCGAAGCCTTTTTTCACGGAATTCCCCAGGATATTGAGTGGAGTTGGGATGGCGAAAAACTGTGGATTTTGCAAAGCCGCCCGATTACCAATTTGCAGCCGTTTTGGACGCGAACTATTGCCGCAGAAGTGATTCCCGGTGCAATTCGCCCGCTAACTTGGTCGATTAATCGCCCGCTGACTTGTGGGGTTTGGGGAGAAATATTCAAAGTGGTTTTAGGCGAGAGAGCGGCTAATTTAAACTTTAATGAAACAGCAACTTTGCTGGGTTCTCATGCTTATTTTAATGCGACTTTGTTGGGCGAAATCTTTCGGATGATGGGATTACCGGAGCAGGGTTTGGAATTTTTGCTGAGAGGGCAGAAGATGGGCAAGCCGCCTTTGGGGAAGATTTTGCCCTCTTTGCCTGGTTTGTGGCGTTTGGTGCAGCGAGAGAGGGCGCTGAATGCAGAATTTAGGAAAGGGGGAGATTGGGAGAGGGGGAGATTGGGAGAGGGGGAGATTGGGAGAGGGGGAGATTGGGCTACCAATTCCCAATGCCCGATGCCCAATTCCCCATGCCCAATTCCCAATTCCCAATTCCCAATTCTGAGTATCTAACGGAATTGTTGGATAGAGCCGAGCAAATTCAGGAGTGGTTAAAGCCAATTACTTACTACAATATATTAGGTCCGATCGGGCTGGCAATCCGCAAATCAATTTTTCGGGTTCCCGATGAATGGCTGGACAATGACAGCGCACCGGAAATCGCATCGGTCCGAGCTTTGCAGCAGTTAGCCCAAAAGTTGCGACAAGCTGCAATTTCCCAATCAGACGGAACTATTTCAAGAGCAGAATTAACACAGTTATTTGCTGAAAGTTCGGCTTTGCAATCAGAGTTTGCAGAGTGGCTTGATAGTTACGGATATTTGAGCGAAGTGGGAACTGATATCGCTGTTGCTACTTGGCGAGAACAACCAGAATTTTACCAAAAGTTACTGATAACTATGGCTCAAAAACCTGCTACTTTAGGCGAAAAGCGAAAATTAAGCTTGACTTTTTGGCAGAAGTGGCGGTTAGATAAATGTCAGGAGCGAGCTACAGTCAAAAATGAGATTAGCGAAATCTATGCGCGGTTGTTGGCTCATTTACGCTGGACTTTTTTGGAGATAGAAGCTGCTGGCTTAGCAATGCAGGTATTTGAGGAAACTGGGGATATCTTTTATTTGGAGTTTGGGGAAATTCAGGAGTGGATACGCTCAAGTGCGAGTGTTTCATTTCGGGATAGGATTAGGGAAAGGCGCGAACAGTTAACAGCCGATCGCACTCGCACGATTCCCCCTGTAGTCTACGGCAATCTGTTGCCCAATTCTCAAAAAAGTGCGATCGCACCCACAACATCCGCAACTAACATCATCCAGGGAATTCCCGCCAGTATCGGCTGTGTCGAAGGTTTTGTCAAGATTTGTCGCACCGCGAGCACTGATTTGGGAGAAAATGCGATCGTAGTCGTCCCCTACACCGATGCAGGTTGGGCACCGCTGCTATTAGGAGCCACAGCAATTATATCTGAAGTTGGCGGCCAATTGTCTCACGGTGCGATCGTCGCCCGCGAATACAAAATTCCCGCAGTCATGAATATTGCTGAAGCTACAACTCGCTTCCGAGACGGTCAAAAAGTCCGAGTAGATGGCTATCTCGGCACTGTAGAATTGCTCGAATAAACAGAGGTAAAAATGTAAAAACTCATACATTCTGTAGATATGTCAGGACTTGTTTAATGCTATATAGCAATCCTAAATCATTTGTGAATTTCTTACTCCCTCCCCTTAATAAGGGGAGGGTTGGGGTGGGGTAAAAAACCTTACGACTCATTTAGGACTGCTATATATGCAGAAAATCCTCGCTGTTCCAAACGGATCTAGCGAGGGGCGAGAATAGCTATTCTCGAATTATATAAAGTGGTGGCAGTGGCTTTTGTCGAGCCATTGCCATCTGTAGCCATCCTGTTTTAGACTCACAGATTTAGCCACACTGAAAAATTTCACAGCCACATATCTGCTTGAAGTCAATGCTGGAACTCTCATCAACCAGTCCAAGCAAGTCAAAGCAAAAAGTAAGTGCTTAGGCTACTTCTTCTTCTTGATCGATTTGGCGCAGGTGAATGTGCTTGCGTCCCAAAGAAATTTCAAACTCATCTCCAGGCTGGAGTTCCATCTGTTTGGTGTAAGCAGCTCCAATCAGCAAGTTGCCGTTAGATTGAACGCTAATCCGATAGCTAGCTGAACGTCCACCCCGTCCGTTGCCGTTTTGCTTACCATCTAGCTGAATGCCTTCTGCATCAATCAGAGCATTCAGGAATTTCATCATGTTGACCCGTTCTACTCCATTTTTGGTAACGGTGTAGTAGCCACAGGCTCTTGCTTTCTCTTCCTTGGTCAGGTTCTCTAGGTCTTTAACCTTTTTGATCAGACCTTCGCCTTCAAGGGGTTCAATGCTTTTCTTTTTAACCATCTACTGAGTCCTGAAATATTCAACTGGTGTACGGGTTTTTTCTTGGTTGCTTTTGGCTTGGCCAAGAAACTTTAGCTTTATAGCTGACTGTAAAACTATATTACACCTATTGGCTGGATTATTAAACACTATTATCTAAATATTTTTAACAATGTGCACTTTTTTTTGAGAAGTAGCTGTCGATTGCTGGCAATCTCTAAACTGTGTAGCATAAGCTATCAGCTATCAGCTAGCTGAATATTTGCCCCAAATTTTAAAATCCAATGAAGTTAACTGCACGCGGACACTACAGTGTCAAAGCTCTACTGGATCTAAGTTCGCAACCTCGGTTCGAGCCGACATCGGTAAAATCGATCGCGAAACGACAGGAGTTACCGGCTCCCTATCTCGAAAAATTGCTGATTGAAATGCGACGAGCCGGTTTAGTTCAATCAGTTCGAGGTTCGCAAGGAGGCTATAAATTGGCTCGTGAACCCGCTCAAATCTCTCTAGGACAAATCTTAGAGGCTGTAGGCGAAACTATTGAACCTTTGGCTCGACACTCTCCTGATGCTTCTCTTGCGGAGGACTGGGTAACTTTCAGTTTGTGGAACCAATTGCACAAAAAACTGGTGCTGGCGCTTTACAGTATTTCTCTGGAAGACTTATACTATGATGTCCGAAGTTGGCAAGCTGCTCTGGGTGAAGAAACTAGCTTTATTATTTAGATGGTAAGTTCAAAAATTCGATCGCCTGTCAATATGGATCACACACTTGTTATGTACGAAGGTGGCTGTCACTGTGGTGCTGTCCGCTTCCGAGTCGCGGTTGACAAACACGAAGCTGCTGATTGCAACTGTTCTATCTGTCACAAGAAGGGATTTTTGCACCTAATTGTACCACCAGAACATTTTACATTGCTAAGTGGCGAAGATGTTTTGACAACTTATACGTTTAATACGGGGATTGCCAAACATACTTTCTGCGGGATTTGCGGTATTCACCCGTTTTATCGACCCCGATCGCATCCCGATCAATTTGATGTGAATGTCCGCTGTCTAGACTCCGATGCAATTGCTCAATTTCGGATCGTACCCTTTGATGGTGTTAATTGGGAGCAGAACGTGCACCTGCTGCGGGACGAAAACAATCTGTGAACTTAAAACCGTATCTATATAATAGACATCTCCATAAAAGCCAGTCTTGAACAGGCAGGATGCCTGTTCCACAATAAATATGGTCGAGGTCTAATGATGTCGGATGAATTTGCTGTTTTGATTTTAGCTGCTGTATTAGATTACTCGATCGGCGATCCTTGGGGTTGGCCACATCCTGTACAGGCGATGGGTTGGGCGATCGATCGCTATACTCGGCTTGTCTTTAATATCTGGAATAATCCCCCAGGTAAAAGGCCGAACTTGGTCGATAGTCTCCCAGGCGATCGACCTAAACTGCTGCTCAGGTGTGCTGGTATAATCCTGGCGATCGGGCTGATTCTAGGCAGTTATACTGTCAGTTGGTCGATCGTGCAAGCTGCTAGTTGGGTGCATCCTCTGTTCGGTATTGCGATCGCGAGCATTTTACTAGCAAGTTGTTTTGCCGCCCGGAGTTTGAGAGCGGCTGCTGAGGATGTGCTGACGCCTCTAAATGTGGGAGATTTAGTCAAGGCGCGAGAACGGTTGAGTCTTTATGTCGGTCGGGATACTGAAAATTTATCCCAGTCAGAAATTCTCCGAGCATTGTTAGAAACTGTAACAGAGAATGCAGTCGATGGTGTAACAGCCCCACTATTTTATGCCTTAGTTGGGTTCGCCATACCACATCTATATCTATTAGACCTCTCCAATGATTATTGTGGAACAGGCATCTTGCCTGTTCAAAACTGGCAATTCTTGCGATGTCTATTAAGTGTTAGGAATTTGCCGATCGCCGATTACTCTATGTCAATGAGTGCGATCGTCCCCTTGGCGATCGCCTATAAAGCAGCCAGTACCTTAGATTCTACAGTCGGCTACAAAGAAGCACCTTACACCGATTTAGGATGGTTTAGCGCCAAACTAGAAGATGTGCTGACATGGCTTCCTTGTCGGTTAACAGTGATTACTTTAGCCCTTATATCTGGAAAACCCTTGTACATTTGGAGGATGTGTCAGAGAGATGCGGTTAAAGATGCTAGTCCCAATTCCGGTTGGAGTGAATGCGCCTACGCCGCCATCTTGGGAGTGCAACTAGGAGGTACAAATTCCTATCGGGGAGTTATTAAACACAAACCACTGTTAGGCGATCCGAATCAATCGATCGCAGCGGAGCATATTTCCCAAGCCATGCAATTAACTCGGTATTGCTTTCTGATTTGGTTGGGATTATCATTGCTTTTTTATGCTTGCTTCGTTTTTGTCCGCTAACTGTCGATCCGCCAACAGCCAGCAATTAGCAACAGCTCCCAATTACCGGACTTTTTTATGACTAAAATTATCGAAATTTTATCCCCGGATGAAGTGCGCCGCACTCTCACCCGCATCGCTTCCCAGATTGTGGAAAAATCTGGTGATCCAGGAGAGTTAGTTTTGTTAGGTATTCATACTAGAGGAGTGCCTTTAGCCCAAATTCTCGCGGCTCAAATTGAAGTCCTCGAACAAGTCAAAGTATCGGTGGGTGCTTTGGATATTACGTTTTATCGAGATGATTTGGATCGAGTTGCGCTACGAACACCAGCTAAAACAGAAATTCCCTTCGATTTGACGGGCAAAACAGTTGTGTTGGTAGATGACGTTATATATAAAGGTAGAACGATTCGAGCGGCGTTGAATGCAGTAAATGATTATGGACGACCGGAGAAAATTTGGTTGGCAGTTTTAGTCGATCGCGGACACCGAGAAGTACCGATTCAGCCCGATTTCACAGGGAAAAAGTTGCCTACGGCGAAGGAAGAACAAGTTAAGGTTTATGTTTTCGATGTTGACGGGCGTGACGGAGTGGAGTTGATTAAGGGTTGAAGTATGACGTTATAGGGCATAGGGCATAGGGCATTTTGAAAACCGCTAGAGAATGCCTAGAACCCCGACTTCTTGAAGAAGTCGGGGTTCTAATATGGCGCTAAATTTTCTTGGTCAAAATCGGCAGTGCAGGAGTTGAACCTGCCTGGGACGAATTAGTTGCCTAAGAAGAAGAGTTACCTCTTATTCTCGGCTGCCAAACCGGACGTACACCTTTCAGCGTATCCGGCTTTACGTTAGATGGAATCTGTAATAGACCCCGCATTTTCCAAGTGGATTGCATCGTGGCAATATAAATGAACTAAAGTCTTATTCGACTTTTTGTTGTTATTTCTATTACCGTCGATGTGATGAACCTCAATGTAATCTTCAATGGTGAAAAGTTGTTGACAGTGTGAACATCGACCCTTCTGGTTTTTTAGTCCAAATCGAATGTCCTTTGGTGTTAGTGGGTGGTCGCCTCGACGTGTTGCCCAATATACCCAATCACCGTCATAAGGGCTTCTAGTACCTTGTACCTTGATGTAGTGTTTATACTCGAATGAGTACAACATTTCCACTAGATAAAGACGGTCTCCTTCTTTCCATCCAAAGTTCCACGATGATTCCTTGCTTTTGAAAAATATTCGCGAGCAGATATATCCATCCCCTTTTTGAGAAAATTTCTTTCTCCCCCAGTTCAAGTAAACCTTATACAGGCTGTGTTGAACTTTAGAGAATACTTCGTGTGAGTGACTCCCACTTTTGAAGTAATTTCCCCAGCCTCTAATGAACCAGTTGAGGCTTTCAATCATTCGAGTTGGTTCTTGGGATTGTCCTTTGTTTAGTAAGGCTTTTAGATGGGATTGAAATTGTTTTATGGATTCATCTGAAGGTAGCACTTTCGTAACCATCTCCAAAGATTCGCCATTAGTCTTCTTACCCGCTCTATTTTTCCCTCTAGAAAAGGATTGGATCTGGAATCCTAAGAAGTTGAAACCTGGCTTTTCCCCTTCGTAGTCCTCTAATGTGTGGCACAGTCTGGTCTTTTGCTCGTTTAGCGAAAGTCCTATGTTTGCCATCCATTGTCTGGTCTTTTCAAGGGCCGCCTTGATTACTTCCTCTTCTTCGTGGAATATTACGAAGTCGTCGGCATATCTTATTACTTTTGCATCACAGTATTCCTTCATCTTTCCTGTGGGTTGACCTATTCTTGTCTTCCTTTGAGGAAATTCGGATGAGATGTAGCTTTCAAAACCGTGTAGGGCTATGTTCGCTAATAATGGTGATATGACGCCGCCTTGTGGGGTTCCTGATACTGTTTTGTGGAACACATCCCCAACTAGGACGCCTGATTTGAGCCAAGCTCTTATCTGCTTTTCCATGTCTGGAAATGTTTTCAGTTTTTGTATCAGAGCCTCGTGGTCAATATTATCGAAACATCCTTTTAAGTCGGCATCTATTAGATACTTAGGTTTTTTGCGGATGCTTAATTCGATCGCCTCTATAGCGTCATGGCAACTTCTACCTGGTCGAAATCCATAGGAATTCGGTTCAAATAGTGCTTCCCATTCGGGTTCTAGAGCTAACTTTGCTAATGCTTGTTTTGCCCTATCTTCTATCGTGGGAATGCCTAGAGGGCGTTTCTCCTTTTTGCCCGGTTTGGGAATTTCAACCCTTTTTAAGGGGGAGCTTTTACCGTCTAGTCGTAACTGTTCGGCTAACCCTACCCTCTGTTGGGGAGTTAGAGATTTAATCCCATCAATTCCAGCCGTGCGTTTCCCTTTATTTTCTTGTGTTACCCGTCGAACTGCTATCAGTCTGGCGCTAAACGAGGAAATTAGGGTTTTTTGGAGTTTGACCACAAGTGGTTTGTTTCCACTTTTAGATGCTTCGTAAATCTTCGTCTGTAGCTTTGTCAGCTTTGCCTGGATTTCACTCCAGACCATAGATGACCATTCCGCTTCTAGAGCCTTGGACATAGCCGACCTACGTGATTTACATCTTTCTAACGTTCAATCTTTTGGCGTATCCCACACATTACATGAAGGCTTTTGCTTGAGATTGAATCCTTCACATCTTCGATTTACCTAGCAGGTAATCCCTCTTAAGGGCTTAAATCTTAGATGTTTCCCTCTTATCCTGTATCGAGCATATATGACGATTTAGGTGCCTGCTTTCTCCAGATGGGATTTATTGGATCGTCTCTAGGGTACTCAAAACCTAGTTTCCTTCCCATGTGTCCTTTTGAACCCAGCGTGTCATTCCCTTTCGCTGGTGCGTCTGACTGGAGTTGGTAATGCAGGTTCACTTTCGTTCACCTTGTCGTCTCCCTTCCCTAACTACTGTGTGTGGATTCACTTAGTAGATGGGTTTTATCTCTAGCTTATAAATCCTGGGTGTTGCTACTTCCCAGAACCGAGATATGGAGTCCCCAGACGAATATGGGGGATGGATTTGCACCATCATGCTCGATAGGCATCAAGTCGCACTGAGTTCGCTGCCTAAACCGCTCGGCCAACTGCCGTTAGATCGCTCGGTGCGATCGAACTTAAAATCAACTATAACATAATTTTCCAGTCTGTGCTAAAACTAGAGAACAAAAATCAAAAATTTTTAGATCTGCCGAGTCCGATCGCCATCAGCCCCAAAGCGAGAGTCGATCGGGCAAACAAAGCAGTATTTACAACTTGGCATAAAACATACAGGTAATGGTACTGAATTCGACGGTAGTGCTGACTTTGATTCTGCTGACTCTGATGTTTGGAGCAGGTGTGACAAGTTCTGTTTGGGGATTTACTTTAGGTCGCGAAGCTTTGAAAGGAACGACTCAACCAGACGTTCGCCCCAGTAGCAATGCTGGCGGCAAGCAGGGAACTCCCGCTAAAAGCGACCAAGTGAGCATTTTGAAAGAAAAAGACATTCTCAAAATAGTCAAAGCACGGGTAGATGGTCGTGACCCTGAAAAATTAGCCACTCAAAATGCCAAAGACAAGGCTAGCTCTAAACCAGCTACAGCCAAAAAAACACCCACCGGGCAAAATGCCAGCGCCAAGTTTCCCATGAACAGTCGTGACGGGGGAATCACCCTGGAAGTGAGTGCGGTCAATCAGCGAGGCAACTCAATGCTGCTAGACGTGAGCATGAAAAACGAAGGCTCCCAAGCGGTCAGGTTTCTCTACAGTTTCTTGAACGTCACGGACAATCAGGGCCGGCCTCTGAGCGCAACTGCCGAAGATTTGCCAGCGGAACTGCCCCCCAACGGGCAAATATTCTATGGTACGGTTAGTATTCCCACAGCTTTGCTGGAAAATGCCAAAGAACTTTCGCTGACACTCACAGATTATCCCGGTCAAAAACTCCAGTTGCAAATAGCTGGCATTCCAGTGCCGAATTGAATTCAAAACGTCTTTCGATTAATAATTGGAAAATATTTACCAATGCTTGCCCCTGTTGTGTTCGTGTTAGGGGGATTGTCAACAATTTTAGCTTGCTACGGGGTCGGCCAAACCGATCGACTGGTTCTCAGGTTCTGCCAAGAAAGTTGTTCTAGGCAGAGCTGTTTCACTCCCAGGGGGCTTCGCCCGGAGAGTGCAGAAGATGGCTGAGTTGCCTGCGATGACTTGGACAGAGGTGCTGTCACGGTTGCTATCAGTGCTGCTGCTGATTGCGATCAATGCTTTTTTTGTCGCAGCAGAGTTTTCGATGGTGACGGTGCGCCGATCGCGAATTCATCAGTTAGTAGAGGCCGGCGACGCTCCGGCGATAACTGTTCAATCCTTGTTGCAAAGTATCGATCGACTGCTATCGACAATGCAGTTAGGCATCACTCTTTCTAGTTTAGCTCTGGGCTGGATTGGGGAAGATACGATCGCTGTGCTCATCCGAGTTTCGATCGGCTTTTTGCCATTGCCAACTTATATTCAGGAGTCGATCGCCCATTCCTTCAGCATATCCATAGTAACTTTTTTCCTGCTAGCTTATCTACAAATCGTACTCGGCGAACTCCTTCCGAAATCTGTAGCATTACTTTATTCGGAAAAATTAGCCAGAGGTTTAGGGACTCCCAGTTTACTGATTGCTCGTTTATTCAATCCATTTGTGTCGTTTCTCAATCAATCAACTCGATCGCTCTTGTGGCTGGTGGGCATTGAATATGACGTCACCCATCGACCAGTTACTCCCGAAGAATTGCAACTAATTATAGCTACTTCCAGCGAATCCAGCGGTTTACAAGCCGATGAGCGAGAATTGCTCAACAACGTGTTTGAATTTGGCGAAGTTTTGGTAGAAGAAGTAATGGTGCCGAGGCCAAGCATTGTGGTGCTTCCCAAAACAGCTACATTTCAATGTTTGCTCTCAGAAATTGCGATTTCCAACCATTCTCGCTATCCGATGACCGGAGATTCTTTTGATGATATCATCGGGATTATTGATTTCAAACGACTCGCTAAACCCCTAGCTGAAGGTTTGTTATCACCCGACACGCCAATTGTCAATTGGATATGTCCGGTGAGGTTTGTACCGGAAATGATGTTGCTGGGCGAATTGTTGCCTTTAATGCAGCGTTCATCGGAAGAAATTGCGATCGTCGTCGATGAATTTGGCGGCATTTCCGGGTTAGTGACGCTGAGGGATTTGATTGCGGAAATTATCGGCCGCAGTTACGAATCGCCAGATAGCAAAGAAATAGCTTTGCAAGTATTGGACGATCGCACTTTTTTAGTGCAAGCGCAGTTAAATTTGGATGACGTGAATCAAATATTGAATTTGGATTTGCCAGTAACTGACGAATACCAAACAATCGGCGGTTTTTTGAGCTATCAGTTGCAAAGAATGCCGGCTGTGGGGGAAGTGTGGCGCAGCGAAAATGTGGAACTGGCGGTGGTTTCTGTGTGCGGGCCGCGGTTGGATCAAATTCAAGTTCAGTTGCTGGAAGGGGTGGCGGGCGATCGCAATTTAGGTGAAGTTGCAGCAGCGGATGGGGAGATTGTGGGAAAAGGGCGATCGAATAGCGGGTTGAGAGGTGTGGCGAAATTCCCCAGTTCAGAATATTCTAGCTAATGCCTATATAATCTACTCGCTCAAAGTCGCTGCGTACTAAATCATCTAACGTTGGACCTTTGGGGCGCAAATTAACGCGATCGCCAACCTTCACATTTTCGTAATATGCGTAGGGAATATAGATATCTTACTCCTTAATTCGTCCTGGTATCCGATCGAGTTCTGTAGGGGCGGGTTCGCCGAGATATTTGATAAGTATTGACAAGTTCTATAAACCCGCCCCACCCGTACCAGGACGATACAACCGGATTTCATATGACGCATCAAAGCCAAAGAAACCGGGTTTTTTACCGTTGCGGCGGGCGAAGCGAAGAGACTCGAAAAAACCAGGTTTCTGGGCCGCCGCGCGCCAGCCATATTTAAGCGTAAGACACCGGATCTTGCAATCCCAATTCCTCAAAAGCCGCCAGCCGCAACCGACAAGAATCGCAAACGCCACAGGCATTTTCCCCACCTGCATAGCAAGACCAAGTTTGCTCCCAAGGTACTCCCAACTTATTGCCTAATTGAATAATTTCGGTTTTTTTAAGTTCAATCAAAGGTGTTACAATATTAATAGCGTCTCCTTCTCTGCCCTGCTTTGTTCCTAACCGAAATACTTCCTGCATGGCTTGGATATAATCGAGGCGACAATCGGGATAACCGGAATAATCTAAAGCGTTGACACCGATATAAATCCTCTGAGCTCCTAGAGTTTCGGCGTAGGCTAGGGCAAAACTGAGAAATATCGTATTTCTAGCTGGAACATAGGTAATGGGGATGTTTTGGGACATTTCTGTGAGTGTGCGGTCGATCGGCAAATCAATCTCATTATCCGTCAAAGCCGAACCTCCCCACAGTGTTAAGTCAAAGTTGACTATCTGATGTGCCTTAACGTGGGCAGAAAGTGCGATCGCCCTTGCTGACTCCAACTCCCGCCGATGTCTTTGCTGGTAGTCAAAGGAAATGCTATAACACTCGCAACCATCGGCCTTAGCTTGATACAAAACAGTTGAGGAATCCAACCCTCCCGACAATAAAATAACTGCCTTCACTTAAAACATCCTCAATGGAATTAGCTTTTATATTTATATCAAATCTGTTGTGAATTGACAAGATAGGAAAACTCATATTTTGTGGAACAGGCCGGAAAGCCTGTTCTTGAAATTGGTGAAAGATGTCAGATTTAAATTACCAACTAGATGAAATATGTTGTTATGATGAATCACTGTTTCAAATTGCGATTTAGCCTCTCAGCAACAGCACCATCTATAGCAAGGCAAAAAAAACTGTGTCAAAACCCAAGCCTATAGTTTTAAGATCCCAACCCGACAAATCCGCCACAAAGCATCTTCCCATTGATTGGGGAGAAATTGATCCCCTGAAACGAGGGCCTGTGATTGGCAGTCTCAGCAAATTGTCTCACCGCAATGCGATCGGCACTCATTCGGGCTCCTACTCTGTATATCGAGCGTTAGCAGTAGCAAACGGAACACTCCAAGCAGATCACTTGCCCGATTTGACCAACACATCTCCCGCCGAACACATCGGCCCACACCCCAGTTGGGGTGATGCAAACTTGATTGTTTCTCTAGATCCATTTGGCGCTTTGGTCAGCGAAATTTATAGCTCATTTTATCAACAGGGATACGATATTCGACCGACAATTGCTGTAACCAAAGCTCACATTAATTTACCAGAGATTCAAGACGCTATTGCCCACAAGCGGGTGTTAATTGATGGCAAAATTGTTAAATCAGGAGGCAATTTGGTAGTGACCAAAATTGCGATCGATCCAGTGTGGTATTTGCCGGGAATTGCCAATCGGATTGGTGTTGAAGAAAGCGTTCTCCGCCGTGTCCTTTTTCAGCAAACAGGCGGAATGTTTTCCGACTTGGTGAGGCGGCCAGACTTGCAGGTTTTCTTGCCACCAATTGGCGGAACTACAGTCTATATTATTGGGGATGTCGCGCATATTTCTGACCCAGAGAAGCAGTTGGCGGTGAGGGTACACGACGAGTGCAACGGTTCAGATGTTTTCGGATCTGATATTTGTACGTGTCGTCCTTATTTGGTGCACGGGATTGAAATTTGTATCCAAACGGCACAAGCAGGGGGATCGGGGGTAATTCTTTACTTTCGCAAGGAGGGCAGAGCTTTGGGCGAAGTGACTAAGTTTTTGGTGTATAATGCTAGAAAACGGCAACCTGGAGGCGATCGCGCCGATGCGTATTTTACTCGCACTGAATGCGTTGCTGGAGTTCAAGATATGCGATTTCAAGAACTAATGCCAGATGTGTTACACTGGTTGGGAATTTCTCGCATTGACCGTTTAGTTTCCATGAGCGATCAAAAATACAATGCGATTATCAATTCTGGCATTCAAGTGTGCGATCGCATCCCAATTCCAGAAGATCGGATTCCCGCAGACGCACAAGTCGAAATCATCGCCAAAAAAGCTGCTGGCTACTACACACCAGACGGAGTGCCAGATGCTACAATCCTTGGAGAAACTCAAGGACGGGATTTAGGAGATTGAGGTGGCAAAGGCGCGATAAATCGCGTCTTTGTGAAATACAATTCATTGCTGTTTTTTATCAATCAAGGCAGGTTATGGCTAATTTGCGTTCTACTGTGATCGTAAAAACAGATATTTGCGGATATACCGTCAGGGTCAAAAAATTATCTCAGTCGGAGTTAAGTAGGTTGTTAAACGAGCATAAAACTTTTATTTCAGATATTAGTATCAGAAATGAAGGCAGTTTAATTAAAGGAGAAGGCGATTCATTTTGGCTAGTTTTTCCCAGCGTCACAGCCGCGGCTATGGCCGCCCTAGAAATGCAGCAGGAATTGAGAGCACAACAATCTAGCAAATCCAACGATGAACGATTGGCTATTCGCGTATCGATTACATTAGGAGATGTTTTGCACCAAGATAAAGATATCTTTGGTGATACAGTTAATTTAACAGCTCGCATAGAATCTGTTACTCCCCAGGATGAAATATATTTATCCCAAGCAGCTTGGCTGGCGCTCAACAAAGCAGAAGTGCAAACATCCTTCGTCAATGAGTTTTCCTTGAAGGGGATGAGTGAACCTGAAAAAGTTTATAAAGTTGACCAAAGTCATAAAACGCGAATTATTGAAAATCAAGCAATAGTTAAAGCAGATTTGAGAGGATTTATTGCTTATCAAGAATCTAATTCCATCAAAGATGTTGAATATTTACTCACAAATTTTGATGCTTTTGAAAAAAATATTTGCGAAGAATACGGAGGCACAATTCGGAGTATAGTTGGCGATTCGCACTTGCTAACTTTCACCGAAGCTCACTCAGCCTTAGCAGCAATGGAAAGTTTGTGCAAAAATTGGAAGATTTTTATCGATAACTATAAAATACCTTGTGGCTTGTCTGTGGGAGTTACTAAAGGAAATTTGTATATATTTCGGTCTTGTACTTACGGCAAAGATATTAACATAGCTGACAGATTGGAAGACTTAAGCAAAATAGTATCTCCGGCTACCGAAAAAAATTCGGTGATAGTTTCCGATCAAATTAAACGCGAAGTCAGCAGCTCGAAGTGGGAGTATCAGTTGATTAAAATAGATAAAAATGCAATCTTAGATAATATTTTAGATTACAGTCAGTTTGACTTTTTCAAGGAAAATGATGTTTACCGGTGCTTAGTTATATGAATCAGCCTAGTATTGAACTTGAGACTGTGGAATATCTGAGGAGTCCCGTTGCTATTCGCCAAAAGTGCGATCGCCTTTTTAATTTAGCCTACGAAAATAAACTCCGCTACTTCCGCATCGATTTAACCCAACTCGACAAAGCCGCCAATTATGTCATTGATACAACACGGGAAAACTATCCCGATTTCAATATACCCTTTCACAGTCGCTGGCGGCATTTTGAAGTCGGAAACCAGCCGCGACTAGCTGAATTAGATGTAGCTTTAGCACAATTTACACTCCTTGAAAAAGCTCAAATCAAATTTGATTTAGCAATTATCAGTGTTTTGCTCGATGCCGGTGCTGGTGCAGATTGGCAGTATTGGGAACCAGAAACTGGACAGATTTATCGCCGTTCCGAAGGCTTGGCAATAGCCAGTTTTCGGATGTTTTGTCAAGGTATTTTTTCCAGCAATCCTGATTTTCCTTGGCAAGCTGATTCTCTGGGACTTTCTCAATTAACCCTAGAAAAATTAGCGCTAGGATTTCAGGTAAGTCCAGAAAATCCGTTAGTTGGTTTAGTAGGAAGATTAGAATTATTGCAGGGTTTGGGAAATGCGATTTGCCAACATCCATTATTGTTTGGCTGCGAAAACCCGCGCCCCGGCAATTTGGCAAAATACTTGCTGGATACTCACTCTTCTGGACTCAAAACTATCAAGGCGGCGACAGTATTGAGCGCTGTTTTGACAGGATTCGGGGAAATTTGGCCGGGGAGATATGCCATTGGGGGTGTTAATTTAGGGGATGTTTGGCGGCATCCGGCGTTGCAAGGAGAAGATTTGGATGCTGAATTAGTGCCGTTTCACAAACTATCGCAGTGGTTAACTTATTCGCTGTTGGAACCGCTACAAGAACTTGGTTTGGAAGTCGTGGAATTGGATGAGTTAACGGGATTAGCTGAATATCGCAACGGTGGTTTTTGTTTGGATATTGGGCTGTTGCAGGCAAAAGATTTAGTTGTTTTTGAAAAGAGTTATTTACCCGGTTCGGAAGTTATCGTAGAATGGCGATCGCTCACGGTGAATATTTTAGATAAAATTGCCACAGCTATGCGAGAAAAGCTGGATTTAAGTGCGACAGATTTGCCATTGGTGAAGATTTTGCAAGGAGGAACTTGGGCGGCGGGGAGGAAAATTGCAGGGGAATTGAGGGCTGGTGGAGTGCCGCCAATTCAGATAAAAAGTGATGGTACGGTGTTTTGAATAATGGCAGATCTCTATATCTGCGTTAAAATCGCCAAATCCAAATTTTGCCACTGGTTTCGAGAACTGACGCGATATAATTAGAGTACATCGTTGTCAGTCTTGTTCTTCATCGATAGAATCAGATTCATTCGCCTCATTATTTTCACTATTTGACTCTTCAACTGTGTTAGTATTTTGATGGGTATTTCCAGATAAACCCGCCTGTTTTAACAAGTGTCTGAGTAATCCAACTTTTAAAGATTTATTACCGTGAATTGGCACAGAAATTCGGATTGAGCTTCCAGCTTTCCCGTAGATGTGATGACTGCCTTGAACTCTTAATAATATCCAGTCATTACGTTCTAGCAGCTTTGCTAACTCTTTGCCAGACATGGAGTTCATATCGCAATCTCCATAATTTTGTCTCGCTCATTTGTCTCGAAAGACTCAATATCTACACTAAGGCAACCTTCGATTGCTTCATAGAGGTTTTGTAGCAGTTCCTCGAAGGTTTCTCCCTCAGTTGCACAACCAGGAATAGCAGGAACTTCTGCCCAGTATCCGCCTTCTTCTGCTTCGTGAATAATAATTTTGATTTTCAATTGATTCTCCTAATTTATTTTCAAAAGTTACCTAACTCGCCCAATCGTCTCACGATTAATCTCTGTTCAAGAGTGACAATTCGAGTCACTCTAACTTTAGAAGATACTCTTAATCCCGTGCTATAAAATTCTGGATCGGAAGCATTTAAAGCAAATTCATCTAAACTTAGGCTAGTGACATTTTGCGAAGAAATGAAGCAGATAGTAATTTCATCTATGGTTGAACTTGCCCACAGCACTAAAGCCGGACGTAACTTTTTTTGACTCAAATCTGTAAACGGAAATTCAGCTAAAACAATATTTCCTTTTTTTAGCTTCACTAAATTGGCTCTCCATCATCAAGGGTATAAATATCAGGTTCATCATCCAGAAATTGAAATGCTCCCCCGCTTTGGGCTAACTGGGTTATTTCCACAATAGAAGGATAGGGGATGTTACTAAATAGTTTTGCTTGGATTAATAATTGCTCTTCTTCAGAGAGTGTCTGAATGATTTGTACTAAGGATTCAATCAGTTTTGTGTTCATAGCTGAAAATATCTGGGGATATTTTATTTTACTTTAACAAGGCAACCTTCGATGATTATAACAAAAAAACTAAGAGCGTGAAGCGAAGCTATCCAGTAGGGAATCGCCCGATTCATTAAAATTGGGAAATAGCACAGATTTACTCCTCCAAGTCCACCTGTTTAACCTGCTCTAAAGGTATATCTAGCGCTTCTGCGATTTGCTCGTCGCTCAAGCCAAACTGCCGTAATTTATCTATTGTTTCAATCTTAGTTTGATTTTTGGTTTCCTCCTGCAAGTCGGGAGTTTCCGGCTGACTTTCATCTGGGGTAGGAGTAGAGGGATTCGGACAATTGTTAATATAGTTAATACCAATAATTTTTTGAGTATTTTTATTACCCAAAGTTGTTATATTCTGATTTATATGCCGTTCTAGGACAGATTCAAGATTACTTTTCTTAACTTGTTCACCAAACACCTCAGATAACATTTGCAAAAGCTCGTGACTAGCCTTTTTAACGTGCTGGGAGCTATAAGCATAAGTTTCTGCAACGTCAGCATATCTTTGACGCTTCAGTATTCCAGCGATAATTTTGCGCTGCAAGTTATTGAGATGTTTGCCTGTCCTGGCGCAGACAGCTTCATCGACAAATTGCAATATCTGAGGACTTTCCATAGGTGGGATGGTGAGATAAGTATCGTCAGTATACCAAACTTTTTCCAACTTTTTCCAACTTTTTCCACCTCGCATCTCAATTGTCTATACCAATTTTAGGAACATCCAACTTTTTCCAACTTTTTTTGCTTTACGGATTTGAACGATCCGTTTATAATTTAAAGTGATGAGTTTATCAATATTTGTGTAAAGTCAATTACACTTATTTCAGTTAAAAGGAATAAGTTTTAACTTGGTAAATTCCCCAGATATTCAAATATATTTAAATATGAAGCATTACATCAACAACATGGATATGGTGGTATGAGGACAAAGAAAATGCTATTAGCAATATGTACTATTTCATTATTAGGTATTTCAAGTCAATCTGTAGCTCAACCATCTACAAATACACCTGTTCCGGGTAGTATAAAACAAAGTTATGGTGATTCAACTAAACAAACGCCGATATCATTATCTACTCCACAAAATATTTTAACACCTAACGATACCAGCGCTGTACAACAGACAAAAAAAGAAACTGATTGGGTCACAATAGTAGTTTCTCTACTTAGCTTAGCTGTATCTTCTGTTGTTGCTTATACTTCTAGTTTCAGGCAAGCAAATATTCAGTTATGTTTTGGAAGAAACATCATACTTTTCCCCGTTACTAAAATTGATGCTACAACCAGTAGCGTAACTATTGCAGGAGTAGGATTCAACCTACCGATTACTTTCTACAATTGGAGTCCACAAGGCGGAACAATTCAGCGCATTCGCTTAGTTGTTAGCAAACAAAATCACGGTGATTTTTATGACATGACATGGACTACTTTTGTCAAAATTGGAAGTGCAGGAAACTTTGAAGATGATAATTTAGCTCAACCAATAGCTGTAAAAGGGCTTTCTTCCATAAATCAAGTAATTCGATTTGATTGGATTACTGAACTAGGAGGAAAGATATTTGACCTACAAGCTGGCAATTACGAGCTAAGAATTTATGGATGGACAAAAAACACAGAAAAGCCTAGTTTAAAATACCAAAATTCTTTTACCCTTAAAGATGAAGATTATCAAACATTTAAGGATAGTGTTGCTGCTAATCTCAGTCGAGCAATTTGGGTGTCATTAGATGAAAATGAAAAGCCAAATCAGCTTGTATCAAGAAACACTATTGACAGACTTTATTCTGAATAAGTAAATATATTTGCGATCGAGGAGTAGTTTAGATTATGCCTGTAAATAATGATTTTAATATAGTCAGTGGAAGCGTTTACGGTAATTATATTGGTGGAAATATCGCCAATAATATTTCAGCAAACGCTAGACAGCAAGCGAACCAAGACATTTATTCGTCTGAGCAAAAGCAAACTATTGTCGAAGCAGCTAAAGAAATTCAACAACTGCTAAAACAGTTAGAAAAAATGAATCCCAATCCTACTGAAGTTGAAAAGATTGAGTACGTTAATGATGAAACTACCCCCAGTTTCAAGCGTCGCGTGGTTGCTGCATTACAGGCTGGCGGTGAAGCTGCGATCGAAGAGTTTTTAGATAATGCCTATGTCAATGTCGGTAAAGCAATCGTTAAAGGTTGGATGAAACCAGAATAGATTGTGGTGTGCGAAGAGCGATCGCCCTAACCAAAAAAACCAAGCGCGATCGCCTTTCTGATTCGTCGCTCATCACGCTCAAATCACGTTGACAACAAACCTTTTCCTACAATCTCTCGAATTTCTGTAACAAATTCTGCTGGAGTTTGAATTATCAACCCGCTTTGTGCAGCAACTTGGGCAGTAAAATCTTTGGTATTTAAGCTCAACAGGCGATCGACATTTGCCAGAACAGCCGCCGCTAAAATCGGGGTATCTTTAGCTTCAATAATAGCCGCCCACTGCGATGATGCTTCGAGTGATGGATCGGGTTGAATTTCGGGGTTGATAGCAGCTAGCAAATCTGTAAAAATTGGCATAGCCGCAGGTATTTTTTTGCGTATATTCCGATCACATTCCTCCAAAACTTGGTCAGATACAACCAACTTAAAAAGACCTATTTCTGCCATTGTCAGCACAGCACGACTAGCTCCCCTTCGAGATCCGCACCCGGCAATTAATACGCTGGAGTCGGCAAATATCCTACGCATTAAGACTGTTTCTCCCGCCAAATCGCCTCTCTCTCCGCTTCTAAACCAGACAATAAATCATTTAAACCTACATTTTCATTTTCCATAATCGTTGCAATCCGATCGATTAGTTTGGGAGCTTGAGGTTGTTTGGGAGCAAGCACAATCAGATTACCTATTTGGAGTAGCACCAGCATATCTCCCCGATCGACCTTGAGAGCATCTTGTAATAACTGGGGAATGGTAATTTCCCCTCCCTGTCCCAGAAGAATCGGGAATTGTTGAATTTCTACATCTGTTTCTTGTGAAGTTATTGTCACGACTTTAACCTCAGCTTTTAGTGTTAAATTTCTAAGACTCTTTATTATAGCAATTTTTGGGCATTTTTTGTCAAACTCCCCTAAAAGTTGCAATTACTACGTTGACCTGCTACGGTTAACATAGACGCATCGTAGGAAAACAACCGATCGCACTAACAGAATTACTCCCTACTATTAGACAACTGTCTGCGATCGAGAAACGAGAGTTAATCCGCATTCTCATGGCGGAAGAGGATATCAGTGAGGATATTTTTCCTTTGGAACCTTACAATATTTACTACCTACCAACTCCCTACGATAATTTTGGTGCTGGTGCAGCTTTGATGCAGGCAATGAATCTGGCTAACCACAACGAAAACTGATTATTATGCGATTATATAGACGCATCGTAGGAAAACAACCGATCGCACTAACAGAATTACTCCCTACTATTAGACAACTGTCTGCGATCGAGAAACGAGAGTTAATCCGCATTCTCATGGCGGAAGAGGATATCAGTGAGGATATTTTTCCTTTGGAACCTTACAATATTTACTACCTACCAACTCCCTACGATAATTTTGGTGCTGGTGCAGCTTTGATGCAGGCAATGAATCTGGCTAACCACAACGAAAACTGATTATTATGCGATTATATAGACGCATCGTAGGAAAACAACCGATCGCACTAACAGAATTACTCCCTACTATTAGACAACTGTCTGCGATCGAGAAACGAGAGTTAATCCGCTCTAAGCAGCCCCATTTTAGTTTTTCAACAGCTTAATTAGTTAATAATCAATCAGGAATCACTAATCAGGCACTATCAAACCCTTCAATGTTCTCCCCTTCTCCCCCTCTCTCAACCCCTTAGACTGCACCAAAACCCCAAAACCCCCCAAACCCATCGGATCGATCGCTCTATGCAACTCCTCCCTACGCCGCAACAACGTTGCCACATCCAATATACTTGTGGATAGAGCAGCAATGCGATCGCCCAAACCCAACGCCATCAAAAACAAAGCCTGCTGAGTAAACCCTACCACATCCAAACCGCACAATTCACCCTGCCTTTCCAGCGCCGTAAAATTAACATGAGCCGTTAAATCCTGCCGCCCCACATTAATATAAGGATTATTGTGATATCGATGGCGATAATAACACTGTAGCGTCCCCTCCCTGCGCCTCGGATTATAATAGCGGTGCGCCGGATGGCCGTAATCAATAGTTAACAAATATCCCCGCTGCAACTTTTGAGCAACTGTACTCATCCAATCCAAAGCCGCCAAATTCACCTCACTGCGATAACCATCCCCGTAAACACTCGCCGATAAATCGACTCCCAATAACTCAAAATATTCGGCAATTTTAGGCGTGGAAACTTCGCCAACTACCTCGATGAAATTTATCTTTTTTTGTTGATTTTTTTGTGTTTCTGTGGTAATATATATTTCCCTAAGTTCCTCTTTTTCCAGAATGAATTGATGCACGGGGAAAGCATCGACTAATTCATTAGAAAAGAAACAACCGACAATTGAATCATCAACTATTTCATCCCAATTACACCATTTGATACGATCGAAGTCACCTAATATTTGCCGTTGTTCCGATTCGAGTGTTGGCGAAACTTCGATAATAATGTATGTTAAAGTTTTAAATAAATTGGGATGTTGCCGTTCCAGATATTGCAGCACATTTTGGGCGAAAGTTCCCCGCCCAGCCCCCATTTCGACGATCGCGAAATTGAAAGGGCGATCCTCTTCGAGGGCTCCGCTAACGAGCAATTCCCACATTTCCACAAATTGCTCCGCCAAAACCTCGGCAAAATCAGCACCCCAGTGAGATGATGTGATAAAATCGCCTTGTTTGCCGATCGACGGGCGATCGCGATTATAGTAACCATACTGCGGGTGATATAATGCCAAATCCATATATTCAGCAAAGGTAATTCGCTGCTGTGGAGTTGCGGCAATTCTTTCGCAGATTACATTGCATAGTTCCGGGTTACTATCATTGATATCTGATTGCTGGAATGTCATAATTTATCGAAGCAAAGATGAAATAAAGATTTTTTTAACCACAGAGGGCGCAGAGGACACAGAGGAAGAAAGAAGAGAGAAATATTGATGTTCACCAATTTGAGATTGTTGTTATACAGAAATTAGGCAGAGCCTTAATAGTATACTCCCTTCCCACTGGAAGAATATGGAATTATTGAACCGCGAAGACGCGAAGGACACGAAGGAAGAGAAAAGAAGAAGTAAATTATCTTCTACCGGGAAGGGAGTAAACGATCGCCCTCTTCTTCTAAACAAAGTGCAATAACTTCTTTGATATTGACAATCAACTCATCAATAGTTTCTCCTTGGCTGTAACAGGCTTTTAGCTGCGGGACTTCCCCGACATAATAGCCATCTTCATCTCGTTCGATAATCACGTAGAACTCTTGCTTGCTGACATTCATTCTGCAACCTCTCTGTTCTTTGAATTTTATTATATCATTATTAACAGTCAGGGCTTTAGTCCTACTCGTTTAATAACTAAAGCCCTTACTGCTAACAGCGGGTCTACCTATCAACCGAACCCATAATAATGTCGATACTTCCCAAAATCGCTACCAAATCCGCAATCTTCACGCCGCGCACAATGTGAGGCAAAATCTGCAAATTATTAAAATCCGCAGCCCGAATCTTCCAGCGCCAAGGAAATGTACTATCATCCCCGACAATATAAATCCCCAACTCACCCTTGCCACTTTCAACTCGCACGTAATGTTCGCCCTTCGGAATCTTAAAAGTCGGCGCAACTTTTTTGCCAATAAACTGATAGTCAAAACTATTCCATTCAGATTTTGGCCCGCTTTCCATTCGCTTCGCTTCCAAATTCTCGTAAGGGCCGCCGGGGAGTCCTTTCAAGGCTTGATAGAGAATTTTTACAGACTCGCGCATCTCCCGAATCCGCACCAAATACCGGGCCAAACAATCGCCAGCAGCTTCTGTACAAACTTCCCAGTCGAAGTCGTCATAACATTCGTAATGGTCAACTTTCCGCAAATCCCAATTTACGCCGGAACCGCGCAACATCGGACCGGATAGTCCCCAGTTAATCGCTTCGTTGCGAGAAATAGTACCCAGCCCTTCAATCCGGCGGCGGAAGATAGGATTGTTGGTAATTAAACGCTCGTATTCGTCAATTTTGGGGACGAAGTAATCGCAGAAATCTTGGCACTTATCTACCCAACCGTAGGGTAAATCGGCCGCAACTCCGCCAATACGGAAATAGTTATTATTCACCATGCGATAACCTGTGGCTGCTTCCCACAAATCGAGAATTGGTTCGCGATCGCGCATAGTATAGAAAAAAGGAGTTTGGGCTCCCACGTCCGCCAAAAACGGCCCTACCCACATCAAGTGGTTAGCAATCCGGTTCAACTCCAGCATAATTACCCGAATATAACTGGCCCGTTTGGGGACAGCAATATTCGCCAACTTTTCTGGTGCATTGACTGTCACCGCTTCGTTAAACATCCCCGCAGCGTAGTCCCAGCGGCTCACGTAGGGCACGTACATCACATTTGTGCGATTTTCGGCAATTTTTTCCATCCCACGGTGCAGATAGCCCAAAACAGGCTCGCAGTCAACTACGTCTTCGCCGTCTAGGGTGACGATTAACCGGAGTACCCCGTGCATGGATGGGTGGTGCGGCCCCATGTTGAGCACCATCGGTTCGGTTCTAGTCTCAATTCTTGACATAATTGGTAATTGGGGATGGGTAATTGGTCATTGGTAATTGGTAATTGGTCAGCAGTCATTAGTCAGTAGACATCTCCCATAATTATTGTGGAACAGGCATCCTGCCTGTTCTTGACAAGCTTTTTAGGAGATGTCTAGTAGCAACAAATTTTCTAACTTTGGACTGAGGACTGAGGACTGAGAACTCATAACTAATGACTGCTAACTAATGACTACTAGCTATTGTTGATTTTTGTTTCGCTGTTATAGATTATGAAGGATATCGAGCTTTCTGAGAAGGATACCTCTGCATCGGATGTCTGTATTGACACCTATCACGTTCCAGTTTTGGGTCAAGAATTAATTGCGGGTTTGGCTGTGCGTCCCGGCGGCCGCTATTTGGACGCGACGCTTGGGGGTGGCGGACACACTGGTTTGATTTTGGCGGCGGCGGCTGATGTGACAGTGGTGGCGATCGATCGCGATGAACAAGCCATCCGTTTTTGCCAAACCCGATTTGCTAACTCCCCCGTTGAGTTTTGGCACGGCAATTTTGCTGAATATCAGTCCCAAGATGCCACATTTGATGGTATCATAGCTGACTTAGGCGTGAGTTCGGCTCAGTTCGATACACCGGAACGTGGCTTTAGTTTTCGCCATCCAGCTAAGTTAGATATGCGTATGAACCAGCAGCAATCTTTGACCGCAGAAGAGATTATCAATCACTGGGACGAAGTTAAATTAGCAGATATTATTTACAAATACGGCGAGGAACGATTGTCGCGGCGCATCGCGAGGCGGATTGTCGCCCAACGTCCTTTTGAAAGTACAACAGAATTGGCAGGCGCGATCGCCAGCACCTTCCCCCCCAAGCAGCGCAACGGCAGAATCCATCCAGCCACCCGCACCTTCCAAGCTTTAAGGATAGCCGTCAACTCTGAACTTGCATCTCTAGAAACCTTCCTGGGCGAAGCACCCAAGTGGTTGAAACCCGGTGGGAGGCTGGGAATTATTACTTTTCACAGCCTGGAAGATAGGCCAGTTAAGCATCAACTCCGAGGGACGGACTGTTTGCAGGTACTGACCAAAAAGCCGATTATTCCACAATCGGAAGAAGTAAGTAGAAATCCCCGCGCTCGTTCTGCTAAGCTCAGACTGGCAGAAAAATTAATTTGATTCGGCTGGGTAGCATTTATTTGAAGTCGATCGGAGTTCCGGTTTATTTTAGCTACTACAGAGTAAATCGGAGTTTAAGACCTGATTAATTCGCCTAGGAGTAGGGAATAGCATGAGTCGGGGAGATGGAAGCAAGCTGAAACTAATGGTAGTCGATGACGAACCCGACAACTTGGATTTGCTGTACCGGACGTTTCGACGCGACTTTCAAGTTTACAAAGCAGATAGCGCCCTCAGCGCCCTTGAAGTTTTAGACGAACAGGGCGAGATGGCGGTGATTATATCTGACCAGCGGATGCCAGAAATGAATGGCACCGAGTTTTTGGGAAAAACTGTCGAGCAGTTTCCTGATACGATTCGGATTCTGCTGACAGGATACACAGATGTTGAAGACTTGGTGGAGGCAATTAACTCCGGTCAAGTTTTCAAATACATCACCAAGCCGTGGAATCCTGAAGAACTGAAATTAGTTATCAATCAAGCCTCGGAAACTTACAAATACTATAAGCAGCGCAGCGTCGAACTGCGTCGTGCTTTACGCAAAGAGTCTCTGTTCAATGAGGTGATGGGCGTAATTCGCGGGTCTCTAGATTACTCCAGTATGGTACAAACTATTGTCCAGACCGTAGGTAAAACTTTTGAGGCTACCCATTGTATGCTACGGCCAGTAGAGGGCGATCGCTTATTGCCGAGCACTTTTCCGTACCAAGCCCAAACAGCAGAACCTAGCAGCTTTTCTTTTAATGAAAACTTGCTGGTTCAGGCCGTAGCTAGTCGCCAAACTCAACGGCAAAGTGGCAGTCAGCCCGACGGTAACTCCGTGGAAATTGCAGTACCACTGACTTACCAGCAAGACATTCTGGCGGTACTTGCGCTGTGCCAACTTGACAACAGTAATACTTGGTCGCCGGAAGATATAGAGTTAATAGAAGGTGTCGGAGCTCAAGCAGCCCTCGCTCTCTCTCAAGCCAAACTCTATCAGCGGACTCTGGACTTAGCCCAGCAGATGCAAAACGAGTTGGAAGTGGCCCGCCAAATCCAAACAAACTTGTTGCGTCAAAGTTGGCCGGATTTTGAAACTGTCAGGGTGCAAGCTTGTTGCTATCCCGCCCGCGAAGTTGGAGGCGACTTTTTTGAAGTCTACGTCCACTCGCAAGGGGATATTTGGATAGCGGTGGGGGATGTTTCCGGTAAGGGTGTTCCGGCTGCTCTATTTATGGCTAGTGCGATTTCGGTGATGCGACGGGAACTTTCCCAAGAAATTTCTCCTGAACCAAGCCAAGTCATGACGAACATGAATAGTAGTATGGCAGATGACCTAATTGGCAACAATCATTTTATTACAATGGTTGTGGCTCGTTACACACCTTCAACTGGACACATGGCTTTTGCTAATGCTGGTCACATTTATCCGATTGTTTGGTCTCACTCGGAGGTGAAAGCTCAAGCTGCTAGTGGTTCAACACCCGTAGAACCGAATTTCCTGAAAGCTCGTGGCATTCCCTTGGGGATACTACCAGTTTGGAAGGGTAAATCGGGTGCGATCGACCTCAAATCAGGAGATGTATTTCTGCTGACGAGTGATGGGATTACTGAAGCTACTGTGATGAGTAAAGCTGTCCCTGGGGAAGAGCAAACTCGTTCGATGTTACAACAAGAGGGACTTTGGGAACTTTTGATTGAGGAGCCTGGTTCGTTCAACTTGGACAACTTGTTGGTTCACATCCGAGCCGACAATCCAGTTCAGGAAGATGACCAAACTATACTCTCTCTCGAAGTTCTCTGAATCTGTCAACGACCCCGACTTCTCGTCGGGGACTTCAATCAAAAACTGAAGCCCCTCAGTTGACAAGCCGCAGATTGTCGTATTTCATCCCTGGTCAGAAGACACAGGATTTCTAAACTTACAGGATTTTTTTATGAATACTGAGCTTCACGTACCAAGCGACTTGCGGTTTTTGACAATTGTTGAAAACTGGCTGCTGAGCAGTTTGGAAGTTGAGCTGGGTGAGCACGTAGATTGGCCACGTCAATCAAATCGTTTGCGCTTGGTGTTAGCAGAAGCCTATTCCAACGTCATCCGCCATGCTCACAAAGACCAACCTGAGTTGCCAGTCTTAATTCGCTTAAATTTAAAAAATCGGGACATTGGTTTAGAAATTTGGGATTACGGTAAAGGTTATGAAATGAATACTTACAATCCCCCACATCCAGAAGCTAAACAGGAAAGCGGCTACGGCTGGCTGATTATGAGCAGACTTATGGATCGGGTTGACTACAGTTTGCAAGTAGATGGTCGTAACTGTTTGAAGTTGGAAGCTAGTTTGCCAGAAAAATCTTAATTGGTCAATGTTGGTTAATTAACAAAAAACCTTTTGATTTGAATGGCTATGGACGGTCTGGTGCGACAAAAGTCGCACTTTTTTTGCGTAATTGTTGGCAAAAATTGGCATAAACTGGCATAATAGAAATTGTAGCAATTAAAAAAATGCAGATGAAAAGTATTAATATTTCTCTGCCAGAGGCGATGCGTTCTTATGTTGAAGAGCGAGTTGCCAAAGGCGGTTATGGTACATTGAGCGAGTATTTTCGTGAGTTAGTTCGCCTCGACCGAAAGCGTAAGGCGCAAGAATGTTTAGAAAACTTGTTATTAGAAGGTTTGGAGTCTGGAGAGGCGACGGAAATGACAGACTCGGATTGGGAAGATGTCCGACAAGCAGTGCGTGTTCGCCTCAGTCAACGGAGTCGGACTAATGAACAAGGTTAGCAAACGACCGCAGGTTATCCAGGATTTAATTGGTTTAGCAACATACATAGCTGAGGATAACTTAGACGCATCGGATTTATTTTTGCAAGCGGCAGAAGAAACGTTTAAGCAACTAGGAAAAATTCCGCAAATGGGAAAATTAAGTCAATTTTCTAATCCGAACTTGGCTGGAATTAGGCAACAGGCGATTAAAGGATTTAGAAAGTATCTAATTTTTTATCGTTCTACAGATGAGGGGATAGAAATTTTGCGTGTTATTCATGGAGTCCGGGATCTTGAAGCTATTTTAGATCGGGATTTGGAAGAGGAAGAATAGGGATTTTATGCCTCACATGAATTAAACCCAGACACCTCTGGGCATCTGGGTTTCTTAGAGTCTTGTTTAACCAACAGAACAGGAGAATTCTACTTGCGGATCAAGTTTAGCAATTCTTTGGGAGATGCTAATAGGTCGATCGCCACAAAGAAAATTTGACCTTGAGGATCAAGCAAGAAACGCCACGCAATGTTCATGCCCACATTCGAGCCAAACCAAGGAGTTTCGACTTTCCCAGTCACTTTCACTTGGCGATATCCATCTTCTGCGGGTTCGGATACACCTTGTTGTGGCATCATTTTGAGTCCGATACACTCTTCCCGCATATAATTGAGGATGGCTTCGCGGCCCACAATCGGCTTTTGGAATGGTGGTTGCAGAGCGCCTTCTTCGGCAAATAAAGCCACAGCAGGAGTAAAGTCGAAGGCATTCATGTTGTCAATGTAGCTAAGCACAGTCTGCTCGCTAATACCTTCAATCTGGGTTTTAACCCGCTGATCGGGAGCCGTGGGAGTGCTGCGGGGAGCCGAGCGTTTGCCGTATTCTTGGCTGAAATCGGGGTCGTAGCCCATGTGAACTACGGTATTGCGAAGTACCGTAATTTGTTGACCCGGATCGAGTTTCTTGATGGTTTCAAGGACTGCGGTGGCTTCGGGGGACATTTGATAGCCAGCGGGAATCGGAGCGACAAGGCCTTGCTTCATCAACTGTCCCAACTCGTACCAAAAACCAAGTTTGGTATTGACGCGCAAGGATGTGTAGATGCGGCCGATTGTGGTGTCAGCGTTACTAGCAAGGTCAAACATGGTTTTGCTTTGAGCAGCCGCCGACATTTGCTTGATTTCGCTCAGGATGCCTTCGACAAGCGCCATGCTAGCTACTCCTGGGGCGGCGGCGGTGATGGAAATGCCCATTTCGGTGTAGGCATACCAAAGTAGTGCCAGTTGGTCTTCAACGCTGAGCTTGTAGAACGCATCCGTAGTAGACGGAACAACGCTAGCAATCTCGGTGTTGGAGAAAATAGATTGAGCTGATTGAATACTAACTGCCATGTGTATGTTGCGAGATTCGCGCTTTTAGTGAGGTAATTGAGTTAGCGAACCTTATCTCCCTTGATTAAAATTATGTAACATTTTTGACAAATTACAAATCAAATTTATAAATATAAAGATTTTGAAAGTATTATGACTTTTTGGACTAGATTGGTTTCATATCACTAGACTAATTGCACAATTTGTGCTGTATGAATTTACTTTATGAAAACATCAACAAATAGCGATCGAATTAAGCAAAAATCCCTAGAGTTGGGATTTCACAAGGTTGGGATAGCTTTGGTAGACGAGGGCACTGATCAGGAGTCACAAAGGTTGCAGGCATGGTTGGATAAAGGTTATCAAGGGGATATGGGATGGATGGCTAACCCGAAACGTCAGGATATTCGCGCTTCCATGCCAGAGGTGAAGTCCTTAATATGTGTCGCCATCAATTACTATACGCCTCATCAACGCCCCGAAAGTTCCGAATATGCCAAAATCTCTCGCTACGGTTGGGGACGGGATTATCATAAAATCCTGCACAAAAAACTGAAGGTTTTGGCAGATTGGGTGCGATCGCAAGGTGAAGGCATTGAAGCACGGTATTATGCTGATACGGGGCCAATTCAGGATAAGGTGTGGGCGCAACGGGCGGGGATTGGCTGGATTGCCAAAAATGGTAATGTAATTTCGCGGGAATACGGTTCTTGGGTATTTTTGGGTGAAGTTTTGACGAATTTGGAATTAGTACCAGATTCTGGACATACTCAACATTGCGGTACTTGTACTCGCTGTATTGAGGCGTGTCCGACTGGGGCAATTACTGAGCCTTTTGTCGTTAATGCCGATCGATGTATAGCGTATCACACGATCGAGAATCGAGCCGAAAAACTGCCAGACGAAATTGCATCTAATTTACAAGGTTGGGTAGCAGGTTGCGACATTTGTCAAGATGTTTGTCCTTGGAATCAGCGTTTTGCCAAACCAACAGATGTGGCGGAGTTTGAGCCTTATCCTGAAAATATAGCGCCGACACTGGCGGAATTGGCAGAAATTTCTGATGAAGAGTGGAACCGCAGATTTACAGCATCAGCATTGCGACGAATTAAACCAGAAATGCTGCGGCGGAATGCCATAGCAAATCAAACAAATAGTTAGTTGTTATTGGTTATTTGTTATTTGTTATTGGTTAGTTGTTATTGGTTATTTGTTATTTGTTAGTTGTTATTGGTTAGTTGTTATTTGTCAACAATTAACAGTCAACGGTCAACAGTCAACAGTCAACAATGCCCCATGCCCCATGCCCCTGTC